>CBKZPU010000045.1:0-31270 GCA_966696705.1 uncultured Verrucomicrobiaceae bacterium | reverse complement strand
CTCGCGATCATGGCCTTCCCGCTACTGCTGCGCTGCATCCGCACCGCCTTCGAAGAAGTGCCGCGACACCTCGAAGAAGCCGCCGCCACGCTTGGCAAGACACCTTGGCAAGTCTTCTCCCGCGTCAGCGTTCCGCTGGCACGACGCGGCATCGCGGCGGGACTGGTGCTCGGCTTCGCCAGGGCGCTCGGCGAATTCGGCGCCACCATGATGGTCGCCGGCCTGATTCCCGGCGTGACGGAAACCGTCCCACTCGCAATCTACCGCAGCTTCCACGCCGGCAATGACGAGCGCGTGTGGATGCTCGCCGGCGTGTCGGCGGTGATCGCCTTCATCGCGCTGTGGATCGCCGGACGGCTGACGAAGGGGCGATCGCTTTAGGGCAGACGTTCAAGTTCCGAGGAAGGAATGTCGTTTCCATTCGATCTCGGTCTGCTGCGGATCCCGCATTGAAATGAAGGAGCATTTTCTCCAGCATGAGCACGCGAACGATTCCTTGCCTGAAACGCGTCCCGTGCTGATCACCTTCGACCTCGACGACACGATCCGATTGCACGGAAGTTCGGAAGCGCCGGAGCCGCCGGCTTCGATCTGGCTGGCGCGACTTTTCTACCGCGAACCCCTGCGACCCGGCTTCACCCAGCTCTGCCATGATCTCCGTGCCTTGGGCTGCCGGCTTGGAATTTACACTACCTCCTCGCGCCCCGTCGGCTACATCCGCCGCTGGATGCGCTGCTACGGCTTGACTCCCGATTTGATCGTCAACGCAGCGATCCACGAAGCCGCCATTTCGGGGCGATATGGTCGTGATCGACCGCCGAGCAAGCACCCGGGATTGTTTGGAGCCGATCTCCATATTGACGACTCGCAAGGGGTCGCCATGGAGGCTGCCAAGTTTGGATTTCGGGCCCTTATCATTGACCCGGGAGATCAGAACTGGAGTGGCACGATCCTCGAAGCCGTCCGATCACTGCCCCTTGTGTCCAGCCGAATTGAACAGGCCAGGCCATTCGTTATCAACCGAATCAGGCCCTAATAAGACCACCAAACCACCGGTGAGATCCGCAATCTCACCGTTTCGCCATCTGCTTGCGGAACAGCGGGATGAATTCCGCCTCGATCCACGCAAATGCAGCATCGAGACCCTGTTCGCGGTAAATCTTGCCGATCTTCGCTTCCACGGCCGTCGGCGCGCCGAAGGCGCTGAGGAAGCCATTCGAGGTGAGCCGCGTGAACCACTCGCCATCCATGTTGCCACGCTCCTTCAGCACCCACGAACGGGCAAAGAGCGCCAGCACAGCATCGCCGATCCACGCGGATTCGCGTTCGAGACGGATTTCGTCGGTCTTGTTCATCGCCGCGGCAGCCTGCGCTCAGGGAATCGGGCGGGCCAGCTTTTCCATCCGCTGGCGCTCGAGCTTTTCGCGCAGGGCGGCCTCGGAATCGGCGTTCCAGTAGCCCGGCTGCAGCTCCATGAAGACGCTGGTGTAGGGCAGCGCGGTGTTGGTGCGGATCACCAGCACCTCGAAGGTCTTGTTCGTGTCCTCCATCAGCGTGAGCAGCGACTGCTGCTCCAGCTCCGTGGTCTCGTGGGCATGCATCGCCTGCTGCAAGCGCTTGCGGAATTCCTCGATGCCCGGCGCGTAGTCATTTTCGACCGCCCTCATCTCCCGCGCCACGTAAATGCGGGGCGTCACGTGCTCGGTGCGCTCCAAGGTCCGCAGCACCTCGTCCACCACCACGGGGATTTCCTCGTTGGCATTGACCTGGCGGATGCCGGGCCGGCTGTGGGCGGGAAATGACGCCTCGGCGATGACGATCCAGTTCCGGTAGCCGAGCTGGGACGCGCGCATCGCCAGCTCGTCGCGCCAGCCGCCAGGCTGCGGTATCACCGCGCAGCCGGCCACCATCATGACCGGGGCGAAATCCAAGCAGCGGCGGAGCCAAGGCGACATCGGCACGAGTAAAGGACGGCCCCGATCCCCTGTCAACGGGGGCGCTTTCCCACGCCCCCGTGAACGACGGATTTACATCAGTTGCGCGCCAGCGTCCGCCAGCTCCGAACGCTCGCCACGACTCAGGGAAACGTGGGCGACGAAGGGCAGGCCCTTGAGCCGGTTGCGGGTATAAACAAGACCGTTGCTGCGGCTGTCCACATACGGATTGTCGATCTGCGCCGGGTCGCCGAGCATCACAAGCTTCGAGCCGCGCGACATGCGCGTCACCACGGTCTTCGCCTCCTGCGGGGTGAGCTGCTGGGCTTCATCGAGCACAAAGAAGCGGTTCGGGATCGAGCGGCCACGGATGTAGCAGAGCGCTTCCACCTCGATGATCCCCTGCTCCATGAGGTGCTCCCACGGCTTTTTCACCGGGCCGCCGCCCTCGCCACCCTCCTTTTTCGGCTGCTTGCGGCGCGGGCCGAGCGGCGTGGCGGGGCGCATCAGCAAGTCGAGCGCGTCGTGAATCGGCTGGAGCCATGGCCGCATTTTCTCGTCGAGTGTGCCGGGCAGGAAACCGAGCTGGTCGCCCATCGCCACCACCGGGCGACTGACGGTGAGCCCGTTGTAGCGGCGGTTGAACATTTCGTGGAGGCCGGCGGCCACGGCCACCAGGGTCTTGCCGGTGCCGGCCTGACCGTAGCAGGTGACCATTGAGATGTCGGGATTGAGCAGGGCATCGATCAGGCACCGCTGGCCGAGGTTCATCGGCTTGAGCGCGCTGCCGTCCTGGATCTTCAGCGCCTCGGGGATCTGCAGGCGGACCAGCCTGCCGCCGGAAGCCATCCGTGCCGGCATTGTTTGCCGTTCGCCGGCCTCGAGCAGCACATACTGGTTCAGCACCAACTCGGAAATCCGGCCGCTGTCGATCTCCAGCTCGCCGGAGCTGGCGAAACGCTGCATTTCCGATCCCTCGACCTCGATACGACGGACATCGTAGCTGGAGACCTCGCGGGCATCGACCTTGTCATTGAGATAGTCCTGGCAATCGATGCCGACCGCGCGGGCCTTGAGCTGCATGTTGAGGTCCTTGGTGACGAGCACCACGGGGGCCTTGTTGTAGGCCATCAGCAGCAGCGTGCAGGCGAGGATGCGGTGATCGACGCGCTCCTTGTCGGGAAAGATGCGATGGAAGCGCTGCAACATCTCCGAGTTCTTCGGGCAGAGCGCGGAATCGTACACCACCAGGCGGATCGTGCCGCCACCCTCGGTGGCCACGCCTTCGGTCACCCGCTGCGAGCACGAGAACGTCTCGGTCAGCTTGCGGTGCACCTTGCGGGCGTTCGCCCCCCGCTCGGACTGCTCGGTCTTGAAGCGGTCGAGCTCGGCCAGCACATCCACGGGGATGCAGATGTGGTTGTCCGTGAAGCGGCCGAGGCAGGCCGGATCATGGAGCAGCACGTTGGTATCGAGAACGAAGCTTTTGGCCGTTTGCGTGGGAGCCCGGAGCCCGAGGTCGCCAGGTTGAGGTCGCGGCTTGCCTGAACCATTGGATTTCCGGACAACCCCGCCCCCGTGTTGGATTTCGATCAGGCGAGTTTGGACGTCCTCGGCACGGTGGAGCATGGCAGGTTTGGTTTTGGAGCGGGCGGAGTAAGAGGGGCCGAGCGCCGGTCCGCCACCGGTCTCTGGCAAGCCACCACGCGGCGGCAAAAAGTGGAGAGGTCTTTTAATCAAGACTCCTGAACTATTCGCCGCCGTCGAGCTCTTGGCAATCTTCAAATCGCCTGATTCTCGGCGATCTGTGACAGCTCTTTGCGCAGTGGTTTGCCCAGCGGACTGCGGGGAATCCGATCAATGGCCAAGCAGGCCGAAATGCGCCGGAAGCCGGGGCAAGTTGAATGATAAGCGACAAGGACTTCCGCGAAGCCGGAGTCGTCATTTTCGTGAACCAGCACCAACCGGTGACCGGCGCGGGCATCGGGCATGGCGACGACGACGAAGTCGCCGCGTGACGAAAGCGCCATCAGCTCCGCTTCCACCGCCACGGGATCGACCAACTCGCCGAGGATCTTCACCTGCGCGTCGGCGCGGCCGGTGAGAAAAAGGTCGCGGCCTTCGATTCTTCCCGAGTCGGAGGTGAGGTGCCATTCACTACGGCGTTCCTCGTACTTCCAGCCGCCTTCGCCGGGAACGAGCATGCCACTGAACAACGCCTCCCCTTTCAGCATGATCCGGCCATCGTCGGTCACCCGCGCGTCCCAGCACGGGAGCAATTCGATGGGCAGGGAATGGTACGACGAATCCAGTAGTTCCATCCCCTGGGTCGCCACCTGCGAGGCGGTTTCCGTCATCCCGTAACTGGCGAGCACCGGCCAGCCAAGCTCGCGCGCGGCCCGGCCGGTTGGTTCCGCCAGCACACCGCCGCCGACCACGATGGCACACAGGCTTTCCGGCGCGCGCAACCCGGCGGCGACCAGGTCGTGGACTTGTGTTGGCACCAGCGAAAGATGAGTCGCGCCGGCATCTTCAATCCACGCTGAAAACTCCGTCGCATTCCACTTCCGCCCGAACTCCGCCAAGCGGCATCCGGACTCGTACGCCCGCGCCGCGACCCCGAAGCCTCCGACGTGATCGATGGGCAACGCGAGTGCCCAGCAACTCGACGCGGTCACCTCAAGATGGCGATTCACCGCCGCGGCGGAAACCAGCAAAGCCCGGCGGCTCAGGCCAATCCACTTCGGCGTGCCGGTGCTGCCGGACGTGCGAAAGAAGACCAAACCCGGCACGTCCACATCAGGACCGCCGCCCATCATCACCGGGGCGTCGCTTTCCCAGAACTCCGCGCGGGTCAGGCGAGACGCTTCCATGGCAGCTTCCCTAACAGGTCATCGAAGCCCAACCCCTTGCCCGGTGCCGCGTGGAACTCCGGCGTCCACGGTCCGAGCGCCTCGGTGAAGGCATCCGGCTCGAAAAGATGGTGTGTTTGCAAACCGCACAGACCGACCAAGCCGGGGAATTGCAGGGCCAGCCGGCTCGCTTCCCAAGCGGCGAAGGCTTGGCCCAATGGATGATCCATGTAGCTCGTCACAATCACCCGTTGGCCGTGGCCGAGCGCGGCCTCGGCAAGCAGCCATGGCTCGTCGATCGCCGGCTTGATGACGGTGAACTGCGCGTCCGCCCGGTGCGGTGCGGCCTCCCGGTCCACGGCAAGCGGCACACGGGTCTTGAGAAAAAGTTCGCGCCACTTGGTATCTGAAAACGGGCAGGGATCCTCGAGAAAGTCGATGCGGGTCCGTGCCTCCGCCGGCAACGACATCAGCCACGCCGAGAGTTCACTGGCATCACCGGTCTCGTTGAAATCGAGCCGCCATTTCAACGCGGGCTGACTGGCAAAGGCATTCGCGAGAAACTCACGCTCGTGCGCGAGATCCCTGCCGCATTTCAATTTCACCGTGCCAAACCCCGCTGCCACCGCCTGCCCCAGCATCGCCGGATCGCAGTTCGCCAATGTGGCATGACTCTGCGGAACCTCGAGTTCCTCGAACAACGGATCCTCCACCGAGCGCGCCGCGCCGTCCATTTCCAGGCAGCGCAAGGCCCGCCGTACGATCGGCCAGCGGCGCGGACCAGCGAGATCCTCCATGCACTTCTGCAGCGGCGGGTCGCCGAGTTCCGGCCATGGCTGGAGGCAGGCATGGCCACCTTCGCCATCCTTGAGCAACAAGCCCTCAATATCGCCACGAGAAGAACGCGCGTTGAGCCCGCGGCGGCTTTTTAGCCGATAGTGCCAGTACCAGAGCAAGGTGGACATGAGATCAAAGCATCACCGCGAAAAAATGAAACAGCACCGCGAAGGCCACCAACTGACCCGCGGCCATCGCCAGCAGGCGGTTCATGCCGCGACCTTCCGGCATCGTTAGCGCGCCCCAACTGAGGCGCATGCCGAGGCTCAGCATCGGGAACGACGCCAGCACCAGCCACGGCAGCTCGAAGATGAACCACACCAGCCCGAGGAAAGCCGCGAGCTTGACCTCCAGCCATACGATGACACGAGCCGGTTTGGCACCGAGGCGCACCGCCAGCGTGCGCTTGCCGGTGGTGCTGTCCTCCTCGCGGTCGCGCAGGTTGTTGATGGAAATCAACACCGCCGAAAGCAGGCCCACCTGCGTGCCTAACAGCAGCGCCTCCTTCCTCCACTCCAGCGTCTGGACGAAGACGGTGCCGCCCACCGCCACGAGGCCGAAGAACAGGATCACGAACAACTCCCCCATCCCCCGATAGGCCAGCGGGTATGGCCCGCCAGTGTAGCCATAGGCCAGATAGAGCGAGGGAATGCCGATCGCCAGGATCGGCCAACCGGCCGCCTGATACAGCACCACCCCACAGGCGATCGCCAGTGCCAGGAAGACCGCCGCCGCGGTCATGACCGCGTGACGAGACAGCAGGCCGCTCGCCGTGACCCGCCTCGGGCCGGCGCGGCGCTCGGTATCGGCGCCCTTCGCCGCGTCGATCGCATCGTTGAACAGATTCGTGGCGATCTGGATGAAGATCGCGCCAGCCACGGTGGCGAGGGCCAGCGGCAGATTGAACTTTCCCGTCAGCTTCCACGCCAGCACGCAGCCTGCCCAGACCGGCACGATGGCGGCGGGCAGGGTCTTCGGGCGGGTGGCGAGCAACAGCGGCGCGATCACACCGGCAACAAGCCCGGCACTGCCCGGCCACGCAAACAAAAAGCCCGCCCCGGCACTCTCCGGGACGGGCTGATGCAATCCGAACAACGATATCGAATCAGAATTCCTTGCCGACCTTCAGCGAGACGTAGTGCCCCTCGATGTTGCTGCTCAGGCGAGCCTCGTAATCGAGCACCGCGTTCCAACCCGTGTGGCAGTAGAAGCCAACACCGGCGCCAAGCACGGCGACGTCTTCGTCGCGCTCGCCGAGTGGGAAGCCGAAGAGAGTATTCGCATCGTCCTCGAACTCATGCTCCCAAGCGCCGCGGACCTGCGGGACCCAAACGCCGCCTCTCGACGTGCGGATCGGGAACGAGAGTTGGTAGCCGAGCGTGCTGGCCAGCGACTCGATGTCCTGCTCCGGGAAGAAGCCGCCGCCCGGGCCGACTTCGGTGTAGGAGTCGATCGAGCCGTCGATCCAACGCAAGCCGCCGTAGGGACCATGAACCACGTCGCCGGACTGGAAGTTCAGGCCGGTGGTGAATTCCAACTGGTCGGTATCGGCATCCGGCGAGCCGCTGACGAAGCCACCGCCGGTCAGGCGCTGGATGTCGAATTCGTGGAAGCCGTGCGAATACATCAGGTCCGCCCAGAAGTCGGCGCTGCCGAAGGTGTCCGCCTGATAGTAGGAAATATAGGGCGTCACCGAGAAGGTGTCATTGTCGCTGTCACCGGCGAAGGTCATGTCCACATCGGTATTGGCGAAGCCCAGGGCGATGCCGGCGCTCCAGTTCTCGGTGAAGTGACGCTCGATCCCGATGTTGCCGCCGAAGATATCGACGTCGGTACTGGGATGGATCGGTCCCAGCCCTCCATTGGGACCGCCGACGATTCCCGGGATGAAGCCTAACTGGGCGTCCTGCTCTTCGGTATAATAGTAGAGCGAGCCATAGATTTCCCAGCAGCGCAGATGGCTCACGGTCCGGGTGATCGGGCTCTTCGCCATGCCGCCCTTGGGATCGGTGGCGGCAGCTTCCGTCTGGACGGTTTCTTCCATCGGGAGGATGCCGGCGCGCATGGCGAACAGCCGGTCGCCCACATCGCGGGTCGTGGTCCGGGCCGTGGTCAGCGCCGCGTTCCCGATGCCGGAGGCCACGAGCAAACCGGTGTCGAGGAACGGTTCTTCTACCTTGCCCGCGTGGGCCAAGGGGGTGACTGCGGCGAGTGCCAGCAAGGTGCAGCACAGCGATCTGAAGGAGGAGTCTTTGTATTTCATGGGTTGTGCGTGTACGTTCGGATTTCCGAACGTCCGCTTTCTAGCAGCCGCAATCGTCAGGGCAAGCCATACCTTCGATCTGTATCAAACAATCCGCCCACGCCGGTGGTCATCGGAGAGTTAAATCGTGTGTATCTTGAATATCAGGACCCGATGCCGGCTTTCAGGCGGATGGACCTCCAGTTCCTTTCGCGGCCGGGCCTCAGGGCACGCGCGGGAACTTGGAAAAGTCCGGCTTCCGCTTCTCGATGAAGGCCTGTTTGCCCTCCTTGGCCTCCTCGCTCATGTAATAGAGCAGCGTGGCATTTCCCGCCAAATCGAGCAGGCCCATCTGGCCATCGCAGTCGGCATTGAGCGCGGACTTCAGGCAGCGCAGCGCCAGCGGCGAATGCTGGAGCATCTCGCGGCACCACTTGAGTGTCTCCTTTTCCAAGTCGGCGAGCGGCACCACGGTATTGACCAAGCCCATTTCGAGTGCCTGCCGGGCATCATACTGACGGCACAGGTACCAAATCTCACGCGCCTTCTTCTGGCCGACGATGCGGGCGAGGTAACTGGACCCAAGCCCACCATCGAACGATCCCACTTTCGGACCGGTCTGGCCAAAGCGGGCATTGTCCGCGGCGATCGTCAAATCGCAGACCACGTGCAGGACGTGGCCGCCGCCGATCGCGTAGCCGGCCACCATCGCGACCACCGGCTTCGGCAAGCCGCGGATCTTCTTCTGGAGATCGAGCACATTGAGCCGCGGCACGCCATCGTTGCCGACGTAGCCGGCATGGCCGCGGACCTTCTGGTCGCCGCCGGAGCAAAAAGCATCCGGCCCCTCGCCAGTGAGGATGATGACGCCCACGTGGGGATCCTCGTGCGCCAGCTCGAAGGCCTTGAGCAGCTCCTTGACCGTCTGTGGGCGGAAGGCGTTGCGCACCTCCGGGCGATTGATGGTGATCTTGGCAATCTGACCTTCATCCGTGGTCTCGAAACGGATGTCCTTGAATTCGCAAACGGGGCTCCACATGGCGGCGGGAGTCTTGGCTCAGGAAAGCACCCGCTCAAGAAATTCCCCGACCTTGGCCCGAAAGGCCTCTGGCGCATCCCACGGCACCCGGTGCCCCGCCCCCGGGGTCACCCACAGTTCGCCGTCTTTCAAGGAATACACCGCGCGCTCGGCGAGGGCGGTGAATTTCCCGTCGCGCTCGCCCGTACACCACAGCACCGGGCAGCCGATTTCCCCGAGCCGGTCCCACAGCGGCTCCTGCGCGCCCAGCGACCAGTCGATGAAGCTCCGCGCCACCTCGCGTCGATGAACCGCAGCAAGCGCCCGGCGGCGATCCGAAGCCGCGAGCACCGGCTGGGCGTTCCATGCGTCGAGAAAATCGGACCACTCCCCCGACAGCGCACGGCTTGCCCACGCGGCGTCGCTTTCCCGCCGGGCGGCACGGTCGGTCTCCGACTCCAAGCCGGGATGCGGCGCGATCAACACCGCCGCGTCCCATGGTCCACCGGCCAACAGCGCGTGCAAGGCAAGGCGGGCACCCATCGAATAGCCGACGAGCACGTTCCGGCAGATGGCAGATGGTAGATGGTGGATGGCAGACGACAGACCTTCCTTCGATCTACCAGATGCCATCTTCTTCCTTACGCCCGCGGCCGCCTCCTCATTCAGCGCCCTACCCACCTCGGACATCGTCATCGGGCAACAGGCCAGGAATCGCCAGAGGTCCACCCGCTTCGTGCCCCATCCCGGCACGGCGAAGCCCTGCCAGTCCGCCGCTTGGCCGACCGCCCCGTGCAGGCACCACAACGTTCCCTTCACGGCTTGGGTTCTAGCGGATCGTTGGATTAGCAAAAGGATTTCGGCGAAAAAGCCCCTGAGACCGAAGCTGGCGCGCTTGCCGTGTGTTGGGGGTGTTAGGTTCAGAAATGCCTTGGCACTGACCCTCGAAGTATTCAATCTATTCTCCTAGATCTCTTTCCCCTCAAATCCCCCGAAATCGCGTTGGTTTCGATTTCTAGCGCCCTTCACCGAGGCCTTCAGAAGATCCGACGCTGACTCCAGGCTCCCTCACTGCCGTCCTCTACAGTGTTCCCCCGCTGGCCTGGGCGAGAGGTCAACAAGCCCCCAACCCTCCTCCTCCTCCCATGAATGCAACGAGCGTCAAATCGACGGAGAGCCATCTGGCTCGTTACTGGCAAGCTGCGGGCGGCACGCACGAGCTCCACGAAGTCGAAGCGATTCAAGTGGAGAGGTTTCGCTCGGTTTACCGCCTTCATTTCCGTCGCGGGCATCCACCCGTGATCGCCAAGTACTGTCCGACCAAGGACGCCGAAGCCGAACATCGCGTCTATTTGGAAATCCTCCCTGCCTGGGGAATCGATGGCCCCGCAGCCTACGGCCTCGTCGCCACCGACGATCCCGGCCGCAGTTGGTTTTTCATGGGGGACGTCGGTGGACGTCCCTACGACCCGTCCCGCAAGGCCGACCGGGAACTTGCCGCCGAATGGCTCGCCACCTTGCACATCCTGGCAGACCAGCATGGAACCCCGCCCACCCTCAAGGATCGCTCTTTCGAATACTATCGGCCATCTCTCACCAAGTGTACGGAGCTCCTTTCCACGCACTCCACCAACCCTGTCCTGTCGGACGACGAGCAAGAACTCCTGCGGCGCCTTCACGACTTCTCCGCGACGCTGGAGCGTCATTGGCAGGACATCGCTGAGTTTTGCCGGTCGATGCCCCAGGCGTTGATCCATGGAGACTTCAAGGAAGACAACATGCGCGTGGTCGATGGCCCAAACGGCCCGCGAATCGTCACCTTCGACTGGGCCAATGTGGGCTGGGCCGCGCCCTGCCTGGATCTTGCCAAGTTCACGGGCTACTCCGTTGATCCTGACTTGGAGATCTACCTGCAACGGCTTCAACGGCACTGGCCGGCCATCGACAAGGCGGACATCGTGCGCCTCGCCTACATCGGCGAAATCTTCCGCTGGGTCGAAACCGTCCGCTGGCACGTGGAAGACATCGAATACGGCAAGCACCAGATGGCGATGTCCCGCATGGCCGTCTATGAAATCTGGATGAACGACATCCGCCGGATGGAACCATGGAAGGAGAACGATCTCGTAAGTTCCGGAAGTTGGCAGATCAACCTCAAGCATTGGCACTAACACCTCCTCGCCATGTCGAAAAAACTGCGCATCGCCCAGGTCGCTCCGCTTTGGACCAAGGTCCCTCCGGATTCCTATGGCGGGGCCGAATTGATGGTGCACTGGCTCACCGAGGAACTCGTGAAGCTCGGTCACGAGGTGACCCTCTACGCGAGTGGTGATTCGCGTACGTCCGCGAAACTCGTGAGCTGCTGCGAAACGAACCTCATCGCCATGATGGCGGAATCCCGGGCTTACAATTATGCCGCATATGCCGCCGGCAATTGGACCGATTGCCTCAGACGCTCGTCGTTCTACGATGTGATCCATTGCCATCTGGGTGCCGCGAGCATCCCCTATTCCGTGCTGAGCCAGGTGCCCGTGATCCACACTGTCCACGAAGGCTTGGACTCGCCGGACGAGCACTGGATACTCCGCAAGTATCCGGAGGTAACCATTGCCGCGATCAGCCATTCGCAAGTCGCCACGGTTCCCGACATCAAGACCAAGCCCCTGCCCGTCATCTACCACGGCTGCGACACCGACACCTATACGCCGGGCGGCACGCCTTCGAACTACCTCGCCTTCCTCGGCCGCATGGGACCGCAGAAAAACCCCGCCGATGCGATCCGCACCGCCAAGGCATTGGGCCTTCCGATTCGCCTGGCGGGAATGCCTCAGACGAAGTCGGAAAAGGAATACTTCGACGATGCCATCAAACCGCAGATCGACGGCACGAATGTCATCCACCTTGGCAGCATCACCCAGCAGGAAAAAATCGACTTTCTCCGCCAAGCGGCTGCCGTGCTTTTCCCGATCCAATGGGAAGAGCATTTCGGACTCGTGATGATCGAGGCGATGGCCTGCGGCACGCCGGTGGTCGCCATCAAACGCGGCTCCGTCCCGGAGGTCATCGACCCCGGAATCACCGGCTTCTACTGCGATCGTGCCGAGGATTTACCAGCCTTGGTGAAGCAAGCGCTCGAACTGGACCGCCACAAGATCCGCCAGCATGCCGTCACGCGGTTCACCATCGGACGCATGGTGAATGACTACCTCGACCTGTACCGGAAACTCATCGCCACCTCCAAAGATCGCAGCCTGGCCCGCCCGGCGCTGACTTCGTGAGACGACCGCCCGCTATGCCATGGCTCATCCCCCGCTGATCGCCAACTCCTATCCTCCGGTCACCCGCGGCACCGTGATCGTCTGGGGGATGCTGGCGTGCCTGCCCTTCGGCGGAATGGTGTGGCAGGTGTATCATTACCTGGTCCCGCTGCGGCGCATGGGCTTCGATGTCTGGTACGTGGAAGAGTCGGACCGTAATGTGTTCGATGCCGCCAACGGCTACAGCGAATCCCAGGATCCCCGAACCAACGTCAGCTTGCTCCATGGTTTCATGGAAAGGATCGGCTTCGGCGACCGCTGGGTTTACGGCCGGCCGGGACGGGACGAGCCGTATCTCGGAGGGAAAGACCGGCCCGGCCTGGAGGAATTGTACCGCCGTGCGGACGCCATCATCAACCTGTGCGGAGCCCACAACCTCAATGCCAACGCGAATGTCGACGTCGGCGAATACCGCTGCCTGATCTACCTCGACACCGACCCGGTGGAGACTCAGGTCCGGGTGGCCAAGGGCGATGAGAAACAGATCCGGAGGCTCGATCGCTACCACCACTATTTCACCTACGGCGAAAACCTCGGCAACGCCGGCTGCGCCGTCCCCGTCACGCGCTATCCGTGGTGGCCCACACGGCCACCGGTCTGCCTCGACCTGTGGCGAACCGACGCGCCGCCGGCCGCGCCCGCCAGCATGACCACCATCGCCAATCTCAAGAGCAACTACAAGACGGTGGAGTGGAACGGATCGACGTGGCACTGGAGCAAGCACTTTGAATTCGAGAAGTTCCTCGAGCTGCCGCAGCGCACGTCGTTGCGCTTGGAACTGGCGCTTGGCGCCGGCCTCTCGGCTGGCGAGCTGTCCCGCATTCAAGCTCACGGATGGAACACGGTGAGTTCTCGCCCGCTGGACGAACCGGTCGCCTACCGCGATTACATTCAGCAGTCGCAGGGCGAATTCACGGTGGCGAGAGAGCAATACGTCCTCCCCAAGAGCGGCTGGTTCAGCGACCGCAGCGTCTGCTACCTCGCTTGCGGCAGGCCCGTGATCATGCAGGACACGGCCTTCGGCACCGTTATTCCGACCGGAAAGGGCTTGTTGGAGTTCGGTTCTATCGACGAGGCGCAGGCTGCCTTGGCATCGGTCGCTGCGGATTATGCCGGACATTCGAAGGCCGCCGTCGAGATCGCGCGTGAGTTCTTCGATGCCGACAAGGTCATCGGCGGGATCCTTCAAAAAGTGGGTCTTCTATGAGCGCGGAAATCGGCGAGATCACGGGCCAATGGGACTACCGCACGTTACCGGCGAATGTGCGCGTTGGGGAAAACTGCCTGATCGAACGCAAGGAAAGCTTCCTACTCTATCGCAGCGAACGGGAATCCGGACTCACCTTGGGCGATCGCGTTACCGTCTACACGTGGACCTATTTCAACGTGGAGCCCGACGGCACCGTTGAGGTTGGCAGCGACTCGGTGCTGGTCGGTGCCATCTTCATGTGCGCGGATCGAATCACCTTGGGCAAGCGTGTCGTCGTGTCCTATCGCGTGACCATCGCGGACAGCGATTTCCATCCCATGTCGGTGGAAGACCGCAAGCTCGATGCGATCGCCAATGCACCCCATGGCGATCGCACCCGGCGGCCAGCGCGCGTGACCCGTCCGGTGCGGATCGACGACGACGTCTGGATTGGCATCGGCGCCATCATCCTGAAAGGAGTCCACATCGGCGCCGGCGCGCGTGTCGCCGCGGGCTCGGTGGTGACCCGGGACGTCGCGCCCGGCGCGCACGTCGCGGGAAATCCGGCCCGCCTCGTCACGGAAGAATCACCCGCACTACGGGCATGAATCTGGAACACGATTGGTTTCCGGTCCCGGTCCCGTCGAACGTCGTGATCGGCCACGGCAGTTGGCTCCACAGCTCGTTTTCTTTTCTCCACTTCCGGAGCCAACGGGAGGTCGCTGTGAGGATTGGCAACTCGTGCGGCATTTACCTCGGAAGCTTCTTTGACCTGGGACCGGAAGGACACGTTGAGGTCGGCGACTTCTCGGCACTCGTGGGAGTGATTTTCTCCACCAATGGCCGGGTTTGCATCGGAGATTACTGCTTCATTGCTCACGATGTCGTCATTGCGGACGCCGATGCGGCCATGCCTCCACGGCCCTCTCCAAAGTCGCCGCGGGCGAAGGCTTCAGGCGACATCGTCATCGGGAACAGCGTCTGGGTTGGCGCTAGCGCCATCCTCTTGGGTGGCGCCACGATTGGCGATGGCGCGGTGATCGGCGCCGGAGCGGTGGTCGATTTCGAGGTTCCCGCCATGGCCATCGTGGCGGGAAATCCCGCGCGAGTCGTGGGAAGCGTCCCGCGCTGACGGCAACTCCATCTTTCTTCGGTTCACGACATGAAATCCAAAGCCACTCCCCGTCACGAACTCATCGCGGCAGCAACCGAAGCATGGCAGCAAGTGACCCCACACGGCAGCCAGATCGCGGAAACCGAGTGCCTACAAAAAGACAAGAAGGGCAAACCGGCGGTCTGGAAACTGATACCGGCGTCGGGACCGGTTCCCTCCGTGGTGGCGAAGAAGGTCAAGCTCGCGGAGGCACGACAGGAGGACTGCATCTATCGCGACCTCCTACCCATGTCGCGTCTGCCAGCACCCGCTTACTTCGGGATGGTGACGGCAGACGATGACGCGACCGCATGGATCTTCGTGGAATACATCGACGGTGATGAATTTTCGCCGGACAACGCGATGCATCGCAAGCTGGCCGCGGAGTGGCTTGGCGACCTGCATTCCGCGCTGGCTGGCGCGCCTGTTCCCGCACCGCTGAAAAACCTCGGGCCGGAACATTACCGGACGCTGCTCGACAGCGTCCTTCACAACTTGAGTGACACTCGCGGAAACCCGGCGATCGGAAGCGCCGGCATGGCGGACGTGGACCGGCTCCAGCAACTCTTGGTTGGCTTCGCCGGGGCATGGGAAAGCATCCGCCGGGTGGCCTCAGGCTTCGAGCCGACCTTGGTTCACGGCAGCTTCGGCCCGCGCAACATGAAGGTCTCCGGAGCGATGTCCCGGCCAACATTGCTGATCTTCGATTGGGGCGCTTCAGGCTGGGGAACTCCTGCTCGGGACGTGGCGACGCTGGCGTCCGGCCGCTTGGGTGGCGACCCCGCGATCTATTGTCACCGGCGCGGCTTGGACGCGAACTCGGGGCCTTCCCTGGTCGCCCTCGGCAATTTGTTCCGGTCAATCGAGCACCTCCATTGGTCGGTGCCGATGCTTGCCTACGAGTGCGTGGAAGAACCGCTGGCCAAGGTGAAGAAGCACGTCGCCGTCCTTCAATCGGTGGCCGACTCCGGCTCGCTTGAACTCTCGTAGCTGATCGCTCGCGTTCGATGCCGGCCGGAGTGAACTTGGCCCGGCACGCCAGCATGGCAGGGGTGCCTTGACATCCCCTCTTTCAGGCTGACCGAGAGATTGAGGTTCACCGCCACCCCGCAGTCCGTCGCAACCGGTGATGGGTGATCCGAAAAAATGCGCGGTATTTGCCCTCAGGTGCCGAGCAGGTCGCACTGGCCCCTTGTAGGGTTATGACATGAGCGGACCACCGCTCGGCAACCGGTCCCAGGATCGGTTGAACAAACTCGCAACCACCATCGAAGTCCATGAAATCCATCATCAACGCCATCCTCGCCGGCGCAGTCGCCCTGGCACTCGCTACCACGGTTTCGGCCGAGACTCCGGGCAAAGGCGGCGGCACCTTCAAACCCGGAACCTACAAGCGGGCGGAAACCCAAGAGGAAATCCAGAAGCTCAAGCCCGGCTACCACTACGCCCTCGTGTGCATGGAGTGCAAGTCCGTCACCGTGAAGGAAGTGAAGGACGAAAAGGAAGTCGAGGCTCTGTGCCATGAAGGCGGGACGCTCCACTGCGACGCCTGCAAGAAAAAGGTCACCATCAAGCAATCGGGAACTCCCGGCAAGGGAACCACCTCCAAGAAGGTCACCTACGTGAACGAAAAAGGGGAAGAGTGCATGTTCGTCGTGCCGGTGAAGGATTGAACCGCCGGCGCGGGAAGGAAGTGGCCCGCACGGGAACGTCCCGCGACGGGCCGTCGATGTTCGCCGCGGATTCGCCGGGTCCATGTCTCCGGGAACTTCCATCACAGCGGGTCCAGGCCCTCCACTGGTTCGGGCGGTTGCCGTGTCGTTGGCCGGATGGCTTTGGTCCGGGTGCGCAGGGATTCCCATTGCCGGCGAGCAGCAAGCTCGCGACGATCTCGCGGCCGTCCAGCGGACCTTCCAACCGGTGGCGAAGGATCTCGGCTCCGGTTCCGCGCTGCGGGACTTCGTGAGGTTCGCGGTGATGAATCAGCCGCAAGTGCAGGCCGCCTATTACGATTGGGCGGCGGCGGTCGAACGCATCACCATCGAACGCTCGCTGCCGGACCCGAAGTTCAGCCTGGAGGCCGACATCGACGAGATGCTCAGCACTCTGATGCCCGGCCTGATGATGGACTTTCCCGGCCCCGGCAAGCGGGCCGCCGCGGGCGAACTGGCAACAGCGGAGAGCGAGGCAAAGTACTACAAGTTCGAGTGGAGCGTGCTGCAAGCGGCCTTCGCGCTGAGAAAAGCCTACTACGAGCTGCACTTCCTCAGCGAACGGGTCGGCGTGAACCAGGAGACGCAGCAGCTCCTCACCGACATCGAGAAGCTAGCACGCATGCAAAACGAAGCCGGCAAGGTCACCCTGCAGGACGTGCTGCGGGCGCGGATCGAGCAGGCGAAACTGGCCACGGAGATCGAGAACCTGGACGACTCGCGCGCTCCCTTGGTCGCCCAGTTCCAAGCGGCACTCGGGATCAGGGCAGGCGATGCCGCGCCGCCGGTCCCGCAGCGGTTCGAATCCACGCCCCTCGACCTGGGTTCGGACCAACTCGTCGCCGCGGCGATGGCACGGAACCCGCGCTTGAAAGCGATGGAAGCCGAAGTGCGGGCGGCGGACGCGTCGATCCGGGTGGCCGCCAAGGCCAGGGTGCCGGATTTCAACGCGGGCCTGGAAGCGGACGTGAAGGCCGACCCCTTGATGGTGCGGCCGACGCTCGGCATCACGCTTCCGATCTGGCGCGACAAGATCGCGGCACAGATCGCGGCGGCCCAAGCGAACAAGCAGGCGGCGGAGGCGCGGTTTTCCTCCGAGCAGATCATGCTCGCCGTCGAGTTCGCCGAAAAGTCGTTCATATTCCGCGAGAGCAGCCGCAATCTGGCCCTGCTGCGGAACGAACTGCTTCCGCTGGCACGGCAATCGGTCGAGGTCGCACAGGCGGGCTACACCGCCGGCGAGGTCGATTTCCTCAACCTCCTCGATGCGCAGCGGACGCTGTTGGAATTCCGCTTGGCGGAAGTCGAGGCGGGCGTGCAGCGCGAACTCGCGCTGGCCGAGCTTTCCTCGCTGATTCTCGGCACTCCGCCGGCCGGCGCGCCGGTCTTGTCGCAGGTCACGCTTTCCGGAAAGGAGCAGGACCCATGAGGCGGGCGGTCATCCGGAAAGGCCTGCCTTTCGCGCTGGCACTGATGGTCATCGCGGGCGCGGTCGTCATCTTCTGGAACCTGCCGGGCGATCACCAAGCCGCCGATCACGCCACCGCCGGAGCGGAGGTCTGGACCTGCTCCATGCACCCGCAAGTCCGGCAACCGAAGCCGGGCACGTGCCCCATTTGCTCGATGCCACTGGTGCCCGTCAACGAGCCAACGTCGTCCGCAGCGGACCCGATGCTCGAACTCTCCGACCACGCCCGCGCGATGGCCGGCGTCGAAACCACGGTGGTTCAGCGCCGCCACATGCACCGCGAGATCAGCGTCACTGGCAAGGTTCAGTTCAATGAGTCCACGCTCGCCACCATCACTTCGCGGGTCGAAGGCTACGTCGAGCGGTTGTTCGTGGACTACACCGGCATCGAGGTGAATGCCGGCGACCATCTAGTGGAGATCTACAGCCCCGACCTGCTGGTGGCGCAGCAGGAGTTGCTCATCGCCTTGGAGGGATCGCGCGGCCAAGCCCTCGTCGAGTCGGCCAAGCGCAAGCTTTCGCTGTGGGGACTCACCCAAGCGCAAGTGGACGCGCTGGTCCGCGACAAGAAGATCAGCGACCGCATCACCTTCTATTCCCCGATCCGCGGCACCGTCACCGAAAAGATGGTCGTGAAGAACTCGATGGTGAAGCCCGGCGACATGCTCTACCGCCTCGCGAATCTCGAATCGGTCTGGGTCTATCTCGATCTGTACGAGTACGAGCTGCCGTGGCTGCAAACCGGCCAGATGGTCGAGGCACGCTCGGAGGCGTTGCCCGGCGAGCTGTTCACCGGCCGCATCTGGTTCATCAGCCCGGTGCTCGACGAAGCGACCCGCACGGTCAAGGTGCTGCTCAACCTCGACAACACCGCGCGCAAGCTGAAGCCGGGCATGTACGTCAGCGCGGTGATTCGCGCCGAATTGTTAGAGAATGGCAAGCCCGCGCCCACCGGCGTCGAAGGCAAGTGGACTTGCCCGATGCATCCGCTCGTCATCCGGCCCCAGGCGGGCGAGTGCCCGGAGTGCCACATGCCGCTCATTCAAATTCCCGGCACTCGTGATGGTGAAGCCGGCGGCAGCGACCGGGGGCTGCTCGCCGTGCCGGTCACCGCGGTGCTCGACAGTGGCGTGCGCAAGCTGGTCTATGTCGAAAGGAGCCCGGGCAAGTTCGAACCGGTCGAGATCGTGACCGGCCCCCGAACCGACGATGCCTATCCGGTGCTGCGCGGGCTGAGCGAAGGCGACAAGGTCGTGACGCGCGGGAACTTCCTGCTCGATAGCCAATTCCAGATCCGCGGCTTGCCGAGCCTGTTTTACAAGGAAGGCCAAGCCATGCCGGCCGCGCACCAGCACGGCAGCGAGGAGGCTCCCGCGCCGCCAAAACCCCAGGGTCACGATTCGCACAAGCCGTGAGCCATGATCGACGCCCTCATCCGCTGGTGCCTCAAGCACGCCTTCCTCGTCGTGCTCGCGGTCGGGGCCATCGTCGGTGTCGGCTACTACTCGCTGTCGAACACGCCGGTCGATGCGATCCCGGACATCGGTGAAAAGCAGGTCATCGTCTTCGCCGATTGGCCCGGCCGCTCGCCGCAGGACGTGGACAACCAGGTGAGCTATCCGCTCACCACCAGCCTCACCGGCACGCCGGGCGTGAAGTCGATCCGGTCGATGTCGGGCTTCGGCTTCTCGATGGTCTTTGTCATCTTCAAGGATGAGATCGATTACTACTGGGCCAGGTCGCGGGTGCTGGAGCGGATCAATGTCGCCCAACAACGGCTGCCGGCCGGCGTGACGCCGGTGCTCGGTCCCGACGCCACCGCGCTCGGCCAGGTATTCTGGTACACGGTGGAAGCCGAGGGCTTCGACCTCGCCGAGCTGCGCTCGATCCAGGATTGGTACATCCGCTACCAGCTCAACTCCGTCGATGGCGTCTCCGAAGTCGCCAGTATCGGCGGCTTCGTGAAGCAGTACCAGATCGACGTCCATCCCGACAAACTCCGCGCCCACAACGTCACGTTGATGGACATCTACAATGCGGTGGCGAACTCGAACATCGATGTCGGCGCCAAGGTGCTGGAGAAGAACGGCATCGAGTTCTTCATCCGCGGCGTCGGCTTCATCAAGTCGGTGGAGGATCTCGAAAAGGTCGTCATTCGTCAGGAACAAGGCACGCCGATCCGCATCGGCAACGTCGCCACCGTGACCCTCGGGCCGGACTTCCGCCGCGGCGCGCTCGACAAGGCGGGCGTCGAAGTGGTCGGCGGCGTGGTGCTGATGCGCTATGGCGAGAACCCGCTCAAGGTGGTCGATCGGGTGAAGGAAAAGATCCGCCAGCTCGAGCCGGGGCTCCCCGCCAAAACCCTGGCCGACGGACGCGTCTCGAAGGTGGAGATCGTTCCCTTCTATGACCGCACCGACATCGTGCAGGAGACCATCGGCACCCTGAAGGAGGCGTTGATGGAGGAGGCGCTGATGGCGAGCGCGGTCATCCTGATCTTCATGCTGCACCTGCGCAGCACGATCTCGGTGCTTGTCACCCTGCCGCTGTCGCTCGGGTTGTGCTTCATCCTGATGTACTCCTTCGGCGTCGATGCCAACATCATGTCGCTGGCGGGCCTCGCCATCGCCATCGCCGACGTCGGCGACATGGGCATCATCATGACGGAGAACATCTACCGTCACATCGCCTCCGGCGGCCGGGAAAAGAGCCACTTCCAGAAAGTCTTCGAGGGTGCCTCCGAGGTCGGGGGCGCGATCGTCACCGCGGTCTCGAACACCCTCGTCTCCTTCATCCCGGTCTTCTTCCTCGTCGGCCAGGAAGGGAAGCTGTTCCGCCCGCTCGCCTTCACCAAGACCTTCGCGATCGGCGCGGCCGTCATCCTCGCGCTCACGGTGGTCCCGCTGGTTTGCTACCATCTGTTCCGTCCGGTGGACTGGTCGAAGCGCCGCGTGTGGACGATCGCCGGCGCGCTGGGGCTCGCGGCGATGTTCGCGGCCCGCTTACTTTTCGCCGGTGTCCTGGAAGGCACCCGCTATAGCGGCTGGCCGATGGCGCTGGTCGTCGGGGTAATCGTCGCGCTCGCCGTGGTGAGGATGACGCGCGAGCGCTTCCTGCCGCTGGAGGAGAACCCCGTCTCGCGCGGCATCTCCCGGGTCTATGCGCCAACCTTGCAGTGGATCCTGGAGCACAAGAAAACCTTCCTGTTGGTTCCGGTCACCATCCTGGTCTGCGGCCTGACCATCTGGCTCGGGGTCGGCCGCGTGCTCGCGCCCGTCGGCTGGGTCATCAACCGTTTCGCCCGCGAGCAAGCGTCGCCCGCGCTGAAGCACACCATGGGTATGGATGCCACGCGAGACGTGAAACGACCGCTGGTGGAGTTCGGCCAACTGCGCTGGCAAGAGGTGAAGCACGCCGATGGCTCGCTCCACCGCCGTCTCCTCTGGCGACGCCCCGACCCGGCGGAAGGCGAAGCCGAATCGGCTCGCGGGATCGCGGTGGTGCGGGAGCGGCGCATCCTGCCGGGCATCGGCCGCGAGTTCATGCCGCCGCTGGACGAGGGCTCGTTCCTTTACATGCCCTCGCTGCTGCCCCAGGCCGGCCTGGCCCCCGCGGTCGAGGTCAATGCCCGCCAGGACATGGCCATCGCCAGCGTGCCCGAGGTCGAATCGGTCGTTGGCAAGCTCGGCCGCGCCGAGTCCGCCCTCGATCCGGCCCCGATCGGCATGATGGAGAGCATCATCGTGCTCAAGCCGGAATCGGAATGGCGGCGGATGCCGGTGAAGCGGTGGTTTTCGGATTGGCCGGGGTGGCTGAAAGCGCCGCTGGCTTGGATCTGGGCGGAGGAGCGGGCCATCACCAAGGGCGAGATCCTCACCGAGCTTCAGGAAAAGACCGCCATCCCCGGCGTGCTGCCGACTTTTCTCCAGCCGATCCAAACCCGCCTCGTGATGCTGCAAACCGGCTTCCGCGCGATGATGGGCGTCAAGATCTACGGCGGCGACTTGAAGGAAATCGAGCGCATCGGCCTGGAGATCGAGCAACTGCTCAAGCAAGTGCCGGGAGCGACCGACATCGTGGCCGACCGCATCGTCGGCAAGCCGTATCTGGAATTCGAAATCGATCGCGACCGGATCGCGCGCTACGGCGTCAGCATCCGCGACGTCCAGGACGTCATCGAGATCGCCATCGGCGGCATGAACATCATGGAGTCAGTGGAAGGCCGCGAGCGCTACCCCATCCGGGTCCGTTACCTCCGCGAGTTCCGCGAGGATCTGCCCGAGCTGGAAAAAATCCTGGTGCCCAGCAGCAGCGGCGCCCAAGTCCCGCTGGCGCAGGTCCTCACCATCAAGAGCGTCCTCGGGCCGCAGGAGATCAAGGGCGAGCGCGGGCTGCTGGTCGGCTACGTGACCATGAACACCCGCGACCGCGACGAAGTCAGCGTCGTGGAAGACGCCGAGGCCTTGCTTCAGGGCGCGGTCCGCGATGGCCGCCTCAAGCTCCCCGCTGGCTACTACTGGGAATGGAGCGGCCAGTTCGAAAACCAGGTCCGCGCCGCGAAGCGCATGGGCATCCTCATTCCGGTCTGCCTGCTGATCATGTTCGTGATGCTCTACCTCGGCTTCAAGCGCTGGTGGATCGCGCCGATCATCTACTTCGGCATCCTGGTTTCGGCCGCGGGCGGTTTCATCATGCTCGCGCTGTGGGGCGTGAACCTCTCGATCGCCGTGTGGGTCGGCTTCCTCGTGCTGTTCGGCGTGGTGGACGACGACGGCGTGATCATCTCGACCTACCTCGAGGACATTTTCGACAAGGGCCGCTTCACCTCGGTCGCCGACATCCGTGCCGCGGTCTTGCAAGCGGGCCTGAAGCGCATCCGCCCCTGCCTGATGACCATCTCCACCACCGTCTTCGGCCTGATGCCGATCTTCTGGGCGACCGGCCGCGGCTCCGACGTGATGCAGCCGATGGCCATCCCGAGTGTCGGTGGCATGGTCGTCAGCTTGTTCGTCACGATCTTCATCCCGCCCTGCCTCTTCTGCGCCGTCGAGGAGTGGAAATGGAAGCGCGCCTGGCGAACCCCAGCGGAAGCCATCGGATCATGAACCCCGGAGTTCCAGCCGGGCCTACCGCGTGGCACCAGCTTCCCGCCGACGCCGCGATGGCGAAGCTCGTCACCGGTCCCGAAGGTCTTTCCAGTGAGGAAGCCGCCGCACGTCTCGCCACCCAAGGCCCGAACGAGCTGAAGGAAGGCAAGCGCATCGGCCCGCTGCAGATTTTCCTCGGCCAGTTCAAGAGCCTCATCGTCTGGATCCTCATCGCGGCGGGCGTGGTGTCGGGTTTCCTCGGTGAGGTCGCGGATGCCATCGCCATCCTCGCCATCGTCGCGCTCAATGCCATGATCGGCTTCCACCAAGAGTTCCAAGCCGGCAAATCGATCGCGGCGCTCAAGAAAATGACCGCGCCGCAGGCGAAGGTGCGCCGCGACGGGCAGGTGGCCATGGTCCCCGCGGCGACCGTCGTCACCGGCGACATCCTCGTGTTGGAAGCCGGCGATTTGGTCGCCGCCGACGCCCGGCTCATGGAAGCCGCGTCGCTCAAGTGCATCGAAGCCGCCCTCACCGGCGAGTCGAAGGCGGTCACCAAACAGCCGGCGGCCTTGGATCGATCCGACATCCCGCTCGGCGACCGCGACAACCTCGTGTTCATGGGCACCAGCGTCGCGACCGGCACGGCCACGGCGGTCGTCGTGACCACGGCGATGGATACGGAACTCGGCCGCATCGCCAGCTTGCTCCAGACCGCCGGCGCGGAGGAAAGCACCCCGTTGCAAAGGAAGCTCGATTCGTTCGGTCGTATCTTGATCCGGGCGACGCTGGGCATCGTCGCTCTTTTGTTCGTGCTGGGGCTGCTTCGCGGCACGGGGCGCTTTGAGTTGTTCATGACGTCGGTCAGCCTCGCCGTCGCCGCCGTCCCGGAAGGACTTCCTGCCGTGGTCACCGTCGCGCTCGCGCTCGGCGTGTCGCGCATGGCCCGCCGCCGCGCCCTGGTGCGCAGCCTGCCGGCGGTCGAGACGCTCGGTTCGACGACGGTCATCTGCACCGACAAAACCGGCACCCTGACGGTCGGCGACATGACCGTGCGGGCGCTTCATGTCGCGGGCCAGACCTACGAAGTCACCGGCGAGGGCTACGGGCCGCATGGCGAAGTGCTCATCGAGGGAAAGAAGTGCGAGCCGTGGCACGCGGCTGACTTGCTGGAACTGGCCAACATCCACATCGGCTGCAACAACGCCCACCTCGTCGAGGAGGACGGCATCTGGAAGGTCATCGGCGATCCCACCGAGGGGGCCTTGCTCGTCGCGGGATCCAAGGCCGGCGGCAACCGGGAACGCATCGCCAAGGAACTGCCAAAGCACCACGAACTGCCCTTCGATTCGGATCGGAAACGGAGCACCGTCATCCGCCGGATGCCCGACGGAAACCTCCGTGCCTTCATCAACGGCGCGCCCGACGTCCTACTGGAGCGATGCACGGCCATCTACACCAGCGACGGCATCCGCCCCTTGACCGACGACGACCGGCAGCAACTCGCGGCGCGAAATGCCGAGATGGCGGGGCGGGCTTTCCGCGTCCTCGGATCGGCCTACCGCGACCTCGACCATTCGCCGCCCGCGGAGCTGACCGTCGATGCCGTGGAGCGCGATCTCGTGTTCGTCGGCTTTGCCGGCATGCTGGATCCGCCCCGCCAGGAAGCGCGGGAGGCGGTGGAGAAATGCCGGGCCGCTTCCATCCACGTGGTCATGATCACCGGCGACCATCCGCACACCGCCGCGGCAATCGCCCGTGACCTCGGCATCGCCGCGGATCGCGACAAGGTGGTTGCCGGCACGGATCTCGACCGGTTGTCGGATGGCGAGCTGCAGGCGCTGGTTCCGCAGGTGGCCGTGTTTGCCCGCGCCACCGCCGAACAAAAACTGCGCATCATCCGCGCCTGGCAGAAGAATGGCGCGATCGTCGCCATGACCGGCGACGGCGTGAACGACGCCCCCGCGATCAAGGAAGCCGACATTGGCATCGCCATGGGAAAGACCGGCACGGAGGTCACCAAAGAAGCCTCCGACATGATCGTCACCGACGACAATTTCGCCTCGATCGTCGCCGCCGTCGAAGAAGGCCGCGGGATCTACGACAACATTCGTAAAACGCTCCAATACCTGCTGGCGGGCAACGTCGGGGAATTACTGCTGATGACGATCTGCGTCGCGGCCGGGCTCCCGGTGCCTCTGCTGCCGATTCACCTGCTGTGGATCAATCTTGTGACCGACGGTCTGCCCGCGCTCTGCCTTGCCACCGACCCCATCGACCCCGACGTGATGAAGCGTCGCCCGCGCGCCAGGTCGGAGCCGATCACGGACCGGAACTTCCTTGGCACCATGATCTTCACCGGCCTGCTTACCGCCGGGGTCGCCCTGGGCGTCTATCTCCACGCGCTGAAAACGGGCAGCACCGAAGCCGCCCGGACCGAGGCTTTCGCGGTTTTGGTGTTCGCCGAACTCCTGCGTTCCTTCGGCGCCCGCAGCGCGACCAAACCGGTCTGGCGCATCCCGCTATCCAGTAATTTGATGCTTTTCGCCGTGGTGACCGTCTCGTTTGCGCTGCAAGTGTGGAGTCACCACAGCGAAATCTTGGCGCGATGGTTGAAGACCACCCTGTTGTCGCTCCCGGATTGCTTCATGCTCCTGGCCATCGGCGCCATCCCACTGGTCGTTTTGGAGGGGTTGAAACTGGTGAAAAACCCCGCGAAAGGCTGAAGGAAGCACGCCTGCGCGGTCGAAAAAATGCGCGCTTATGGTGACTGAATGCGTAGCGGGGAAAGAATTGCGCGAATAAGGTATCGAAGTCGGATCGATCACCGGCATGGGGATGGTTCCCATCGTTGAGAGATGCGTGACACCGACCGGGACACCAAACCGAAACACGCCATGAAAATCAAACTCAAGACCGCCACCGCCGCGCTGGGTCTCCTCGCCTTCGGGCTGCTTGCCAGTTCGTGCGCCCACACTTCGCCCACCAGCGGCGGCACCCACCAAATGGGCCCTCCGGGAAAGGAACACCCGGTTTCGGATGAAGCCCATCCGCACATGGCCCGCTGATCTTCCACAAAGATCGCGGCCGGTTCCGGGAGGAGCGTCAGGGGTTCATTCCTGCCGCTCCTTGCTTTATGGGGGCAACGCCGGCGGCAGCGCCCTTGCGGGCTCGCTCGTCAACTCTCGCGCGGCACGGGAGCGCCGGCGGGTTCGATCACTTCGGCAAGGATCGTCAATCGATTGCCGCGCAGGCCGACCGACGCATTCTTGAGATGGAAGCTCCTGAATTCCGTCTGCTGCCGCAAGGTGATGGTGGAGGACGCGATCATGCTGATGATCGCCTCGCCCGGCGGCAGCACCAGCACCGAGCCGTCGCCCGTCCGCATTTCCACCGAGGAGGTTTCCCCCCGGAAAACCAGTCCCAGCGGTGTGGACAGCTCGACCGTGAGGTTCATTGGAAGCGCGGGTTTCAGGTGGAGATATTCCGAGTTCCGGCCACGCCCGGACATACCGACATCCTAGCCCGGCGGCGCGTGGCAGCTACGCGCCCAGCCGGAAAGTCGCCGCACTTCTTCGGCATGCCGGTGCGGGAAGCCGTCGCCCGGCTTCAGCGGGCGACCAGCTTCGCCCGATGCTCGCGGGGCGATTCGCCCATCACCTGACGGAAGGCGCGATTGAACTGCGAGAGCGACTGGAAGCCGACGTCGAAGGCGATCTCGCTGATTCTCAAGTCCGGATTCGTCAAAAGATGGCGCGCCTTCTCGACGCGAGTCCGTGCGACGAACTCCACGAAATTGATCGAGGTCGCTTCCTTGAACTTCTCGCTGAAGTAGGTGGCGCTCATGTTCACCACCCGCGCGACCAAGGGCAGCGACAGCTCTTCCTGCGAATGGCCTTCAATGAAATCCTTCGCCGCCTCGATCGCCGGCGGCAGGTGCTGCGGGGAATGCAGCAGCAGGGCATCGCTGCAGGACGCGAGGTGCTTCGCGAAGATCTCCAGCAGCCGGACCAACGCCTCGTACTGCGCCGGCGCCAAGACCCGCGAGCCGAAATAAACTTCCTCCAGCCTCTTCAAGTCCACCTCGGCCCCCCATTGGAGCAAGGTGGACGCGACGCGATTGAAGCGGGCCTTGTCGGGAGGATGAAGCAACACCTGGCCGGTCTGCAGGAAGGCGATCACGTTCTCGCCCAAGCGGACCGGCACCGCCGTTTCGCACAGTCCGGCGAAGCATTTCATGGTCTTCGCTTCGACCTTGGCCTCCTCCTCCAGCTTGCGCTGCAAGTCGTAGCAGGCGGCGCAGCCTTCCCGGATCGTGGCCATCATCGCGCAGAAGGGATTCTCCGTCTTGCGGGCGTAGCGAACCAGATGCAGCAACTCCGGTTCGTGCAGGCTCAATGGCAATCCGGTCCCCTCGGTGAATGCCCGCTCGTAGTCGCGGTACATGTCGGATGCGGAAAGCGCCTGGAGCATCCGCTCGTTGGCCGAGGCAGGACTTTTCATGACGGCAAGACATGAGATTACATCCGAAAATCGCGGCTGGCGGAAGACAATTTCCGGCCTCGGGAAGGGTGGAATCGGGGGACTGAACTCGCGCGGGCCAGAACCATCCCCGATTCCATTTCGCGTCCGAGGGTCGGCAAGGGGGTGCAACTCCTCGCCGACTTCAACAGGTCACCGAATTCCGAATCGTTCAGGAGCGCCGGGTGCTCGCCGAAGGCGGTCGAAACGCGGATCTACCGGGCGAGGCAAATCCTGCGCGAGCAGCTAAAGGAACTCGCCCGTTGATCGTGACGCGGCATTGTCCAGTTGCTGGCGACTTTCCGCGAAGCTTCCGGGCGAGGTGACCACGTCCGGCCGCCTGCCACGTTCTTTCACTCGCCCGCGCCCTTGATCTCGCGTGGCAGGATGCCCGCTCCCGAAGCGGCCGGGCTTGGCCTTAGACCTGCGCGCCGCACGGCATGGATGCCTTCGCGTTCACCGTGATTTTTCCATCCTCCAGGTTGATCAAGAGGTTGCAGTTCTCCAGGGTGCTCAAGCGATGGGCGATCATGAAGGTGGTCCGGCCTTCCATCAGCCGCGAGAGCGCTTCCATGATCACGTCCTCCGTCTTGAGGTCCACCGAACTGGTCGGCTCGTCGAGGATCAGGATCGGCGCGTCAGTGAGAAAGGCGCGGGCCAGGGAGATCCGCTGGCGTTCGCCCCCTGAAAGCCTCATCCCGCGTTCCCCCACGCGGGTGTCGTAGCCGTCCCGCAGGTTTAAAATGAAGTCGTGGGCATTGGCCGCCTTGGCCGCCGCGATGATTTCCTCATCGCCCGCCGTCGGGCGGCCGTACGCGATGTTCTCGCGGATCGTCGTCGAGAACAACACCGGCTCCTGAAGGACGATCGAAAACTGCTTCCGCAAGTCCGCCACGCGATAGTCGCGCAGATCGACGCCATCCAACTGGATGCAACCACTACAAACATCGTAGAATCGCATCAGCAGGCTGACCATCGTGGTCTTGCCGGCGCCGGTCCGCCCCGCGATGCCCACCCGCGCGCCCGGTTTGATGTCGAGGCCGATGTCGGAAAGCACTTCCGTGCCGTCGGCATAGGCGAAGGAAACCTTTTCGAACCGCACCTGCCCCCGTGCCCGCGTGACCGGCAGGGCGCCCGGCTTCTCGGGCACGTCGAACGGCTCGTCCAACAACGACAGTGCCCGTTCCGCGCTGGCCAGTTGCGTCTGCATGGTGGCAGCCTTGTTGCTGATCGCCTTGAGCGGGCCATAAAGCTGGCCCAGGTAGCCCATCACCAGGATCAGCTCGCCGAGCGTGAGGTTGCCGGCGAGCACTTGCCAGGCTCCGACATAGAGCACCACGGCGGTGCCGGCTGCGGTCGTGGCGGCGACGAGCATGCCCATGCCGCACTCGGTGATCATGTAGCGGACTTTCGCCTTGAGGGTTGCCCGCGCGAGCCCGACGAAGCGTTCCTGCTCTTGGTCTTCCTGGCCGAACGCCTTGACGACCCGCAGCGCGCCCAAGGTTTCCGGAATCACCGAGAATGCGGCGCTTTCGAGCTTCTTCATTCGCTTCGCCCCTCGCCGCAGCTTGGGACGAAAGAACAGCGCGACTCCGACCAGCAGCGGGGATACCGCCAGGGCAACGACCCCCAGATGCCAATTCACGGCGAAGGTCACCGCGATCATCGCGCCCAAGGTCACCACCGAGGAAACGAAGGGAATCAGCCCGTCGATGGTGATGTATTGGATCGATGCCGCGTCCCAAAGAATTCGGTACGTCGAATCGGAGCTACCCCTGCGGTCGTGAAAGGCAAAGGAAAGCCGCTGGACGTGACGGAATAATTTGGCCCGGAAGTCGAGGACCATCCGCTCGCTGATGATCGTCCGGCTCAACGAATTCGCGGCCGATTGGAGCTGGGCCAACAGCCGTGTCAGCACCACCAGGATCGCGGAGAGCAGGATGACATTCAGTGGGCCGTCCTTCAGGAACGCGGGCAAGTGACCACTCAGCGCCGCTGGCAGCGGCGTGGTCCCAAGGCCGGAGTCCACGGCGATCTTCAGCGGCACGGGGGTTAGCAGCGCCACCGGTGCCGCCATCAGGGAGACCAGGAAGTAGAGGCACATCCCCAGGTAATAGGGCTTGGCCTCGCGAAACAAGCGGAAGCATAGCGCGAGGTCGCCCATCGCCCTGGCTTCGGCCGGTTTGCTGGAATCACGCCGATGCACGCTGGTGAATGCTTACAAGTTGAACGAAAACTTCAGGCTGCCGGCTCGCGGGCCGAGATCACCTCGTCCGCCACCTGTTGCCGGAGCGTCACGAATTCCCGGTTCCGCGGGACCGGCCGGTGGGACGGGGACTCTTCCGCACCATCGGCTTCAGCCACGCGTTCCTCCGCTGCCGCCTTCTCCGAGAATCCGGCATCGATGCTCGCTGCGGCCAGCAGCCGGGTCGCAGCCGCGAGGCATTCACGGCGACTGCGCGGAATCATGATCGAGAGAACGAGACCCACCGCGAATCCGAGCGCGAGCGCCCAGAGGCTCCAGGTGATCACTGCCGTCAGGATCCAGATCGCCACGCCACATGCGGTCACCTTGTTGAGCAAGGTCCCCGAAACCGAGCAGCGGGCGCGGGTGAAGCGCCGCGGCCAACCGAGTTCTTCGGTGGCGACGTGAACGGTGAGGTCGTGCCAGGCGTCTCCGACCAGTTTCATGTCCCAGGTGGCCCAGACATTGCCGAAGTCACCGGACCAGCGCGAGGCCTTGGCCCGCCGGACAGCATGGGGAAGCAGGTCGTAGCGGCCTTTCCCGCTGTCGTTGTCCCAGTAGAGGTCCTGCACCGAGGTGGAGATGCGTTTGACCTCGGCCTGGTGCTTGACCTCTTCGACCAAGATGAACCGCTTGTGTCGCAAGAAGTAGGTAAGCCGGTGCCAGCCCCGCCAGATCGGTTGCATCAGGTAGAATTACGCCACCAGCGGCCGGCACCAGGCGGGTGCCCTGCGGGGCAGCGGTGCCCTGGCGGCCGACTGCACCGCCAACCCCACCGACGCGCACCACATGACGCCGCTGACCACCGCCATGGGCCAGGCGAGGATGGACAGCACGAGCAGGAACAGGGCCGCGAAGTGCCACTCGAGGCACATCACGACCCACCCTCGACCATAGTGGTTGTGGCGGTAAATGGTTTGGAAAAGGCTGCCGCCAAACTGGCCGTGATAGATCTGGTCCGGCAGCAGCGGCAACCCGACCGCCCCGTCGCCATAGATGATCCCGTGCCAGTGGCTGCGGCCACAGGAGCCGAAGCGCTGGGGATGCTTGAAGCGGACCATCGCCTCGCTGCGTCCATAGCCCTTCTGTTGTTTGGCATAGGCCGTCACGGTCGCCCGGCGGTGATGCCACACCATCGCGCCCGGCGCATAGCCGATGGACATTCCGGCATCCAGGAGCCGCCAGCAGACGTCCACATCGTCGCCCGCCACGCGGTACTGCGGATCGAAGCCACCCATCCCCAGCAAGGTGCTGCGGCGGAACGCCATGTTGCAGCCGGGCACGTGCTCGGCATGGTGGTCATCCAACATCACGTGACTCGGATTTCCGGGGCTTGCGGCCACGCACTTGGCGACCCAACTGTCGAAATCGGGGGTGATGTTGGGACCGCCGATGCCTTCGACCTGTTGGTCGAGCATGGCCCGCACCAGGTAATGCAGCCAGTGCTCGTCCACCACGCAGTCGTCGTCGGTATAGGCGACGATCTCGCCACTGGCCAACTCCGCCCCGACATTGCGCGCCACGCTCAAGCCCCGGTTCTCCTGGTGATGGCAGATCACCTCGGGAAACTCCGCCGCGATCTCGGCGGTCGCATCGGACGAGCCGTCATTGACGAGAATCACTTCATAGTCCGGGTAGTCAACTTTCATCAAGGACGCCAGACACTCCCATAGGGTCTTGGCTCCATTGTAGGAA
>CBKZPU010000044.1:0-31360 GCA_966696705.1 uncultured Verrucomicrobiaceae bacterium | reverse complement strand
TGGACGGTGATGACGTCGGCGTCTTCGAAGAGATCATCCTTCCTTTCCCGCCACGAGCCGAGCACAGGCAGGATTTTTCCGAGCGTGCAGCCGCAGTGGAAGTGGAAGCGCCGGGTCTCTAGCAGGCTGGTTTCTTCCGTTTCCTCGATCCGCTCGATGGTTTCCGCAGTGAGCGCCGCGAACCATTCCTCATCGCACTCCGGTTGGGCGGTTACGAGGGTGAATACCTCGTCCTCGTGACGGAACATCCGGGCGGGGCGCTGTTCGGATTGCTCGTAGTAGCGCTCGACCCAGTGGCAGGGATCGCGGTCATCGACTTCCAGTGTGGACAGCCGCGGCTCGGGCAGGTGGCGGGAGGTGGTTTGGGAGTAGAAGTAGTGGCGGTCCGGCTCGCGCACGTCCTCGGTGAAGAGTCGGCCGACGACGGATTCCTCGGTCGAGCCGGCGGTGACGAAGATATTCACCCGCGGGGCGCGCAAGTTGACCGTCCAAGCGATCGTTTCCGCCCACGGCCGGGCCACGGCATGGAGGGTGATGCCGGCGAGGAAGTCCTTGAGCATCTGGTCCAGCTCCGCAGGGTGGCGGATGCCGTGCTGCATCAGGTGCAGGTAGTAATCGGTGTAGATCGGCGCGAATTGAGCACGCAGGATCAAGGCGTTGCGATGGCGGACGAAGATCGATTCGACCCTGACATACTCCTCGACGCTGACCTGCTCCGGCTCGGACACGGCGCAACGGTAGGGGCGGGGAAGGCTGGAGTCCAAACCCGAAATTTCCGGTGGAGTCATGCATGCGGAGAAATGGATTTGAGATGAGGCGGTGCTTGGGACAGATTGCGCGGCGACGCGTGTCCGGATTTCCGCCAGCCCAAATCATTCCGCCGCAGGTGCTGCTAGGCGCCTATGCCCAAGGTGTTTTCCCGATGGCCGACGCGGGCGAACTGACTTGGTTTTCGCCGCTGATGCGTGGCGTCATCCCGCTCGACGGCGGCTTTCACGTCCCCCATGGCCTCAAGCGGTCGATGAAAAAGCAATCCTTCGAGGTGAAGTGGGACAGCGACTTCCGTGGGACGATGCAGGGGTGTGCCTCCCGCGAGCGGACGTGGATCGATGCCACGATCCTCGAAAGCTACTGCCTGCTGCACCGGCTGGGCTACGCGCACTCGGTGGAGGCGCACGATGCCGAGGGCCTGCAAGGCGGGCTCTATGGGGTGGCGCTCGGACGGGCGTTTTTCGGCGAAAGCATGTTCTCGCGGAAAACGGACGCCTCGAAGGTCGCGCTGGTGGCACTGGTCGAGGAACTTCGGGCGCGCGGGTTTGTTTTGTTAGACACGCAGTGGTTGACCGAGCACCTGCGGCGGTTCGGTGGCCAGGAGATCCCGCGCGACGAGTATCAGCGCCGGTTGCGGGTCGCCGTCGGCTCGCTGGAGGAAGGATTTCATCCGCCGAAGCTCGGGCCGGGAACGTGAGGGTAAAATTCGAACGCCGCGCGGACCCCTCCACGCGGCGCTCCCAGTCCCTCTAGACCTCGGAGGAATCTTTATTCAATAAAGCGAGGCGCTGGAGAGGAGGGCGGTGCCAGCGTTGGCGGTGCCATCGGCAAGGGTCAGCAGCTATGAAGGTGATGGTGGCCGCATGAAGTGCGCCTAAGAGGGAAACAGCCAGCGGAAGCAGGTGGATTGGGGATTTGATCGGGTTGATGGCATTGATTCATAGTTTTTCGCGGGTAAAACGTGCTTAGAGGACAATTGCGCGTGTGTATTCAGTAATTTGGGGCGGAAGGTGCCGGACGATCTCTCGATGATCGTGCTCTCGTCCCACCCGGCGAGGGCGTGGTATTGGCCCAACTCCGGCCCATTTTCGCCAACCGTTGGAAACGATGGCCAAGGCGGCCGTGGAGTGGATTCGGGACGAGGTGGCCAAGGAGAGCCGCTTTTTTGCGGCGGACTCGTTCACCCGCGGCAGCCTTGCCGCACCGAAGGGGTGAAACCTGTGGGGGACTCCGGGGTTTCCCGTGCAGGCGAGGAAATTTCCCGCGCGCCCCTGCGGGTAATTCCTCGACCTCCCGCAAACCCCGCCGGAAAATCCCACCATGTCCCAAGCGATCATTGATCCCGAGGAAGTCCGCCGCTTCGCCGCGGAGCTCAAGCGCTTCAACAACGAGGTGAAGGAGCGCACCGCCTCGCTGATGTCCCGCTTCACCGCGCTGGGCGACAGTTGGCAGGATCAAGAACACGAAAAGTTTTCCGCGGAGTTTCTCCAGATGATGAAGACCATGAAGCGCTTCATCGAGCTCTCCGACCAGCACGGCCCCTACCTGCTGCGCAAGGCGGAGCGCATCCAGCAGTACCTCGACCAGCGCTGATTCATGGATAGCCAGGCACGGGTGGGATCGATCGCAGCCTTGGAGGGATTCCGGGCGGCGCTGGTCCGCTATACCGAGCGCGCGCGGCGGGCGCTCGACGACGTGACAGGCGAGGTCAAGCGCACCCGTGGCTGGCTGGAAATCGAGCAGCGCCAGAAATGGGAGGCCGAGTTCCGGCGGCGCAGCCGCTTGTTAGAGCAGGCGGAGCAGGAACTTTACAGCGCGCGGATGTCGTCCTTGCGCGATGACAAGACCGCCCAGCAGATGGCCGTCAACAAGGCCCGCCGCGCGCTGGCCGAGGCCGAGGAAAAGCTCGCCGTGCTCAAGCGCTGGCGGCAGGCCTTCGACGCGCGGGTCGAGGTGCTCGCCAAGCAGCTCGAAAGCCTGCACGAAACACTCTCGCGCCAGATGCCGAAGGGCGTGGTGTCGCTTTCCAATTCGATCCGCCTTCTGCAAGACTACGCCGAAGTCCACGCTCCGCCGCGCGAGGTGACGGGGGGCGGCGAAACCACCCCTGAAACGCAAACGCCTGAACCGTCATGAGCCTGGGTGCCAGCAAGTCGCTCCTCAACGAGTCCAACCGCGAGCTTTTCATGCGCTGGGAAGAGACCCGCGCGTCGTGGCGCGACGCCAAGGCGATTGATTTTGAAAAAGAGTTCCTCTCTGGCCTGCCGCAAGCGGTTGCCACTGCCACGCGGGTGATCGAGGAGCTCGATGCCGTGCTTTCCAAACTCCATGCCGACTGTGACTGACCCCCTGCATCCCGAGCGCGTCCGCGAGCTGTTGCTGCGGCTGCAAGCCGCCGTTTCGTCCATTGCCGGACGCGAGGCCGCGCTCACCCGCGCCCATGCCGCGGGCGTGCTGGCAGCCAAGCGCCACTCGACCGCCCGCCGCGAAGCGAGCGAGGCCGACCGTGCGGCGCGGCAACAGCGGCTGATGGCGCAGTCGGATTCCGATCAGGAAGCCGTGGTGTTGAAGTACGAGGCGCGTCGTAGTTGGATGAACCGTGCCGCGCAAGCCGCCCATGCGGGCTTGGCCAAGCGCGTGCGCGCCGAGAAGGATCGCCAGGTCGGGCTGCGCCAGGCACAGACGATGCGCAGCAAGGAGGAAGCGAAAGATCTGTGGGAACGCGCCCGCCAGGATCACCGGGAGTTCGCCCAAGATATCGCCGCGGATCTCGAGGAGACCGCGGCGACGGCCCGCGCCGCGGTGAAGGTGCTGCGCGGCTTCCAGCCGTGGTTCAGCCTGACGCTGCGCAAGGGCAAGTTCGTCAAAGGCGAGCAGGCGGATACTTCCAAGGATCGCGAAACCCTGCGGAGCGAAAGCCTGCAGCGTCTCGCGGTGGCGGTTGGACAGCTCGATGCCTTGAAGCGGAATCCGCTGGCCGCCCTGTTCCGCTGGGTGCCTCTGACCGCGTTGCTGGTGGTGATCGGCGGCGTCTTCGGCTACTTGATTTATAGCGCACCCGATCGCGCCACTGCGATTGCCGAGCTGAGGCCGAAGCTGCTGCTCGCCTTGCTCATTCCGTGCGCGCTTCATTTCCTTTCGACCATCCTGCTTTTTCCCGCGGTGCGGCGGATGGCGATCACCCTGCAGTCGTCCCGCAATCTCGGAGCCGGTGCCGCCGCCGTGTCCGAGGCGAAGGTCACCGCGCTCGGTGAGTCCTTGAAGCGGGAAGTGGCCCAGCAAAGCGAGGGACTCAGCGAGACGCTGCGCGGCAGCGATGAAATCGGCCAGGAGTTGATGCAGAAAGGACGACGCAAGATCGAGATGCAGGTCGCCCGCTTGCCCGCGAAAGCCGAGGCGCTGCACCGGAGAAATCTCGCTGATGTGGCCGACCGCATGCATCGGGCGGTCGCCGAACTTGAAGCCTTCTCCAAGGCGGAAGATGCCGCCCGCGAAGCTGAGTATGCCGGGGGCGTCGCCGCTGCCGATGCCACGCAACAGGAGGGCTTGAATCAGTTGCTGAGCGAGTGGGAAGAGCAGGTCAAGCCGGTCCACACCGAGCTGTTAGGGCTCGGAGGACAAGCCGACGACCGCTTTCCCGAATGGCGCGAGTCGTGGATCGAAACGTGGACTCCGCCGGAAACTTCCGAGCGCGTGGTGCCTTTCGGCAGGCTGCACGTTTCGCTCAAGGAACTGGCCGGCGGGATGGCGGAGAGTGGTAGCTTCACGCTCGATGGCCCCGCCGACTTCGACGTGCCGCTGGCGCTGGGTTTTCCCGATCGCGGTTCGATTTTGTTAGAGGGCGATGCCTCCGCCGCCGCGGCAGCGATCAACGAGATCGTCCTGCGCGTTCTGACCACTCATCCGGCTGGGCGGGCGACCTTCACGCTGATCGATCCGGTGGGCCTCGGAAAAGACTTCGCCGGTCTGATGCATCTCGGCGATTACGAGGAAACGCTGATCCACGGCCGCATCTGGACCCAGACGACGCAGATCGAGGAACGGCTCGCGGAGGTCAACGAGCACATCGAGAAGGTCATCCAGATGTACCTTCGCAACGAGTATGCGACACTCGATGAATACAACGAGCAAGCCGGTACCGTGGCGGAGAAGCATCGCTTCGTCGTGGTCTCGGGTTTCCCCGCCGGTTTCAGCGAGACGGCCTCGAAGCGCCTGTTGAGCATCGCGACCAGTGGCGCGCGCTGTGGCGTCTATCTGCTGGTGCACCGCGATCCGCGCCAGCCGGTCGAGCCGGCCTTGTCCGATGCGCTGGAGAAGGCCTGCCTGCGGCTGGTTCAGCACGGCGATTCGTTCCGTCTCGCAAGTATGCCTTCCGGTGCTGATCATGCGGTGCTTTCCGCTTCGCCGACGGGCGAGTTGGAGACTGCACTCGTCCATCGGCTCGGCCAAGCGAGCATCGACTCGAATCGCGTGGAGGTGCCCTTCTCGCACATCTCGCCTCCCGAAAGCGAGTGGTGGACCAATAGCACCGGCGACGAACTGAGGGTGCCGATCGGGCGCAGCGGCGCGAAGAAGTTCCAGATGCTCGCGCTCGGTAAGGGCACCCGCCAGCACGCGCTCATTGCGGGCAAGACGGGTTCGGGCAAATCGACGCTCTTCCACGTGATGATTACCAACCTCGCGCTGCATTGCAGCCCGGACGAGGTGGAGTTCTATCTCGTGGACTTCAAGAAGGGCGTTGAGTTCAAGTGCTACGGCACCAAGCGTCTGCCGCATGCCCGCGTGGTGGCGATCGAGAGCGATCGCGAGTTCGGCCTCAGCGTGCTGCATCGCGTCGATGACGAACTGCGCCGCCGCGGTGAACTCTTCCGCAAGGCGGGTGCGCAGGACGTGGCGGGCTATCGCAAGGCCACCGGCCAGCCTTTGCCGCGGACCCTGCTGATGATCGACGAGTTCCAGGAGATCTTCACCGAGGACGACGCTGTCGCGCAGTCGGCATCACTCTTGTTAGACCGGATCGTCCGCCAGGGCCGTGCCTTCGGCATCCACGTCATCCTCGGCTCGCAGACGCTCGGCGGTGCCTACACGCTGGCCCGCGCGACGATCGGCCAGATGGTCGTGCGCATCGCGCTGCAGTGCAACGAGGCCGATGCCTACCTGATCATGGACGACGACAACCCCGCGCCGCGCTTGCTGACCCGGCCGGGTGAGGGGATCTACAACGACAATGCCGGTGTGCTGGCGGCGAACAGTCCGTTTCAAACCGTGTGGCTTTCGGAGGACGAGCGGAACCGCCTGCTCGACCGCGTGACCGCGCTCGCCGCGGAGCGGGGGAGAAAGCCCGCCGCGCCGGTGGTCTTCGAGGGGAATGCTCCGGCGGACCTCGACGCGAATGTCGAGCTGGCCGGGTTGCTGCGCGAGCGTCCGCAATCGCGCCCCGCCGAGATCAAGGCGTGGCTCGGCGAACCGAACTCGATCAAGGGCCCGACCGAGGCCGTATTCGCGCGTCGCAGCGGCAGCCATTTGCTGGTGGTTGGCCAGTCGGACGAGCGGGTGGGCACGCTGTTGGAAGTGGCGACCCTTTCGCTGGCCGCCGGGCTCCCGGCAGACGGCGGGCGTTTTGTGATCCTCGATGGCAGCGGAGCCTCGAAGCGGCTCGCCTCCATCTTGCCGCATGAGGTGAAGGTCGTCGGCCCGGCGGGCGTGGCGGATGCCTTTGCGGAACTTTCCACCGAACTCGCGAAGCGGAGTGCGGGTGAGTCCGAGGGACCGGAGATCTTCGTGGTCATCCACGGCCTGCAGCGGTTCAAGAAGCTGCGGCAGGAGGATGACTTCCTGTTTTCGATGGATGACGGCCCGTCGGGCCCGAACCCGGCGAAGGTTCTGGCCGACCTCGCCAGCGAAGGCGGAGCGGCGGGAATCCATCTCATCGCCGGCGTCGATACTTGGAACAACGTCAGCCGATGGTTGCCGCGGAAGGTGATGGCGGAGTTCGAGATGCGCGTGCTGTTCCAGATGAGCGCGAACGATTCCGCTAACCTCATTGACTCGCCCGCCGCCGGGAACCTCGGCCTGCACCGGGCGCTGCTCTACAACGACGCCCACGGCACGACCGAGACCTTCCGCCCCTATGCTGAGCCCGAAGGCGGCTGGTGGGAAAGGACGGCCGGGCAGTTGAAGGCGAACGCGGTCGGGGCGGTGAGGTAGTTTGTTGGTGGCCGGCGCACGCAGTCATTCCGCCGCCCGCGTACCTCAACGACCGCGCAGTAGCGGTCAAGGGATGGTCGCCGCGGGCCTCAGCCCGCGGACTCCAGCGCGGCGGCGTGGTGTCGCAGAACGACACAGGAATTCCCACGGTGCGGGCCGCTGCGGGAATAGAGTCCGCAAGGGAGGGGTTCCTTTGTCGCTCTGCGACAAGTCGCCCGATACTGCCACATCCGTGGGCTGAAGCCCACGGCTACCCTCTTTGGTCGCTACGCGACCTTCAGAACCCGATCATCGAAACCAACTCGGCGTCGTCATACTTGCCGAGATGGTCGGAGGCTTCGAGGAAGACTTCGTTCTCAAAATCTTCCTGCAACTCCGCGAGCGAGGCATCCGGAGCAACAGGAGTGGCAACCATCTGGCGATTGCCGGTCCCGGGCTGGGACTGGAGCGTGAGAACGACGGCCACCAGCGCGGCGGCTCCGGCGAGGGACGTGCCGATCGCGGCGGGGATCCAGATCCGGCTCCACCATGGCTTTTCCTGACCCTCAAGACGGGCGGCGCGGACGACATTGTCGGCGAAGTTCGGGCTCGGCCGCACGGCGCGGCTCTCCCGCAGGAGTTCCCAGACGGGATCCTTTTCAAGGTCGTCGGCGAAGTCGCTGGAGGAGTGTGGGGCGCGCTTCATGGTGGCAGGAGGCAGTTTCCGGCGGAAGAAACCGGCTTGCGAGGCAAAAGTTGCTGCGGGATTTCTCAGACGCCCCGCTTGTCGCCCCACAGCCGGACGTGGAGGCGGTCGCAGAAGCGCCAGCCGTGGGCCATGCACGGGCCGGCGAGCGCCGCGCCGTGGCGGTCGAGTTCGGCGGCGCTGCGGCCTTCGGGCATGACCAACACCTTGCCAGCCGGGATGTGATGCTCCTCGGTGAAGGACAGGATTTCCGCCACATCGTCCGCGCCGCGGGCGACGAATTTGAACCAGGCCTTGGGCTCGGCGGCAAAGGCGGCGAGAACCGCGGGGGCGACCCGCAGCCGGGCTTCCATGCCGGAGTTCGCGAGTTTGGGCGAGACGTTGAACTGGTTCACCGCCGCGCGGAATTCCGCCGTGGGCATCTTGGTGCCATTGGTTTCCACCTCGAACACGTAGGCTGGATCGATGGCCCGCAGGCCATGGATGACCTCCAGCCATGCCTCCTGCTGGAGCAAGGGCTCGCCACCGGTCAGCACGACGCGGCGGCAGGGAAAGGCGGCCACGCGGGAAACGATTTCAGCCGCCGGGACCTCGATCGTCACCTCGGCCTTCCGGTGCTTGCGGTAGGCGGGGTCGGCGTCCTTGTCGTGCTGCCACGGGGTGCCCTCGAAATTCCAGGTGTGGTCCGTGTCGCACCAGTGGCAGTGGAGATTGCACAGTGCGGCCCGGATGAACACGGCCGGGAGCCCCGCCGACACGCCTTCGCCCTGCAGGGTAAAGAAGATTTCGGGGCCGTCGTTCAGGCGCGCGAGGAGCATGGAAGAAGTTGAGAGTGGAGGGTTGAGTGTTGAGCGTTTGACTTCCGAGGGCGGCCCGGACGGAGCCTCGGCCGGATTTCGACTCTCGACTCTCAACTTTCAACCTTCAACTTTCCCCCTGGTCGTCACTCGAAGAACTTCTTCAGCGCCTTTTGCTCGTCGGGATCGAGCGCGTCCTTCCACACCCGGTCGCCGCCGTCGCCGGTGGCACCGGTCGCGCCGCCGGCGCGCGGCCCGACGGCCGACTTGTCCACGTCGTGCTCGCCGTCCTGAAGCTGAAGCAGGTCGCCGGGCAGGGAGCGGGAAAGATCCTTCGATTCAAGGCCGGTCAGGTCGCCGGTATCGAGCTTCTTGCCTTCCGCGCCGAGCATGCCGGGAGCGTGGCCGGGACCGCGGTCCACGCCGCCCTTGCCGGCACCTTTGCCGTCCTTGCCGTCTCCTTCCTTGTCGCCTTCGCCACCTTCGCACTGGCCTTCGCCTTCGCCGTCGAGAAGCTCATCAAGCCATTCGTCGCCTTGGCCGCCGCCGCTGCCGCCTTGGCAATCCTTGCAGGCTTGGCCGGCCTTTTTCATGGCATCGCGGAGCTGTTGAAGCTGCTCCGGCGGGAGCTGGCCGAGGTTTTTCGGGTCGAGCTGCTTGAGCTGCTCGAGCAGCTTGGAATTCGGCTTGAGCGCGCCGTTTTGCAGGCCCTGCAGCGCTTGGTCGAACTGGTTCAACAGCCGGTCCTTTTCCGCCGCGGACATCCCGCCGGCGTTCTTCTCAAGATTGCCGAGCGCCTTGTCGGCTTGGGCGAGTTCCCGCTCGAGTTTCTCCACCTCCGCCGAGTGCTCTTTCTTCAGGCTGTCGGTCGCTTCGAGGGAGGAATGGCTGAACCACTCCTCTTCCTCCTGCGAGCGCAGTTCCTCGAGCTTCTTCTTCATTTCCTCGATGTAGGTCTCATCGATCGTTTCCTCCTCGTTGAGACGCTCCAGGTCGGATTGGAGATTGCCCCATGCGAGCGGCTCGTCCTTGCCGACCTCGGGATTGGTGCGGGCGGAGACCGGGAAAAACAGCCCGGCGGTGAGGAAGAGGAGCGCGGCGAAGGGCGGGACCAGCACCCGCTGCCAATTCCACTCGACGCCGGCATCGACCTTCGGCGGCAACTCCGGCCACGGCGCGACGCCGGCCTTCGCCGCGGACAGCGCGTTGCGCAGGCGCATCGAGGCCTCGATCCGCACCAGCGATTGCTCCGGCTTTTCAAAGCGGCGGCGGGCGACCAGCCATGCGATGCCAGCCAGCAGTGCGACCGTTCCGAATGCGGAAACTCCAAGCACCCAAGCGGGCGAGTCGGGCAGCTCGCGGCGGATCAACAGGAGCACACACGCACCGACCAGGCCCACCGTCACCAGCGGCGTGGAGAGCGTCTGGATCCACCACGCCAGATTGATCTTGCGGGCGACGGCGGCCGCATGGCGGGTCCACGCGTCGCGAAGTTTTTCCGAGGGAGTTTGCATGATCCGGTCGCTAGACTAACGCCGCCGGGCGATCTCGCGATGTGAAAAATACGTGATTTTCCATTCGGCCGATCACAACTTGCGAATTCCGCGGCCCGCGGGTTTGATCGGCCCAAATGAGCGAACTGCCCGCCAAACCGGATTCCGAAGGGTTTGCCAAGAAGATCGTGGAAACCATCACCGGAGCGATTGCCCGCATTCCGACCACGGAATTGAAGGAGAGCCCGATGCCGGCGGAGGCGGCCCGGACCATCGCGCGCCAAGCCTCGCTGAAGGCCGCGGCGGCGGCGGGGACGCTTGGCCTGCCGGCGGGCCCGCTCGGTTGGCTGACCATTGTCCCCGAGATGATGAAGGTCTGGCAGATCCAGACCCAGATGGTGGCGGATCTTGCCGGCGTCTATGGCCAGACCGCCTGCCTGTCGCGCGAGCAGATGACCTACTGCCTCTTCCGCCACGGCGCGGCGATGGCCGTGCGCGACCTGGTGGTGCGGATGGGCGAGCGCTATCTGGTGAAACAGGTGTCGCTGCAGGCATTCCAAGCCATCGCGCGGAAGATCGGTCTCAAGATTTCCCAGCGCGCGCTCGGCAAGGCGTTTTCCCGCTGGGTGCCGGTGGTTGGCGCGGTCGGCGTGGCGGGCTACGCCTACTTCGACACGGCGCAGGTGGCCAAGACGGCCATCGAGCTGTTCGAAAAGGGCATCGAGCCGCCGGAACCCGGGATGAAGCGGATCGGCGGTGGCGACGCGGAGCCTCCGGTGTGATCCATCAAGGCGTCACGGCGTTTTCCGGCGGACGGCGCAGCACGACCTTTTGAAGGAAGCCGGAACGACCGCCGTCACTGTTGGTGAAGAAGTCGGCGTCGCTCTTCAACACGATGAGCTGGACCTGCTCCTTCGGGTTCACCGAAAGCAGGTTGTTTTCCTGCATCTTCCACTTGCCCTTGTTGTCGTAGGCCAGTTCGTAAACGATCTGACCGTCTTGCTGCGGCGGCACCACGAAGGAGTCCTTGGTCTTCATTTCCTTCACTGCCTTGCCATTGCAACGCATGGCGATCTTCACCGGGCTGTAGTTGAGGATCCGGAGCTCGCCGAGCGGCAGCTTGGTCGGGTCGTCATCGATGACGTAGGTCTGGTAAGTCCCGGAGCTGGCCGGCGCGATCAGCACGGTCACGCGCCGCGAACCGGCGGGCAGCTTGGCCAGCGCGACCAAGGTCGGCTCCTTCTTGCGGCGCTCCAAAAGTTCAGGCGGGATCGGCGCGGTATTCTGCGAGGCCTCGGTCGCTTTCGCCGCGGTCGCGGGATCCTGGTGGATCTCCATCACCTCCGGACCGGAGTAGTGGACGGGCTTGGAATAGCGGAAGGCGAGGGCGGTCACCGGTTCGCCCTTGCCTGCGGACTTCAGGGTCAGGCCCGGGATATCCTCGCCCCAGGAAACGAGGTCGGCCTTGAGGGAAACCTGAGCCGGGGCGGCAGAGGCGATGGCGGCGAAGGCGAGCGTGAGAAGCTTAGATTTCATGTGGAGAAAGCCAGCGGAAGGAAACAACTTGGAAGCGGCGGCCGAACTTCTGGTTGATGGCCGTGAGCACGCTGCCGCGGTCGGTGGGAGCATTGGCGGAATCGAGATATTCCGGCAAGCGCTGGACCACCGCCTCGCACCAGGCCTTGGCGACCGGGGTGCCGGATTCGGGATCGAGCGCCTCCCCGTAGGCGCGGATTCGGAAGGTGTCGGACCGGGCGCTGAGCGAGGGCCCGATGACTTGCAGCAGGTCGGCCTGGGTGATCCAACCCGGGATGCCGGTGGAGCGATAACCCTGCTCGCGCTTGTAGCGGTTGTCGTTGAGCATTTGCTTGTCGGCGAGGATGCCGGCGACCGCGCCCGGGTTGAGATCGTGCGAGGTGGGAGGCCAGACACCATCGGTCCCGGAATTCGGAATCGAGGTGGAATCGGAGCCAACCAGGTCGGAGCGCGGGGCGCTGCCGTCATTCTGGAGATTGACGCGGTCCTCGATGGGATCGATGTCGGAGAAGACCATCTTGGTGCCGTCAGGGCTGATGTTGGCTCCGGCATTGTCGAGCGCGCTTTGCAGGGCCCCGCTGCGACCGAGGTCGCGGTTTTGGGTGATTCCCACCAAGGCGCGGTTGACGAAGTGCGAGAGCGACACGAAGGGACCCCGCATCCGGACCTGGCGCGTGATTTCGGTGGCGATCGCGTCAATCTGGGCGTCGGTCAGGCGGCGGAAGCCGGAGTAGGAGTCGCTGCCACTGCCCGTGGGCGGCTGCACGGAAGTGCTGATCTGCTCCAAGCTGCGAGGGTAGAGCGCGTCGGTGGAACTCGCGCCGTCGGCAGGGTGCGAGAGGTGCTTGCTACCGGCGAGCAGTGCTTTCCACGCGTCCTTTTCGACCGAGTTCACGTTGTGGGCGCCATTGACGAGCAAGCGCGCGGCCGCCTCCCGCCCGTCGAGCAGGTCATGCCGGTGATCGTTCGGGTTCCACACCACCATCCGGTCATTGAGCGGAACGGCGGACCCGGTGCGCGGGATACTGGAAAAATAGTAGGTGTCCCACAGCGCCGTGTTCAGAAGGTGGGAAATGTCGTAGTAGTTCGTGCTGGTGGACGGGGCGGAGTTGAAGCCGGTGATCGTGAAATCCATGCGGTTCTGGATGGTGTTCCTGCGCATCACGAAGGGGGTCGCGTAGGAGTTGCCCACCGCATTGCCCGGCTGGTGGCCGACCGAGACGTAGATGTCGTCCGCGGTCAGGTCCGCGTGCTGGAGCTGGGCGATCGACACGAGTTGCTGCGGCGGGCTGAAGAGGATGGATTGGCGCGTGTCGAATGGCGAGCGACCCCATGGCATCGGCGAGATGCTCAGGTTGCGGGTGAAGTCGCTGCCGGTGTCCCTGCCCGGCGGCACGAAGGGCAGGGTCGCCGCACTGTTGGCGATCTGCATGAAGTAGGGCGGCGGATTGTAGGAGATGATCGGCTTGCGGAAGCGCGTCGCCTGCAAGTTGAAGTCGGCGAAGGTCCGCAGCGTGGAACTGCGCAAGCCGAGTTGATCCTTCGAGGGCAGCACCGAAGCATAGTCGGCGCCGGGCTGACTGACTTGGAAACTGTAAAGCTGGAGCGGCACCGGCTCGGTGAACTGCTTGGCCAACGCGGAACTGAATTTCCGCTGGGTCACGTCAAAGGGCGCGTTGTCGAGTTCGAAGCGCTCGATCTTGCGAAGCAGCGTGGAAGTGGTGCTGCCGGTGCGGAGTTCGACGTTGATCTGGGTCGTTGTGGTGTCTTCACGCACGTCGAGGTCCAGCGTCCCGCTGCCCGAGATGGTGTTGGTAGAGCCGTGGTCGAGGATCACGCAGTTGGCGAAGTTCGCGGGGCTGCTGGAGGAGAAGGTCCCCATGGGGACGGTCACCCGTGACGTGCTGTTTTGGGGACGCAAGATGGAGCCGGACACCGTGTAGGCACGGGCTTCACCGGGCGGCAACGTGGTGGCCGGGATCGAGAAGATGGCATTGTTCAGCACCGCGGGCTCCGAGGTATTCCGCGGCACGTAGGCGGGCTGGCCGCTGGCATTCCAGATCCGGCTCGGCCTGCGCGCCGGATCGGTGGCGTTCTTGATCTCCAACTCCAGCGGGCCGGTCCACTTCAAGGGATAGGGATAAGGATTCGCCAGTGACACCGCGATCTTCGCGCAAGGCAGGCAGCGGTAGGTATCCGCAGCCCCGCTGGGCACCAGTTTCACCCCGAAGAGCAGACGCAGGTCGGTGATGACCGGGGCGATCGCCGCCTGCAGGTCGGAGCTGGCGGGCTTGACCGCACCGTTGGCCAGTTGGGTGGCAAGATCGTGGAATTCCTTCAATGCGGACCACTTCGGTCCCTTGAGGCGGTTGGCCACGGAAGTCGGAACGATATTGGCATTCGGAACCGGGGAGTTGAGGACACCGGGGATGGCGGTGGTTGGTAGCGCGCCGCCAAGGTAGGCCGAGAGATCCAGCCTCAGCCCGCCCTGCAAGGTATCGCACAGCACGCCGAAGCTATCCGAGGTGGCCGCGTGGAAACTGCGCTGCAGCGGCGAGTTCGTGGTTCCGCCGATGGTGGGATCCAGCAGCGCGGCCTCGTTGCTGCTGACCACCCGGACCAGAAGATCTTCGGAACCGGAGCCCGGCTGCGGGTAGCTTCCGAAGCCGTCCACTGTTTCCCAGCCACGCCGCGGAGCCGCCAGGTCGGCATAGGTCAGCGTGGTATTCCCTTCGCCCGCGGAGCCGAGGTTGAGCTTGGCCTTCACTCCCTCGTCGCCTATCCACCAGGCGTGCCGTCCGGTCGGGGTTTTGCCGCTGCCGGAATCCTCGATTTCCACCAGCGGGGCGCTCACGTAGTCGTCGATCTGGCTGCTGCCGACGGTGTTCTTGCCCGCCAGAATCACGGCGGACTTGGTGTCCACATCGCCACCGCCATCGACCGCGGCCACCGGACTGGCTGGTGTCAGCCGGTTGGCGGCGGACTTGTTCTCATTGCCGCTGATGAGCCAGCCGACCAAGGTCGGCGACGGCGTGCGCGTGAAGGTCTGTGTGAAGGCGGCGGTTTGATTCCAGACCCCCATCCATTGGCGCGTGCCCGGTTGCACCGCGGAAAGGCCCTTCTGGGTGTTGTTCACCGTCGAGTTGTTGAGGGGTGCGGTACCATTGGCGATCGGATCTCCGGTGGCAGTCCCGGCCAGATCCGCGGTGCCGGTCACGCGTTGGTCCGGGCCGGTGAATTGTTGGAGTTCATTCAAGGCGAACATCAGCGCCAAGCGCGCGTTGGCGCGGGCCGCGGCCATCGCGTCGCCGCGGGTGGAGGAGCGCAGCGAAATCGCCGACAGGCTCAGCAGGCCGACCGCGAGAACAGTCAGCAGAACCATCAGCGAGAGCGAGATCACCAGGGCGAAGCCACGCGGGTCGCGGTGGCTTCTGGCAACCAGAAGCCGGTTAGGGTCTTGGGTCATGGGTTGGTCGAGGTTTGGCCGCAAGGTCCGCTCTAACGAGCGATCCTTCCGTGCTAGTTGGTAAGACGGCGAGGCCGGTAGTTACCAAGTAGATTCGCTACTTATGCTCTCGAAGGGCGGCTCATCAAGAAAATTGAACTCAAAATAGAGAAAGAACATCTAGGTAGTCTGCGCTCCCCCGGTCGGGGGAGGCTGGATTTGGAGTGCTGGATGACTTGAGAAAAACAGCTGTGGATCGCTTCTTTTCTCAAGGTTTCAAGGCTATTCCGAACCGTGGAGGGGGGCAAGCTGCTCAAAATCGTAGCTATTGGGAGTTTGTCTGGCATTGCTTTGCCAAAAGCATATAAGGGACAAAAATATCCATAGTTATGCCCGTGGATGGATAAATTTGTGCATGTGACTTGGGTAGCGAGATTAAAAGAGTTCATCCAAAACGGGTGTTCGCTCTTCTCGGGGCGGTTCGCGCGGTTTTTCCTCCGGGCGTGTACCGGAAGCTTTTCCCCGCGCTCATCGCCGCCCTTGCCGCTTCCGCCGGTTTCGCTCAGGAGACTCGAATGACGAGCGAGCAGGCGGCGGGATTTGTGAAACTGGCGCTGGCGGGGATTGACCGCGAGTATCCCAACAAGACCGGGCACGTGACCACCGGGGCGGATGACTTGAGGTCGCCGCGGGAAATGCACCCCGTGTTTTACGGGCACTTCGATTGGCACTCCTCGGTCCACGGCCATTGGATGCTGGTGCGGTTGCTCAAGCAGTTCCCGGAGGCTCCCTTTGCGGGCGAGATCCGGAAAACACTCCAAGGCCGGTTTACCCCGGAAGGATTGGCCGCGGAGGCCGATTACTTCCGGAAGAAGGACAACCGCAGCTTCGAGCGGATGTACGGATGGGCGTGGGCCTTGAGGCTCGCGTTGGAATTGCGTGCGTGGGACGACCCGGATGCGCGTGCGTGGGCTCGCCATCTTGAGCCGGTGGAGCAAGAGATCGTCGGCCTTGCGAAGGACTACCTGCCCAAGCTCGACTGGCCGGTCCGCTGCGGCTTCCATCCCGAGACCGCGTTTCCGCTCGGCCAGATGCTCGACTATGCCCGCGGTTCCGGCGATGCGGCATTCGAGAAGCTATTGCTCCAAAAGAGCCGGCAGTTCTACGGCAATGACCGCGACTATCCGGTCGCGTACGAACCCTCGGGAAACGACTTCTTTTCGCCCGGCCTCAATGTCGCCGACCTGATGCGCCGCGTGTTGCCGGCCGAGGAGTTCTCCACGTGGCTCACCGGTTACTTTCCCGATTTGGCCGCGGGCAAGGCCGGCAACCTGCTGACCCCGGTGACCGTCAGCGATCCGACCGACGGGCATTTGATCCATCTGGCCGGGCTCAACTTGAATCGAGCCTGGACCATGCGCGGCATCGCTTCGGTGCTGCCGGACGGCGACCCGCGGCGGAAGGTTCTGTTGGAGGCGGCCGACAAGCATTCCCAAGCCGGCCTCGCGCTGGTCGCCAGCGGTCACTACGAAGGCGAGCACTGGCTCGCTTCGTTCGCGGTCTATCTTTTGAGCGGAACCGGCCGGGCCCGTTGACCGAGTGGGGATTTCCGATAGCCGATGGTGGGCGATGGTGACCCTTCCGGGGCTAGACCGCGGCGGCGGGCGACGTCATAGAATCCCGCCATGCCGAACCCTTGGACCGGAAAAGGAAATCCCTACACGCGCGCCGAAGTGCTGGAGCGCTTGCACGACACGCTTTCGAAAGGCCTGCCCATCATCGCCGCCGGCGCGGGCACGGGCATCAGCGCGAAATTCATCGAGAAAGGCGGCGCCGATCTCATCATCATCTACAATAGCGGCCGCTTCCGCATGGCCGGCCACGGTTCGACCGCCGGCCTCATGGCCTATGGCGATGCCAATGCCGTGGCGATGGAGATCGGCGAATTCGAGGTGCTGCCGGTCGTCGAGGAAACGCCCGTGATCTGCGGCGTCCACGCCACCGACCCGCGCCGCCGCATGTGGCACTGGCTCGGCAAGGTGAAGGACATGGGCTTCTCCGGCGTGAACAATTTCCCGACCCACTGCATCATTGACGGCAAATTCCGCCAGATCCTCGAGGAGACGGGGATGAGCGTGAAGAAGGAGTTCGAGATGGTCGCGCTCGCCCGTCGCATGGACCTTTTCAGCATCGTCTATGTCGATGCGCCCGAGGAGGCGAAGGCGATGGCGGAAGCGGGAGCCGATGTGATCATCGCCCACGTCGGCACCACCGTCGGTGGCTCGATCGGTGTGGTGGATGCCACCATGAGCCTGCCCGAAGCCGCCAAGCGCACGCAGCAAATCATCGACGCCGGCCGCACCGTTCGCGACGACGTCATTTACCTCAGTCACGGCGGCCCGATCAACACGCCGGAGGATGCGGCCTACATCAACGAGCATACCGATGCCGTCGGCTTTGTCGGCGCGTCGTCGCTGGAGCGCATGGCCGTCGAGCGGTCGCTCACCGACTTGACCCGCGAGTTCAAGGCGATTCCCGTGAAGCGGAAAAACTAGGAGTCTAGTACTTGCATGGCCACCATCGCCGTCCTCGGAGCGCTCGACACGAAAGGCGAGGAACACGCCTTCGTCGCCAACCTGATCCGCCGTCGCGGGCATGAGGCGCTGTTGATCGATGTCGGCAGCGGTGGTCCGCCGGTGGTGAAGCCGGACATCACCCGCGAGGAAGTGGCGGAGGTGGGGCAGATCGACTTGGCGGCGTTGTCCCGGCGCCGCGATCGCGGCGAATGCGTGGTCGCGATGTCCCAAGCGGCACCGAAGATGGTGGAGAAGCTCTTCCGCGAGGGCCGCATTGAGGGCATCATCTCGTTGGGTGGCGGTGGCGGCACGGCGATCGGCACCGCGGCGATGCGCGCGCTGCCGCTTGGCTTTCCGAAGGTGATGGTGTCCACCTTGGCGAGCGGCAACACCGCGCCCTACCTTGGCACCAAGGACATCGTGATGATGCCGAGCATCGCCGATGTCGCCGGGCTAAACCGCGTCTCGCGAGTGATCTTCTCCCGCGCAGCCGGGGCGATCTGCGGGATGGTGGATGCGGAAATCGCGACCTCGGATGCGAAGCCGTTGATCGTGGCCAGCATGTTCGGCAATACCACCGCGTGCGTCACGGAGGCGAAGCGCATTCTTGAGGAAGCCGGCTACGAGGTGCTCGTCTTTGCCGCCACCGGTGCGGGCGGTCGGGCGATGGAGGCGTTGATCGGCAGCGGCATGGTCGCCGGGGTGCTGGACATCACCACCACCGAGTGGGCGGATGAACTGGTAGGCGGCGTGCTCTCGGCCGGTCCCGAGCGCCTCGACGCGGCTGGGGAGGCGGCGGTGCCGTGCGTGATTGCACCGGGTTGCCTCGACATGGTGAATTTCGGTGTGCAGGAAAGCGTGCCGAAGCGTTTCACCGGCCGGAACTTCTACATTCATAACCCGCAAGTCACGTTGATGCGGACCACGCCGGAGGAATGCGCGGAGCTGGGGGAGATCATCGCCGCGAAGGTGAATGTCTTCGCCGCCCCGAGTGCGGTGATGATTCCGAAGAAAGCGATCAGCGTGATCAGCGCGCCGGGCCAGCCGTTCCATGATCCGGCCGCCGACCGGGCGCTCTTCACCGCGCTGAAGCGCGACGCGCGGGTGCCGGTGCTGGAGTTCGATCTGGAGATCAATGACCCGGCCTTCGCCCGGGCCTGTGCGGAGAAGCTGCTGGAGTTGATGCGCGCGGTGGACTCGGAGTAAATCCATCGTGGATGGATTTTCCGTCCGGATGGCGTTCCCGACTGCCGGAGAACGAGAAGGCGTCATTCAGGGTGCCGATCCCGAACGTTCAGGTGAAGGAACCTTGAAATGAAAAAGGGCGCGGGCAGATCGCCCGCGCCCTTTTCTCGGCGACGAGTCAGACCAGACCCTTGCGCAGCGCTTTCGACACCGCCTCGGTCTGGGTGCGCACATGCAGCTTCCGGTAAACGGCGCGCAGGTGCATGTCCACGGTATGTTGGGAGATGTCGAGCTGCTCGGCGATTTCCTTCTTGATGAAGCCCTTCACGAGCAAGCGCAGCACTTCTTCCTCGCGGCTGGTCAGCGGTTCGGTTTCTTCGACCGGGCCGTGCTTGGCGAAGCCTTCGAGGATCATGCTGGCGATCGGGCTGCTCAGCGCCGCGGAGCCCTGCATGACATCGCGGATGCCGGCGAGGATGTCGTCCGGATCGGCGGTCTTGAGCAGGTAGCCGGAGGCGCCGTTGCAGATGGCGCGATAGACCCGCTCCCGATCATCGAAGGAAGTCAGGATGACGATGCGCTGGTCGGGAACCTTCGCTTTCACCTCGCGGAGGACCTGGAGGCCGTCCTTGCCGGGCAGGCCGAGGTCGAGCATGAGCATGTCCGGCGGCTGGGCGCAGTAGTTGAGCTCCGCCATGAGGTCGTCGGGGTGGTTGAAGGCCTTCTCGCATACGAGGTCATCCTCGCCCGCGATCAGGCGGCTGATTTGTTTCGCGAAGTTCGCATGGTCTTCGCAGATCCAGATCCGGATCGGGGTGCTGGTTGTGCTATTCATGGGACATTTTCTTGGTGGCCATCAGGCTGGTGCGTTTGACGGAAAGCCGGAGAGTGGTGCCCTGGCCGGGCTGGGACTCGACATTGAGAGTCCCTTCGAGGACGCGGGCGCGGTCGCTGATCTTTTTCACGGCGGCCATCTGATCGCCCTCGCCGCGGGGAAGGCCCACACCGTTGTCGGAAACCTCCATCACCAGCCGGTCGCGGACGTCGTAGAGGCGCACCACCACGGTGGTGGCCTTCGAGTGCTTCACGATGTTGTGCAGGGCTTCCTTGTAGAAGAGGAACAGGTGGCGCTTCGCATCGAGCGTCAACTTGGCCGTGGTCTTGGAAGAACGGCAGACCAGCGAGTATTCGACATCGCGCAGCAAGCGTGCGGCGCAGTCGCGCATCCGCTGGACCAGATCGCCGATGGTGTCCTGCCGTCTTTCCAACAGCCAGACGATGTCGCGCATGGCCAGCGAGCTTTCGCGGGCGATCGTTTCGACCTCGCCGAGATCGTCGGTCAGTTCGCCGGGGCCGAGCTTCTTTTCGAGATCGCGCTTCGCCGAGCGGGCGATGATGGAAATGCTGCCGAGGTTGCTGCCGATATCGTCGTGCAGGTCGGAGGCGATGCGCTTGCGAAGCTTGTCGAGCTGGGTGCGCGACACGAGCCGGCGGCGTTCGACGATGGCGACGGGAATGAGGAAGGTGAGGCCGAGCGCGATCGCGCCGCCCCAGGTCGTGTTGAGTTCGCTTTCCGCGGCCATGGTGGTGCGGCGGCCGTTGAGATCGGCCAGCTTGCCCTCGACCTGGCGGCGTTCGACGAGTTGGGTGAGCCACGAATAGATCGGCAGGATCTGATGGCTGCCCACGCCATCGGTCAGTTCACTGATGGGGTGATCGAGGCCGCCGTTGCGGACGGTAATGGGAATTCCAGCGGCGAGGTTGTCGTTGCCGGCCCAAGCTTCGATCTCGCCGAGCGCTTGGAGGTGGCGGGTGCCCAGTTGCCACGCCTTGTCGGAAACGATCCGCAGGTAGCGGGCGGGAACCGGCCGGGTCGGCAACACCAGCGGGGTCGTCAGATCGGCGGGAAGATCCTCGGCTCCGGTGGTGGCAATGACGGTGGCATCGCTGAAGTTCGGCCGGCCAGCCACCTCGACTTTCAGCCGCGGCGGCACCACGCCTGGACCCGAAAGTTCCGGCAGGGCGTAGGGGAACAGCACCAGCCGGTCGATCATCGAAGACTTGCCGAAATCCATGATCCACTCGGCGCGGGGATCCTCCGCGGTCACTTCCAGACAATCGCCGCGGGAGCTGGTCCATGCCGAGACGCCACCCTCCCACAAGCCGAGCGGAGTGCGGCCATCGACCAGAAACTTCGGAGCCCAAATCCCCGGCACGTCCACCGATTGGCCGGTGGTCACTTTGGCCCCGAAGGACACGGGGTGGCGCTCGAAATTGAACACGAAGATTTCCGATAGCGCGGCCGTGTTTTTCAGTCCGCGCGGATGCCCTTCTTCGAGCGTCAGGCGGATGTGACGGGCGGGCAATCCGTCGCCCGCCAGACGCAGCGGATAGCCTTCCGGCGAGCCTTGGGGGACTTTCCCGCTGCAGTGGATCACGCGGGCGTCGGAGAAATCCGGCTGGCAAGCGGCCTCCACGGTGAATCGACGGGGGAAGAGATCGTTCAGGTCGCCGGTCTGTCGCTGGGCAGGGATCAGGAAGATCTCGCCCAACGGCACCTCGCGTCCAAGGTCGAGAACCACCCAGGGATTGCCGGCCGATGGATCGAGGCAGCCGCAGCGCCAGCCGAGCTCTTCCTTGAGCGGTTTTTCCTCGAAGGCGGCCAGATAGCCCAGACTGGCCTGAAGCCACTGAACTCGGGCTTCCACCTCGACGAGATTGCGGTTGAACAACCGGGCCACGCGCCCGATCGGGTTCATCGTCTGCGCGGGTAAGGCGGCAGCGATGGTATCGGGGAGCAGGGTGGTCAGGAGGTTCAGTGCAACACAGAGGCCGGGAAGCCTCATGGGTTGGATTTTCATGTTTTTAGGGCGACAGCGGGCAAGTCTTTAACAAAATTTAAAAATCTCGGCAAACTTTTTGTCAGGGCCCGGGAAATCGACTCAGGGCCACCCGGATTTTGAAATTCGGGGTGGAACCGGTGAGGCCTCGCCGCCAGCATCCGCGCGCGATGTCCTTTTCGCCCGACCATGCCTTTGAACTGGTGAAAGCCGCCCACGAGCGGGGCCGGTTGGCGCACGCCTTCCTCATCAGCGGGCCGCGGGGCTGCGGAAAGGAGCGACTGGCGGCCCGCATCGTGAAGCTGCTCGATCCGGCCAAGGCCGGCGGAGGCGGCTTCGACCTGTTCGGTGAGCCGGTGGTGGAGGAAGTCCCGGCGCTCGACGACCTCAGCGGAGAGTGGGTGCGCGTTGTTCGCCCGCAGTCGAAGTCCCGGCGCATCGTCGTCGATGCGATCCGCGATCTCGAAAAGGCGCTTTATGTTTCGTCCGGGCCGAACCGGTGGAAGATCGGGGTCATCTGCGATGCCGACCGGATGGCCGCCGCATCGGAGAATGCCTTCCTTAAAACGCTCGAGGAACCGCCGCCGCGGACCTTGCTGTTGCTGCTGACCGCGAATCCCGGCGGTCTGCTGCCGACGGTGCTTTCCCGCTGCGTGAGGATGCCGCTGCTCGGAAAGCCCGACCTCAGCGAAGGCGCGGGCGGCCTGCTGTTGACCGCGCTCGATCGCGCCGCCAAGGCCGGGATAGGCACCCCGAGCGTGGCGCTCACGTTGAAGTCGGTCTTTGCCGGAATCCTTGAAAACAGCAAGGCCGAGGCCGCCGCCGCGGCGGACGAACTGCTCAAGGAGGAGGAAAAGGCGCTCAACAAGGGCTTCGAGGGCGACTACCTGAAGCGCCGGGAAGAAGAGCTCAAGGCTGCCGCCGAGTCGGAGTATATCGAGGAGCGCTCGCGTCTCTTCGAAGTTCTCCAGGCCTGGATGGCCGATGTGCTGCGCTGCAAGACCGGTGCCGCCGGGCTTGAGTTTCCCAACTCCGCCGGGATCACCGCCCTCGCCGAGGCGGAGGATCTCGGCCTCTTGCTCCGCCGCATGGAGGCCGTCGGGGAGATGCGCGCCAATTTGGACACCAATGCCCAGGAACAACTCGCGCTCGAGGTCGGCTTCCTGAAGGCCTTTGCCTGAGCTTAAAACTCGCCGCGTTGCGGCGGGGTGGCCAGCGCGCTGAGGCCGAAGCCATTCGCCACTTCCAGCGCCGCGCTTTCCAGCAGCCGGTCCAGCCCGCCGAGCAGTTCGAGGATGCCGCGCGTCCATTCGCCTGACTTCCAGGCCGGCTCGGACAGCTCCAGCAGGTGATCCAGCGCTTCGTCGCCGAGGTAGGGCTCCAGCCCGTAGCCGACCATCAGCGCCGACTTCTCCTGGGCCGGATCCAGCGCGAGCAGGATGCTCCGGTTTTCGCCGCCCTTCTGGCTCTCCGGCGAAAGTCCCGCGGCATTGAAGATCCAGAACACGTGCAACTCGAAGGGATGCTCGGTCGGGAATAGGTGCAGGAGCACGTTCACGCTGACCTGCGGAAAGGTCCACGTCAGACGGCCGATCGCCTTGGCGATCTTCCTCGCGTCTCCTTTCGGCAGCGCGCCCGCGAGATCGGAGACGCCGGTGGAAATCCGCGGGATGGGCCCGAGCAATGCATTGGCGCGGTCGAGGGTCAGCCGGCAGGACGGGCACTCCGGCGACATTTCCTCCAATCGCGTCCGGCAGTACGGGCAGCGCATGCCGCTGTTCTAACCGCCGGTGCAAGTGGGCGGGAAGCCCAAACCGTGTAGCGGTGGTCTGTGACCGTCGCACTTCAGCGGCATCGGCCGCTGCCACTTCGCGACGATTCACGGTTGGCAAACAGCCCCGGTGCGTCGCACGCTTTCCCCATGCAGCGCTTTGCAGGAAAGACGGCGGTGGTCACCGGTGGTGGCCGCGGGATCGGGGGAGCCATTGCCATGGCCTTCGCCGCGGAGGGAGCGAAGGTCGCCGTGGTCAGCCGCAGCGAGTCGAGCTGTGGCAAGTCCGCCGAGGAGATCAATGCCGCCTACCCGGGGGCTGCGAAAGCTTACGCTATCGACGTGGCCAACCACGAGGCCGTGCAGGAGCTTGGCAAGACCATCCTCGCCGACTTCGGCGGCGTGAACATCCTCGTCAACAACGCCGGCGTGACTCGCGACGGCCTGTTGATGCGCATGAAGGAAGAGGACTGGGACACCGTGCTCGATACGAATCTCAAGGGTGCCTTCAACACCGTGAAGGCCTTCATGCGCCCGCTGATGAAGGCGGATGATCCGCGTATCATCAACATCGCCTCGGTCATCGGCCTGATCGGCAACGCCGGCCAAGCCAATTACGCCGCGTCGAAGGCCGGCCTGATCGGATTCACGAAATCCGTGGCCCGCGAGCTGTCCGGCCGGCAAGTGACGTGCAACGCCGTGGCTCCCGGTTTCATCACCACCGACATGACCGGCGAGTTGCCGGAGAAGGTTCGCGAGGAAGTGCTCGGCAAGATCCCGCTCGCCAGCTTCGGCGACGTGGCCGACATCGCCGCGGCGGTTCTTTTCCTCGCCAGCAAGGAAGCCCGCTACATCACGGGCCAAGTGCTTGCTGTCGATGGCGGAATGACAATGTGAAAAGGCATTCGTGATTTGTGATTTGAGATTCGTTGTTGGGCGTGAAGAATGGCCCCTCCCTAATCTCCAATAACCAATCACCAATATACCTTCCCTTCATGGAACTCCTCGTCATCCGTCACGCGAAGGCCGAAGACCACGGGCATCCCGGGGGTGACGGCGCGCGTGCGCTGGTGACGAAGGGCTTCGAGCAATCGGCAAAAGTCGGCCGGTTGCTCAAGCGGGTGGACCGCAGGCCGGACGTGGTGCTGACCAGTCCATTGGTCCGCGCCCGCCAAACCGCGGAAGCCTTGTGCGAGGCGGCGGAGATGCCCGGCCCGGTGGTGCAGGGCTGGCTTGCCTGCGGCATGGATCCCGAGGCTGCGATCCGGGAACTCGTAGCTTTCAGCGATTTCGAGCGCGTGGCTATTGTCGGCCACGAGCCCGACCTGTCCTCGCTGATCGAGTGGTTGCTTGGCTGCACCGGCAGCTCGGTGGAGGTGAAAAAGGCCTGCATCACCGGCCTGCTCGTTCACCCGCCGGCTTGGCACGCGAGGCTGCTGTTTCACATCCCGCCGGGGATGATTGGGGAGTGATCTATTTTCCGGTTATACCCTTCCGAGCCATGACCCTTGATGATCTCACCGTGGATTTCAGCCACCTCGACCGGGAGGCTTTGCTGAGTGACTGGCACTGGTTGATTGGCGCGAACCGGTTGCCGGTCATGATCACCGCGGTAGGGGACGCGTTTGTGCAGGACGGTGAGACGGGAGCCGTTTATTTCCTAGATACGGTCGAGGGTGCCCTCGTGGGCGTTTCCTCCGATGGAGCGGGTTTTTCGGCCCTCTTGGGGGACCGTGATTTCGTGATGCGGCACTTCGCGGTCTCGCTGATTGCTCCCTTGCTCCGCGCCGGCAAGAAGCCCGCTGCCGGGAAGTTGCTTTCGTTCAAACAGCCGCCGGTGCTCGGCGGCGAGTATGCGCTAGCGAATCTTGAGGAGGCGGACATTGAAGTTCATTTCAGTCTCTTGGCGCAGATCTGGTCGCAGGTTTCCCAACTACCGGAAGGAACGCCGATCAGCAGCATCGAGATCCGGTGAGGTCGGCGGTTCTGGAAGAGCGGCTTGGGTAGTCGTGACCACTCGATGGGGAAGGGCTTGGCTTTCTCTTTAAACCGCCGGGTGTTGGGACGACATTACCCCGCTTGAAACCCATGATCCGGCCCGCCCGTGCCGGCTCACTTGCCCGGAAGCCCGATGTCGCACTCTCGCGTCCTTATTTTGTCGCTGCTCGCCATGGCCATTCCGGCCGCGCGGGCGGAAGTCGTGCTCCAGTACTTCGGCACCTCTTGGAATGAAGTCGAGCGTCGCGTGCCCGAACTGGTCGAGCGCGGCTACGACGCGCTGTGGCTGCCACCGCCGTTCAAAGGAGGAGCGGGGACCTACTCGGTTGGTTTCGATACCCTTGATCGCTTCGATCTCGGCGACCGCGACCAAGCGGGAACCGTGCGGACGAAATACGGCACGAAGGACGACCTGCTGCGTCTGATGCTCACCGCGCACCGTTTCGGGATGCGGGTCTATTTCGACAACGTGATGGCCCACAACGCCGGGCCGCTCGACAAGAACACCGACCCCGGCGAGTTGCTGCCGGGTGTGCCGGGATTCGTGCCGGAGGACTTCCACCTCGTTCGCGAAAGCAATGGCACTTTGCGCAAGGCCGCCGATTGGCCGAATTGGCAGGACGAGTGGCAGGTGCTCAACCGCAACCCCTTCGCGTGGGACATCGCGCAGGAGTCGCCGCAGAATGTCAGCTTCAATCCGAACGGCACCGCGGAGGGCCACACGTATCCGAAGTGGAGCGGCATCCGCCACCCGGGTATGACCGCGCGTTATCCCGATACCGATCTCACGGTGGCGACCAATGGCACTGGCGGCGCGGTGCATCCCTTCGCCAACAAGGAGCCGTTTCAAGACACCGGCTACCTCGATGGTGGCCTCGTCGGGCCGAACAACGGCCGCTTCGATTTCAAGGACCTCGACGGCGACGGCCAGCATGATGCCGGCGAGCCAAGTGAACCCTTCACGGACACTGGTGTGGATCCCACCGTGCCAGGGCGCCGTACCGCGGCGTGGGGCTATGGCGATGGCATCTATAACATGGGCAATCCCGTTGCGGAGGACGTGAACGGCATGCTCAATCGCGCCGTGCGCTGGTTCATCGACGAGGCCAGGCCCGACGGCTTCCGGCTCGATGCGGTGAAGCACGTGCCGTCGTATTTTTTCGGCAAGCAGGATGGGGCGGACAAGGACCGCTCGAACTGGGGCTACGGTGGCCAGATCCAGGAGCAATTCAATCTCAGCCGCGGCTACACCGACTGGAGCAACCACCGCGACACGCTTTTCAATGGCGAGAACGAGGTTCGCGACGATGCGATGCTCTTCGGCGAGCATCTCGGCGCTCCTCCAGGTGAAGGCGGCTACTTGAGCGCCGGGATGCGCATCGCGAACGACAATGTGCTCAACACCGTCCGCAACTCGATCGGCAATAACCTGAGCGGCTACGATCAGCCGAATCACGGAGGCTACGGGAATTCCGGCCAGACGGTGAACTACGTGATGAGTCACGACAATGCGTGGCTGTGGGGTGGCGACCGGCCTTCGGCGCATGCCTACATTCTCACCCGCCAAGGGTTGCCCATCATTTACACCGACGGCTACAACCAAGCGGGTGCTCCGGACTATTTTCCCAAGCCCTCTGGCGTGAACTTCCTCGGCCAGCATGGCGACAACAGTGTGATCTCCGCCGTGGCCGTTCACCGCGACTTCGCCCGCGGCGACCAGGTCGGGAGATGGAGTGACCAGAACTACGCCGCCTACGAGCGCGTGGACATGCGCGAGCGCAAGGACACCGGCTCATGGAACGGCCCCACGCTGCTCTTCATGATGGCCCGCGGCTATCAGTCGAACGGCCAAGGCCGGCTGTTCTCCACCGGCTTCCCCGTCGGGGCCACGCTGGTGAATCACTCGCCGCATGGCGGGCGCTTCCGCGTCACGATCAATGGCTCCACTCAAGCCGTCGATGGCAGCAGCAATGCACCGCTCGTTCCTCCCGGGGGCTGGTTTGCGTTCTCCTGGCACAACCCGCGAATGCCACGAGTGTGGCAGGCGGCCCGTCATGAGGAAGAGGTCCGCCCGATCACCATCCTGCAGGATGGCACGCCTGTTCCGGAGATGGATCACTGGCGCACCGATGGGAAGGACGGCGACAACGGCTTCAATCCGTATGGCGTGCCTGCCTCCGACCGTAGGGAGAAATCCTACCGTGTGAGGATTCCACGCGTTACCGACGGCGCGAACCTTTCCTTCATCGCCCGTGCCGATGGCGCGGCACAGAACATCCGGCTGAAGCTCAACGGCGGCATCGATGTGAATTCGCACCTCGCGCTCGGTCCGCAGACCGGCGACCTGCGCGACTTCCCGCCGGGTGCCACCGCCGACCAGGTGAATGCTGCCGATACTGCCGATCGCCGCTTGGAGAACTCGACGGACACCTATCTGGGCTACGAGCAAATGAAATTCGTCCGCCGTGGGGCGGAGAAGTTCGCGGCGCGGAACACCACGCGAAACATTATCGGCTCGCCCGGCGCGGAGACCTATCAGGTAGTGATCGGCACCGCCGGCTTCACGGTGAACAACGGCAATGGCGTGAACAGCAACCGCGGCACGGCCACCTGGGCTTATCACGATCCGGCCGCCGGCAACCAGCTCACGCCGGTGGTCCCGCAGTTCGATCCTGCTCCGGAGAATGCCGCCGGGCAACCGGTCGGGATCTTCGTGAAGACGGGTTACTCGTTCCAAGTGGACAAGGTGCGGATCTACTACACCACCGATGGCGCTACTTATCCGGAAGGTAGTGGCGGGGTGGGGAAGGGGACCACGCAGGTCGCCGAGGCGATCTTCCATGCGAATGGCAACAACGACGGCACCGGCGTGACCGATTGGTGGCATGCCGTGCTGCCCGCGTTTCCGGAGGGCACCGTGCTACGCTACAAGGTCGGCGTGACGAAGCTGAATGCCGGTTCGGTGTTTCCCTTCAATGGTGACGACATCGATCTCGCGGAGCGGATGGAGACAGTCTTCGAGGTCACCGGCTTCGACGCGACCGACGTGCCGTATCACGTTCACAACGACCACGGGACGATGGCGATCGGTCTGGACGAGGGCTTCCATGTCTTGCGCACGCGCGCCTTCGTTAACCGTGGCGACGGTGCCTCGATCTTCCGCACGGAGACCCAGGTTTTCTACTACGATACCCGTCGTAGCGAGGGAGAGATTGTCTATCCGAAGCCGGGTGATGGGCTCGGTGGCTCGAGCTACGGCGCGGTGGTCGCGACGGACCCCGGTGTGACCGAGGTCTGGTACTATATCGATGACCTCGATCCGGGCAACGACGACCCGGCGAACGGCAACGGGCTGCACGCGTGGAAGCGCGCCAATGCCGTGGCGACGCCGAGCAACCTCGGAGGCACGGCGTTCAAGAAAGAGTGGCGCTTCACCTACGAGAACATCCCATCGAGCGGTCTGGCTCGGATCGTGGTGCGCTTGAAAGAGCCATCATCGAGCGATGACATGAACCTCACCGACGAGGGCGGCCATTACACCACCCTGGAACGCCAGGTGACCACCGGCAGCCCGATCAATTTCAACATCGGCTACCCGTCCTTTGCCGGCGAGACGGTCGATCAGAACTACGTGATGAAGGTCTTCTTCCGCAAGGAGCTGATCCCTGCCGGCATGAGCGATGCGGACTTCCTCAACGAGTTCTCCATTCTCATCAGCAGCACGGCCAGCGGCGATCCGGATGGCGCGGCGCTTCAGCCACGCTCGGGCTACCGGCTTGTGAGAAACGCCACCGGCACGGAGCACATGGTCGAGTTCACCTTCCCGAATCTCTACAACGGCATCCCCGGCTTCCTTCACACCGTGCGCGCCGAGCATCGCCGCGGCGGGCTGGCGCTTGGCGACAGCGAATTGGTGAAGATGCGTGTGAGCGGCACCGGCGATTCGGATGGAGATGGCCTGCCGGACTGGTGGGAACTGCTGCAAGGCTGGGATCCGAACAATGCCTCCGGCCGCCATGGCGCGGACGGCGACGACGATGCCGACGGCGTGGTCAATCTCGACGAATACCTCTTTGGAATGAACTCCCGCCTCGCCGATCCGGAAGCGAAGCCGGTGGTCACCATCCAGCGGTCGTCCGATCCCGAACGCCGCTGGCAACTGGAGTTTCCCACGCTTCCCGGACGAGTCTATCGCTGGCAGCGCTCGGGTAATCTCGGCGGGTGGACCAATCTCGGAACTCCCGTCGATACCTCCGCCCACACGGGACCGGCGACTATCGAGTTATTAGACGATGGTTCCGGTTCGGCAGGTTTCTATCGCGTGCAGATTGCGGACGAGCCGTAAGCCGCACGGCGAGGCTCACGCGCCCACGAGATGCTTTCTCATCCGCGCCAGGATCTCTCCGCAGGCGGCGCGGTCGCCGCCTTGGACTCACGTCAGTCGTCGAACTCCATCGCCAGACGGAAGATGTCTTCCGATGGCTTGGTTCCGGTCATGCCGAGCAGCTCCATGCAGCGCCGGGCGTTGGCACGGGCTGCTTGCCAAACGGGATTCTTCAAGAAGGATTCGACATCGAACACCTCGGCATGAATCGAGGCACCATCCGACTGCTGCTGGTATCGCCGACAAAGCTTAAGAAACCGGCGATCCTCCAACCAATGTTGCGGAAAGACCGCGTAACAAGATAGGCCATTCAGAACCTCAAGCGCACGACGGACGCGTGACGTGGCAATCCGGATCTGAAAATTCTTATTTGCCGTGGCGACCTGATCCGGGACCAGAGGCGCGGGGTCATTCCAGTAGATGGAGTAATCGACAATTACCGCGTATGACAAGGTGGCCAGCGGCTTGAAGTCATCGTGCGGGATGACGCCCACCTTGCCCAATTCATCCCTCGCAACCTGCGTGAGCCTTCCGTCCGGGGCCACCCACGACAAATATTCGCGGGCCTCCGCATCCTCGAGCGCTAGAAAGGCAAAGAGATCAAGCAAGACGAGCGTGCAACCGTCCCGGTCTTCGTCGTGGTCATTGAGGCGCATCGGCGGTCGATCTCGCTCTAACGGGAGTCTTTGGGTAGGCCAAGGAGCTAGCGAACGATCCGGAAGGCCGCGGGGTGCAAGTCGATCTCCATGTTCGAAAGGGTCTGCGTCAGGATGGCGGCGATCCCTTCGGGGGTGAGGGTTTGATTCGGCAAAATGTGGAAGTCCTGCACCGAAGTCATCTTGAGTTTCCGGAGATCGGCGGCAGAGGCACCTTTTCGCACGAGATCGAGGCAGGTGAGCGCGGCATTGCTATACACGCATGCTCCCCATGGTCCGGCGCGGTCGTTCACGAGTTCATAGCCAGGTGCTGCGAAACGGACTCCCGCCGCCTGGGCCCCGTGCAGCGCTGCCGCGAGCTCGGCGATGGTCGGCAACCGGCCTTCACCGAGCCGGTCGAAATAGGCCTCAGCGTCGCGGCGGATGAGGTAGACCACCTCGCTTTGCGACCACTCGCCCGCGGCTTCTTGCAGGGAGATCCGACCGCCCGTGTAGTCGCTGTGCAGCCAGTTTTCGTAATCGTCGCCGAACTCTTCTTCGAGCGTGGTCTTGTAGGCGCGTTCCTTCACGAAACGCGCGAACTCGCCCACGGTTACCGGCCGGAGGCGCACGTTCAGCGTCTTCTTCTCACCTTCATCGCTGCTGGGGATCGGGAAATAGGGATAGGGATCCATCGGGAACTGCACGGCAGTTCCATCTAACAGCACACCTGCTCGCCGGCAAGCGGGCTTGCCGATCGGAGAACGAGGCAAAAGGGGCGGGACGCCCCTTCAACGGACTGGGGCAAGATGCCCCAGCTACATTTCAGACAGGCGCTTAGGCACCGATCAGATGCTTCTTCATCTGCGCCAGGATCTCTCCGCAGGCGGCGCGGTCGCCGCCTTGGACTTCGGCGGTGGCCCAGCCGGTGTAGCCGATCTCGGCGAGGGCCTTGCGCACGTCCGGCCAATCGACATCGCCTTCGCCGATCTTGCCGAAGCCGCCCTTCACGCCCCAGTCCTTGCAATCGAGCTTCA
>CBKZPU010000043.1:0-31688 GCA_966696705.1 uncultured Verrucomicrobiaceae bacterium | reverse complement strand
TCCATTTCCTCACCATCCGCAGCATCGACTCTTCGCCGGTCAGTTCCTCCACCTCGTCGAGTGCCACCCAGCGCAAGTCGTGCGATTCGTCGCTGACGACGTAGTCGGTGTTTCCCGTGGCGCGCAGCACGTAGCGGACGTCGTAGTGCAGGTGCTCCGGGTCGCTCTTGCGCGCGGGGATGGGATGGACGTCCAAGTCGAAGATGCCATCGCCAACCAGTTCGAAATCGTTCAAGCCGGATTCCTCGCGGGCTTCCTTCAGCGCTACCTCAAGCACGTCGGCCTCGCCGTCTGCATGTCCGCCGAGCTGGAGCCAGCGGTCGAGCTTGGCGTGATGGGTGAGCAGCACCTGCGAACCGTCTGCATTTACGATCCATGCCGAGCCGGTGACATGGCCCATCGCCAGAGCGCGCTCGAAGCAGTCCGCCTGCGCTTTCACGAAGTCGATGAAGCGGCTGACCGTCGCGGCCTCTTCCGGATGCTTCGCGGCATAGGCGGTGAGCTGGTCGAGCAAGGGCTGGCGATGCATGGCGCGGACGCTGCCCGCTCGCCACGGAAATGCAACGAAAGCTTCGCGGGGTTTTCACCCGTCCATCGAACCGCCTTCTCCGAACGCAGTCGGGATGATGCCGCAACTCATCACCGCCATGAATCTCGACTACTGGACCGAACATTTCCGCCGCAATGCCCAGGATCGTCCCGAGCCCGACTGGAACGCCCCGGTCACCCTGCGCGGCCCGGCGCTCGCCAAGCTCGTGAAGTCGCTCCAACAATTCCAACTCGGCGATGGCGGCGGCCCCGCCTATCTGATCGCTTGGAATCATAAGCGACTGCTCGCGTCGGACGCGGGGCTAAAGGCGCTCGTCGATCTTTGGTTCGCGGAGGAGCGGGAACACTCGCGGCTGCTAGGTAGCGCGTTGCGGCGCTTCTTCGCCCCGGAGATCCAAGAACACTGGAGCTTCAGCCTGTTCTGTGGCGTGCGGAAGCTTGCCGGTGTGCAATTCGAACTCTACGCGCTGCTGCTTACCGAGATCGTCAGCCACGTCTATTACAAGATGCTGCGCAAGCACGTGAGCGACGAGGCGGTGCGCGGCATGTGCGCCCTGATCATCCGCGATGAAGCCGGCCACATCGCCTTCCACCGCGCGCGGCTCGCCGCGGAGAAGCGTCCCTTTGGCCGACTTTGGGAAGTGGTCTTCCGCCTGCGTGGCCTGGCGGCGGGCACCGTGCTTTGGGTGAATCATCGCGGTGCCTTGCGCGCCGCCGGGGCGACCGACGCCGAGTTCTATCGCGGCATCTGGCACGGCATGGACGGCTTCATCCGTGGCCTGCGTGGCGACCTCGAGCGCGTCCGTGCCGGCGCCACGATGAAACCCTGTGCCCAGATGGTGGCGGAGTGTTGTTAGAGGAGCAGTGAAGATTTCCGGCGTCCTTTTCCGGAGTGTTCCGTCAGCAAGGGTGAAGGCGATCGTTTCGCCGCATCCCACGAACCATGAAAACGGACACCTCATCCCCGATCCTCGAACACGACTCGATCCGCCGCAGCGTTCGCGAGCGCTACGGCAGCATCGCTGAACAAGAGCCCGCGGGCGGATGCGGTTGCGGCCCTGCCTGTTGCACGCCCGCGGCGGCCAATTCCAGCGCGATCTCGCGGCAGCTCGGCTATTCGCCGGAGGATCTCGCTGCCGTGCCCCAGGGCGCGAATCTCGGGCTCGGCTGCGGAAATCCCCACGCGCTGGCCGCCCTGCGCCCGGGCCAAACGGTGCTCGACCTCGGCAGCGGCGCTGGTTTCGACGCCTTCCTCGCGGCCCGCGCCGTCGGTCCGGAGGGCCGGGTGATCGGCGTGGACATGACGCCGGAAATGATCGGCAAGGCGCGCTCAAACGCGGTCGCCGACGGTTGCCGCAATGTCGAATTCCGGCTTGGCGAGATCGAGCACCTGCCGGTGGCCGATGCCTCGGTCGATGCGATCCTTTCCAACTGCGTGATCAACCTTTCGCCCGACAAGGCGCAGGTGTTCCGCGAGGCCTTCCGCGTGCTCAAGCCCGGAGGCCACGTGTCGATCTCCGACATCGTGGCGCTGCGGCCGGTGCCCGACGATTTGAAGGCGGACTTCGCCGCCTACACCGGCTGCGTCGCCGGTGCGGCGACGGTCGAGGAGCTGCGCGCGATGCTGGTCGCCGCCAGGTTCGCGGAGGTAAGGATCGACATCCACGAAGCGAGCCGCGAGTTCATCGACGGCTGGCTGCCCGGCCGCGGGGCGGGGGACATCGTCGCCTCCGCGGCGATCACCGCGCGCAAGCCGGAGTCTGCCGCTGAAAGGCCCGCGGCCACGTGCTAAGCTGTCCTCGCGATGGACCGCCTTTCCCCAGCACCCGTGCCGGATGATGCCGCCTTGACCGGGCTGCGAGCCGCCCTGCTTGGCTTTCTCCTAAGCCGGGTGCGCGACGCCGCGCTGGCCGACGATCTCGTGCAGGAAACGCTGCTGCGGCTGAGCCGGCATGCGGATGCATTGCGCGAGACCGACCGGCTGGAGGCATGGGTGTTCCGAATCGCCCGCAACGTGGTGGCCGACCATTTCCGCACCGTGCGACCGACGGTGCGGTTCGACGAGGCGATTCACGCGGGTGGCGGCGATCCGCCGGAGCCGCAAGACGAGGCGCTGCTTCAGGGGCACCTGGCGCATTACGTCCGCTCGGTCGTCGAGGGCCTTCCGGCGATCTATCGGGAAGCCCTGCTGCTCGCCGAGTTCGAGGGCGTCCCGCAGGTCGAGTTGGCGCGGCGGCTCGGGCTTTCCGTGTCGGCGGCGAAGTCGCGGGTCCAGCGCGCGCGCCGGATGGTGAGGGAGGAAATGGAGCGCTGCTGCCGCTGGGAATTCGACCGCTACGGCACGGCGCTCGACGCGAAGCCAAGGAATTGCGCGTGTGGCGAAGGAAGCGGCTGCCAGTGACCGTTTTTTAGGCCTCATCCGGCAACACTTCGCCACCCCACAGCACGTAGCCGTCGTGGTGCTTGAAGGTCATCACCACCGTCTTCATGCCCACGGCCTTGAGCGTCTCGCACCACTGGTCGGTGTCCAAGCCAGTGGGCGCGAAGGTTTTCGGATCTTCGATCCCATCGCCCCACTCGCGGCGGGTGAAGGTGTTCGTCTGGCGGTCCCAAGTGCCCCTGCCGAGGCAAAGAAAAAGCCGCTCCAGCCCGATGCCAGAGCGGCTTGACCTCAGTTTACCCAGGAAATCAGGGCAACACCTTCAGGCGGGCGAACAGCTTGCTGCCGGGGGCGGCAAGCGTGCGGGGAATCCGCACGATCACCCGGTCGGTGGCACCGCCGTAGAAGTCGTTGTCCTCATTGATCACCACGCCATTGACGCCGGCTTGCGCCTCGGTCCAGGCATTCAATGCGGTGCCGTATTCGACGACCGGGTCGTAGGACGCGGAGTCGTCCGTGCGACGGAACGTGAAGACCAGGTCGGTCGCATCCACACTGACGGTCGGTAGCAGGGCCGCCGAGTTGGCGTTGGGATGAGTCGGGTTCGGCTCACCGCCGAGCACGAACTCGAGGAGGTTGGCGATGCCGTCCTTGTCTGGATCGGCGTCCGGCAGGGCGTCGTCGCCCGTGAGGCCCTTGGAAGCGGCCCAAGACTCGAAGGCGCCGCCGACGACGATGCTGCCGCTGCCGGCGAAGTAGGCACCGTAGGTCGGGTGGCTGGCATTGTAGGTGCCGGGTCCGACGTTGGTGCCGCCGAGGACGAGCGAGCCGACGATGTCCGACGCGGCGGTATTGAGTTCGAGCACGGCACCGCTGTTGACCGTGACCGTCGAGCTGTCCGCGAGGTAAGCGGCGGCGACGACCAGCTTGCCTTGGGCGATCGTGGTATTGCCGGTGTAGGTCGGCGCGGTGCTCAGCGTGAGCGTGCCCGTGCCGGTCTTGACCAGCGCCAGCGGGGCGGCGGCACCGTCGCGAAGCACGCCGGCATAGCTGGTGTCGGCTCCATTGGACCCGACCGTAAGCGCGGCGGGCGTGGTGTCGTGGTAGTTGCCGATGGCACCACCGGCACCGCTCAGGCTGGCGAAGCTCGCGTCGTTGCCGTTGAGCTTGAGGATGGCATTGTCCACGACCAGCGGGCCGGTGCTGAAGGCCTGCGCACCGCCGGCGACCACCGAGCCTGCGGGACGACCGTTGATCTTGGTGGAGGCGTAGGTGTTCTGACCCGGCACGGAGGGCGCGACGATCAGGTTGCCGTTTTCCGCCACCGGATCGCCGGAGTAGAACTCGCACTGGTGCGCACCGGTAATGGCACCGGTGACGGTGAAGTTCGTGCCACGCTGCGCCATGATGCTGGAGTCGGCGGTCAAGGTGACACTGCCTGCCCAAGTGGCGGTGGCGTTTCCGGCGAGGCGGAGACCGCCGGGGTAGCCGTTTTCTCCCCATCCCGTGCCGGCGATCTCGATCGGCGTGGTGTACGGATCGACGCTGCTGAAGGCGAGGAACTGGGCTCCCGAAAGGATCTCGACCTTCGCGGCGCCACCGGTAGCCGTGTTTCCGCCGGTGGCGTTCACGCGGCCTTTTTCGACCCGCAGGATGCCGGTGTAGGTCTCAGGAAGAGCCAGCGTTCCCCAATCCGCCGAGCCGTTGACGGCCTGTGCGGTGTTCAGGAAGATGTTGCCCGCACCGGTGATGTCGGCCCACGGCGGGGTGGCGGCGGTGGCTTGCTCCAAGCGGAGAGAGGTTCCCGCGGCGATCTCGTAGTCGGCCGTGCCGAGCGCGCCGTTCGTGCTGCCATTGCCGAACTGCAAGGTGCCTTCGTTGACTTGGAACAGCCCGGACGAGGAATTCGACCCGGCGGTGATCACTTGGGTGCCGGTGCCGGACTTGGTGAAAATGCCGGCGCTGTTGCCGCTGATCGCCCCGGCGTGGGTGGCCGTGCCGGCGGGGTTGAAGACCACGGTGGCATTGTTCACCAAGGCGCCGGCGATGCTGCCGTTCACCGTGCCGTTGCCCAGTTGCAGCGTGCCGCCGTCCACCGTGGTGGTGCCGCTGAAAGTGTTGGTGTTGAGGATCGTGACGGTGCCGTTGTTGGTCTTGGTCAAGGTGCCGGTGCCGCCGATGGTGCCGGTGCCGCTCAAGGTGTAATCCTTCGTGTCGTTGTCGAAGGTGACGCTCTGCGGAACCACCGTGGTGTTCAGGGTGACGCTGGTGGTGCCGGTCGCGCTGTCGTTGAAGCGCACCAGATCCCCTTCCAAGTATTTCTCCGGAGTAGCGCCAATCAGCCAGTTGGTGGTGGTGTTGATGTCCCACACCGCGCCGGCGTTGCCCTTCCAAGTGAGCGGGTTGAAGTCGGTGACATTGAGGTCCACCGAGTAGTTCGTGGTGTTATCGACCAAGGTCGCGACCACGCCGCGGGGCAGGCTGCCGGTCTGGAGTTGCAGCGCGGCGATGCCGCTGCCGCCGATGGAGCCGCCCACCGGATAAAAGATCAGCGGCCAACTGCCCGGGCTGAAGGTACCGTCCACCTGCACCTGCACGATGCCGCCGGTGGTGAAGCCGTTCACGGACGCGTCCACCGGAGCGGAAGACGTGCTGGGAACGAAGCCGTGGATCGCGAGCGTGGTGTTGCTGAGTGAGAAGTTGCTGTTGGAGGCTAGAGTTCCTTCAACCGACACCGGACCGGTGAAGGTGTTGGTTCCCGACAGCGTGAGCTTGCCACTGCCGAGCTTGGTCAGCCCGCCCGCGCCGTTGGCGGCGACATCGCCGGCCGTCAGGACGTAAGCAAAGGGTGCGGCCGCCGTGGTGGCGCCGCCTCCGGTGAAGGTGAAGGTCACGGTGTCGCCGGTCGCGTAGCCCTGTCCGGGACAGGTCAGCGTCACTCCGGTCACCTCACCGTTGACCACGTTGGCCACGGCGCTGGCACCGGTTCCGGATCCGCTGGTGGTCACGCCCACCAAGGGGGCACCAATGTAGCCCGCTCCGGTGGCGGCGGGCTGGTTGAGGATTCCTCCAGCCGGATAGATCCCGTTGCCGGTCGTGGCCAGCAGATTGGCGCTGATGGTGGCGTTGTTGGTTTGGGTATCCACCTTCAACCCGCCGTTGTACACGTTGGCGCTGGTGATGGTGTTGTTGATGAGGGTCAGATCGGCGGCGTTGGCCTTGAGGGTGCCGCCGTTGAGGTTGACGATGCCGGTGCCCGTGGTGGTCGAGGTCCGCTTGATGACCCCGGAGTTGAATTGGATGGTGCCGCTGTTGAGATTCAGGAAACCGGTGGCGCTGCCTGCGTTAGCCAGATCAACCCCGTTACCATTCCTTGAAACGAGCGTGGCGTTGCCCCCGGCGGCCGTGCCGACATTGAGGGCACCCACCGCGGTTCCCCCGTTGCCAACGATGAACTGCTGGTTCACGGAGCCATTGAGCGTGCCGCCGGTGAGCGTGGCCACGCCCACCGGGGCGGTGCCTTGATTTCCACCCACCACGAAAAAGCGGGTCATGTTCACCGTGCCGCCGGTCTGGACGAAGGAGCCGAGACCACCGGTGTTGTCACCGATGCGCGCGCCCGAAGCACTGGTGAAATTGAGCGTTCCACCCGACATGTGGTAGGAGCCGTAGCCCCCGTTGCCGAGCTGCAGGTAGCCGGTGTTGTTCATCAGGTTCACCGTGCCGGCGGTCTGGTTGATCGCGCCCGCCCCATTGGCCGAGACACCGGCACCACCGACATTGACGGTGGTGTTGTGGGTCAGGGTGCCGGAGCTGTTCATGTTCAGCACCGCACGGCTGCCTGCTACCGTGCCGAGTGCCAAGGTGCCGCCTCCCGTGGACGCACCGGTGCCGGTGACGTTCACATTGCCGCCGGTGATGATGGTCGGGCCATTGTAGGTGCTGGCTCCGGTGAGATTGAGGTCACCCGAGCCGGTTTTTTGCCAGCCGGTCGCTCCGGTGATGGCGGAAGCGATGGTCAAAGGAGCGGTGTTGGAAATGGTGGTCGCACCAGCACCGGTGGCGCGGATGGACGCGAAGGAAATGCTGCTGCCTTCCAAGGTGCATGCGGCGCCCGTCGCTTCGATCTGCCGTACGGTGATCGCTTCGGTCAGGTTGACGGTCGCCGGCGAGCCATTGGTGAAGCGGGCGTGGAGCAGGTCGTTGTTGTTCCAGAGGCCGGCATCCCAGTTGCCGGTGGTGGTGTTCCACTCGTTGTTGAGGCTGCCGTTCCAAGTGAAAAGGTACGGCGCGGGGCTGACGGGCAGCAGGATGTTCGACGTGGCGGTTTGGCGGGCGGTGGGCGTCGCGAAGTCGCTGGTCTGATGATCGAGCAGGGTCCAAGTGCTGCCGTCGCTGCTGCCCTCGAAGAGCCAGCGGATCGGGTCGCGGACGTCCTGGTCATTAGCCGTGGTGAAGCGGTAGCCGTCGATGGTGGCGGCGCTGCCGAAGTTGAACACGACCTGGCTCCTGTTGACGTCGAGCCACTTGGTCGTCGTCACCCCGTCAATGAGTTTGTCGGGAGACTCGGCAGCCGACGAGCTGCCTCCGGGGTTGGTCACCGTCACGCCGGCGCGGCTGATGGGCGCGCCGCTGAGCAGGAAATCGAATTCCGAGAGCTGGACGCTGTTGGTCGTCGCATCGTTGCGCAGCTTGATCGGGGTGAAGCGGTAATACTGGTAACCCACCTGTACGGCCGAGGCCGAGGTGACCAAGGGCAAGGTGGCGAGGAGCTGCGGGCGGAGGAGTCGGAAGAGCGGATGGCAACGGGATTTCATAGGGAGTGGGTCGGGTCGGTTCTCGGGGGTATCGAGGGTCGGTTCGGTGGGTTTGGGTAGGTTTGGGCAGGAGAAGTTCCGGCGTGACCAGCCGGGAATGCACCGCACGGGTTCAAGCGGGTGCGATTTGCCTCCTCGCGAAGGCGCCGGTGCGCCTCCGCGGTTTCCACGATACCAACGAGCCTGCCGCCTCAGCCGGGCGGCGGGTGGTCTGGAACGTCGACGAAACTTCAGGCTGCACGGCGTTCCATGCCCCTGATGTCCTCCAGGTTTACGAAATCATTCGCGAAGTGACGAATGCGTCACTCCGCGTGTACCGACGGCGCGCGCAGCAACGACGTGCCGATCCGCCGGAAGGCCAGGTCGCCGCCCGTCCGGTTGCTGATCAGCAAGCCTTCGACCGCTGCCGGCTCCTTGAGCCAGATGCTGGCGATGACCGGTGCCTGGGCGGTGCCGCCATCGTGCAAGGTCACCCTGCCATCGAGGCCGTAGCACACCGTGAGCTGATGGTCCCACAGCGCGCACACCGGGGTGAGTGGCGAAACTTGTCCGCCACCTTTCAACTGCCAGCGATGCGTGTTCACGGCGGCGGCCGTCAGGCTGAAGATCTCTTGGCCCTCGGGATCGACCATGGCGATCGACTCGATGCCATCCATCCGCTGCACCTTGTCGTGCGACCACGAGGGCGGCGTCAGGGAAAACGAAAAGACATACACCGAACCGGTGCCGCCCGGATCGTGCGGAGCGAGCCGCGCGAGCAACCGGCGGGCGCCGCCGGACGTGTCGAGTCGCTCGTTGCTGATCGCGGTTGGTTTCACTTCCTCGAGGGTTTCCCATTTCTGGCCGGTCTCGGGAATGTGATCGGAAATCAGGGTGCCATCGGGGGCATTGAAGTCGTCGCGGAACAACGCCAGCTCTTCCGGCAGTCCGGCGCGGAACGGAATGAAGGGCCTGGCGGTCGGGGTGATATGCCCGTCTCCTTCAATCCGTACCGCTTCGCCCGCGGCCACCTTGGATGGCGAGCGATTCGCGTTTGGCGTCAGTTCCAATTCACCGGCATTGACCTCCACCAATGCGGATTGGTCAGGCAGGATCTGACAAACGAATTGCGTCCCCGCGCCGCGCACGGTGCCCCCGGGTGTCTCGATGGTGAACGGTGGTTTGTGCGGATCGACTTGGAAGGAGCCGCGTCCTTCGAAGAGGCGGATGTTCCCGTCGTGATTGACCAGTTCAATGGCGGCGGGGCCTTCGAAGTGCGCAAGCACGCCTTTCCCCAGTTGGATGGCGGCGGTGCCGCGCTCCAAGCGCAGCAGCTCTCCGGGGTTCCATTGCGACCGGTCCTCGCGTTGGGCGATGGTGATCCGGCTATCGGAACTCGCGGTGATGGGCGGTCCGTTGTGTTGCTGGGCTTCTTTGCCATCCGGACGGCTGGCGATCCACAGCCCCGCGACGAGCACGGCCGCCAACGAGGCCAAGGCGGCGATGGCACCGCGCGGCACGCCGGTCTTGCGCGTGGGAAATGGCAGCACGGTTTCCGCGGTATGGGCACCCCGCGCCTCCTCGCGGTCGGCCAGCATCTGGTCGAGCAGCATCAAGTCGTAGCAGGCCTCGCGGGCGGAAGCGTCCTCGGCCAACAAGGCGCGCAAGGCTTCCTCGTCCTCGGGCGAGAGGTCGCCTTCAATCCAGGCATTCACCAGTTGGTCTGCTTTCGATTTCATTCGTGTGCTTCCAAAAGTCGTTGCTGCACGCACTGCCGTAACAGTGAGCGCAATTGGAAGAGCCTGGCCTTGAGGGTGCCAACGCTGCGGTTGGTGGATTTGGCGTGGGTCTCCAGCGAGCCTTCCGACCAGTAGCGGTGGTGAATCAGCTCGCGATCCCGCGCATTGAGCCGTTCCATGCAGCGGGAAAGGGCGACGCGGCGCTCCGGCAATTCATCGACCGCGGCGGGAAGCTCGGCGGCGAAGCGCTCGAGCAGTCCATCGTCGAGCGGCGAGCATTGCCGCCGCCTCAGTTTCCGGAGCTGCGATTTCACTTCGAAGTCGGCCACCCGGTAGGCCCAGTTCCGGAAATTCGTGCCCGGCGTGAAGGAGTCGCGTTTGCGCCACAGGGTGATATTGACGGCTTGCCGGATATCCTCGGCCAAGTGGGCGTCGCGGCACAGCATCCGGATGAAGACGTACAAGTCCGCCTGACATCCGGTCATCGCGGTGACGAATTCCTCGAGATCCTGGGCTTCTGAACGGTCTTCCACCTTACTTGCTACGATCTTCGATCGCTGCTGGTTTAAGCGGAATGAAATTCTTCACCCGGTTTTTTTCTCCGGGCAGGGACAAAGGCCGCTACTTGGCCGGATCGCCGGACCGGTCGCTCAGCGCCTCCACCGCCAGCAGGCAGGCGGCGGTGCGGGTTTCCACGTTCAGGGCGGCGAAAATCTCCAGCACGTGCTTTTTTACGGTGCTCTCGCTGATGCCGAGGATGGTGGCGATGTCGCCGTTGGTCTTGCCTTGCGCCAGCCATAGCAGGGTTTCGGCGACCCGCGGTGTCAGGCCGAACGCGGCTTCGAGCGGCGCGGCGGAGCTGAAATCGGGGTCGAACGCCGTCACCGCCGTCTGGCCGGCGCGGGTGAGGCGGGAGGAAATCGCGTCGAGCAGGTCGGCCTTGGCCACCGGCTTGGTCAGGTAATCGTCGGCACCGAGATTCATGCCGGAGCGGATGTCCGGCTTCTCGCCCTTTGCCGTCAGGAAAATGAATGGCGTCGCCTTGGTCGCGGTGTCGGCGCGGAGTTCGCGAAGCACGCCGTAGCCATCCAGCTCCGGCATCATCACGTCGCAGAGGATCAGGTCCGGCCTTTCCCGCAGCGCGGCCTCGACCCCGGCGCGGCCGTTTTCGGCGACCACCGGGTGAAACTGCTCCAAGCGCAGGATGGTCGCCAGATTCCGGCGCATCTCGGGCTCGTCTTCGATGATGAGGATGGTCTTTTTCATGAATCAATCAGGCTGGGGAAAACGGGATCTCGACGGTGAAGGTGGTGCCGCCGCCTTCGAAGCTCTCGACGGCTATGGTGCCGCGGTGCAGTTCCACGCTTTGCTTCACGATCACGAGGCCAAGGCCGGTGCCGGGTGTCTGGCCGACATTCGAGCCGCGGCGGAACGTTTCGAACAGCACCGGCAGGTCCTGCTCCGGAATGCCGATGCCTTCGTCGCGGACCACGAAGACGAGCGAGTCACCGGTGCGCGTGGCGCGGAACATCACGGGATGACCCGGGGGCGAATATTTCACCGCGTTGCTCAGAAGGTTCAGCAGGATGTGGCGCAGCAAGCTTTCGTCCGCCAATGCGGTGGCCGGCAGATCGCGGGTCGAGAACTCGATCGGGCAACGCGCGTCGGTGGTGGAGCGCACTTCATCGACCATGCGCCGGCACAGCCCGGCGAGATCGAGCGGGCCGGGGACGAACTCCATGCGTTCCGAATCGAGCCGGCCCAACAGAAGGACGTCCTCCATCAAGCCAGCCATGCGGCGCGAGTTCTTGATGATCGAAACGAGCTGCTCGCGGCGCTCGGCGGGATCGAGTTGGTCGAGGTAGTCGTCGAGGATTTCCGCCGACGATTGGATGATGCCGAGCGGCGTGCGGAACTCGTGGGAGACCATCGAAACGAAGTTGCTCTTGAGCTGGCTGAGCTCGCGCTCGCGTTCGAGGGCGCGCTTCAGCTCTTCCTCGGTGCGCTTGCGGTCGGACATGTCGATGACGACGGCCTGCATCAGGTTCTTGTCGCCTTGGGGAATGCGGCTCAGCACCACATCGAGCGAGACCTCGTGCCCATCGGAGTGCAGGTGGGTCCACTCGAAGCGCGCCGTGCCGGTGGCGAGGCATTTCTGGATCTCGCGCTTCGCGACCACTTCGGAAAGCTCGCCAGTCGGTTGATACTCCGGGGCAAGCTCGGACGGATGGCGGCCGATGAAGTAAGAAGGGTCACGCCCGAACAAGGCGGCGGCGGCGGGATTCACCTCGGAAAAAAACGTGTTCTCATCGTGGATCATCACGCCCTGACGCGACTCTTCGAAGAGCGTCCGGAACTTTTTCTCCGAGGCCCTCAGTGCTTCCTCCGCGCGTTTTCTAACAGAGATGTCCTGCGTGATGCCCCACAGCTCGTAGCGCCCGCCTTCGCGCTCGATGAGCATGCCGCTGATGGTGATCGGCACGCGGTGTCCGTCGCGATGGACATACTCCTTTTCAAAGGGGCCGAAGTGCCCGTTGACTTTCACCGTTTCGAGGATGCGAGCCTCGTCGTCGTTGTACTCGGGCGGCGTGATGTCCCAGTAGCTCATCTTCTCCACCTCTTCCGGCGTGTAGCCCACGACTTGGGCGAAGGATGAGTTCACCTGCAGGAAATTGCCCTCCCAATCGACGCGCGCCATGCCGACGGGCGAGTGCTCGAAGAGCGCCTTGAAGCGCTTCTCCGATTCGCGCAGCTCGGTGGTCCGCTCCGCGAACTTCGATTCGAGCGATTGGTTCAGCTCTTGGATCGCAAGCTCGGCCTGCTTGCGCGCGGTGTCGTCCTCGTGAACGCAGACGACTTCCACAAGCTGGCCGCTATCGGGATCGACGACCGGGAACATGGTCGAGCCAATCCAGCGAACGCCTTTCGCTGGCTGGTTCTCCCCGATGCGCATCTCGAAGGGGATCGAGGGGATGCTGACCACCTCGCCGGCGAAGGCGCGCTCGATGTGATCGCCCAGGCCCGCGGCCTTGAGCTGCGGATCCTGGCGGATGTTGAACTCGCTGATGTCCGGCATGACCGGCTCGAAGAGCCTGCGGAAGGCGGCATTGACCCGGCGGCTGGAGCCATCGGGCGCGAAAATCTGGATGCTGATCGGCGCTTGCTCGAAGACGCGGCTCCAGCGCGATTCGGAGACTCGCAGGTCTTCTTCGATGCGCTTGCTGTGCTCGACGTTCCGCGTGACGGTGAGGATGACTTTCCGGCCCTCTGACTCCATCACCGTGGCCACGATATCGACGCGGGTGATGATGCCATCGAGCCGCTTCATCAGCCAATCGAAGCGGTGGCTGCCTTTTTCCAGCGTGTGCCGCGTGTGCTCCGCCACGGCTTCGGTCGAGGGCCGTCCATCCGATTGGAACTCGGGCGCGAGCGACGGCGGTGAAAGGCCTAACACCTCCGCGCGATCCTTCGCGCCGATAGCCTCGGCCGAAGCTTCATTGCAATCGATGAAGCTGCCCGTCTCGGGATCGATCAAGGTCATGGCATCGGCGCTGCGCTCAAAGAGCACGCGGAACCAGTCGCCACCCATGGCGGATGGCGGGAGAGTTGGGCCGGAGCGCGGTTCCATGGGTTGTTTATGCGGTGGATTGCGGTGCTTGGGAAGTCGCGGCCTTTGCACCTTTCGGCCCATTTACGGATGGTAGCCCGGAGCGGCATCGTCCCGGCCCCATGAAGCTCCTCCAGGTTCTTTCGCTCGCGCTTGTCCTCTGCCTCGGCGCGAATGCTGCGGACCCCGTCACCACCGGCACCTGCATCGACTCGCTCGGCCGCTTCGAGGTGGATGCCACGGTGCCGGCCGGCACGCGCCACGCGGTGCTGGAAATCACTACCGACCTCTCGTCGCCCGCGCCATGGCGCAAGATGCTCGGCTGTGCGACCGACGGCCGCGAGGCGCGCCTCATCTTCCGCCTGCCGCCACAGCCGGGTGGCAAGTGTTTCGCCCGGGTCCGCACCGGCACCGAAACCACGGTGCCTGTCGTCGAGCTTTCCGATCCCGATTTGATCACGCTTGCCTATGGGCCTGCCGTCGAGCACTCGGTGAAGTTCAACCTGCTGACGGCAGCTGGCGCGAAGATGATCGAGTGGGACGCCCTGCCCGCCGCGACCTTTCGCGCAAACCTGATCGCGTGGGCGAAGTCGCAGCCGAACGTGGTGGATGCCTGGGCCGAGTCCGTCGTCGGAAACATCTGCATCCAGTTCGCCGATGGCGATGTCTGCGTGCTCATGCAGAAGCCGCGGACCTCCGCGGATGGCGGCACACCGATGCCGCTGGCTGCTGCCACCGGCCTTCCGGACGAACAGCCGACCTTCGGTCCGACCTCGGCTCCGATCGGTGATTTGCCCGGCAAGAATACCGCGGTCACCGCCTTCTCGCTGGAGTCCCATTTCCCGAACTCCGCGCCGACCATCGCCGGTTGGCTGGACAGCAAGGGCTACGTTACCACCAACTACCTCGCCACCACGGTCCCGCAGGTCGTGTCGTGGGCGCCGGCTAGCTCGCCGCTCGGTGTGCTTTTCTGGCACGCGCATGGCGTTCCCTATGAAGATGAGAAGGGCGTGAAGCAGGGGGTGATGATCGTCACCGGCGAGCATGCCATGGCCTATTACAGCCGTCCGATCTACAGCGAGATGATCAAGTCCGGCGAACTCAATTTGGGCATCGCCCGTGGCGAGACGGTCCCGCAGTACGGGATCACCGCCAAGTTCATCCGCCAGCGCATGCACTTCGCGCCGCATTCGATCGTCGTGCTCGATGCCTGCTTCGGGGCCGACCCGGATCTCGGGAACGCCTTCATCGCCGCGAATGCGGGCACCTTCGTCAGTTGGGACTGGCTTTCCGGTGACCAGAGCGGGACGCCTTGCCTGAAGATCTTCGATCGCCTGCTCGGCACGAACCAGGAGCTGCCGATCTCGGTGCCGAAGGAGCGCTCGTTCTCGCTCGATGCGATCCGCTGGTGGATGGCCCAGAATGGCTACGACTACGACCCCAGCCCGCAGTATGCGAACCAAGGACGGCCGAATGCCAAGCTCGTGTGGTATCATCACGCGACCACTCCGGGTCACATCCTGCTGCCGTCGGTGATGCGCGTGCTCGCCGAGGCTCACGATGAAACCGAGCCCTTCAGCAAATACCTGATCGAAGGCGACTTCGGCCCCGATCCGGGCGAATCGGATCGCAGTGTCCTGTGGGGTGGCCAGCCGATGAAGGTGGAGAAGTGGCATCACTACAATGGCATCGTCATCCGCACGCCCAAGAATCCGCCGCGCGGCGAGATCCAGGTGGTGAAAAGCAAGGACTACTACACGTATAGTAACAAGGTCCCGATGACGGAGTGGACGGTGCCCTTCAAATACGAGGCCGCCGGCGAAGGCGCGCTCAGCGCGACCATGGATCTGAACGTGAAGTTCCGCGGCGACATCCACGGCTCCCGCGGCATGCCGGAAATGGAACCGCAATACCTCGGCGTGGTCTTCTCCAACATGGCGGACTGCACCGGCACCATCACCGCCACCGGCGTGCACTATCCCGACGTGGCCACCACCATCACGTGGTCCGGGGGCTCTTCCCTGAAGTCGATCGATCCCGCCGATGCCAACGGCGTGATGACCGACCTGATCTGGAACAACGGAATACTCCAGATTCCTTCCGGAAACGCGCTCAACTTCAGCCTCACCGCGAACGGCAGCTTCACCTCCACCGAACGTGTCGTTCTCTCCGATGGCGGCGTGCGCACGACCGTCAGCCAGGAAGCGATGGGCCTCGACGCCTTCGCGTTCCTGCTGAAGACACCGCTCAGCTTCAACCCGGCGACCGGAGTCCTGGCGGCCGGCAGCCCGTCGTATCCCGGCGTGAAACTGTCGTGGCCCGCGGTGACGCCGCAGTTCGCGCCGAATGCGGAAACGCCGCGATGAGGCGCGTCGGGCCGGATCCATTCCTCGGAATTTGAGAGACAGGCCAAGAGCCGGCTGCTAAGCGGCTACGATGAGATGCCTGATTGTTGCGCTCGTTGTCCTGTCGCACCACGTCTGGGGTGCGGACTACACCTTCTTCTTCGAGGGAAAGGAGTATAAGGGAACGCCCCAATCCGTCTTCGGCGCCCCCGGAGCGCCGGAGAAGGGAGATGTTCTGTGGGTCCGCGACTTTCCCATCGTGCTTGCTGGCGCTGGCAGATACGAATTCCGGCTGGGAAATGACAAAGGCAGCGTACTTTTGGGGCGCTTGCCGGGCGAGGATATCGAGCGTCCTGTCGGGGTGAGGGTCGATACCGACTACGAGGGGGATAAGAAGGTTCTGCTCGATCCGCTTTCGGGGATGTCCCCGGAAACCAAAGCTGGGCTGAGGGCTGTTGTCCTTGAGGAAATGCCGGCCGACCCGGATGCCGCACTGCGGGGCATCGATTGGTCGCAAGCGGCGCTCGTGGTCAGCGAGGCGTTCTCGAACAACAAAAAAGAAACCCTGCGAGACCTGCCCACTGGGCTGAGGTATTTGGATTTCGATGTCGGAAGTAGTCCGAGCTTGAGCGACGTGTCGAGCCTGTCGAAGGCAGTGGATCTCGCATGGCTGAGCTTGGACGGCCTGATGACGGTGGATGCCGGGATCCTCGGCGGGATGTCGAAACTGCGGAACCTCGACGCCTCATGGTCCACATTGCGGAATCCCGCGGAACTTGCTTCGCTGAAGGAACTTCGCGAGCTCGACCTCGATGGGATTCGCGGGTTGCAGGAGCTCGGATTTGTTTCGGCGATGCCGCAACTGCGACGCCTGAGCGTGGCATATACGCCGGTGACCAGCCTCGCGCCGCTGGCGGGCTTGAAACAATTGGAGCAGGTCGATGCCGACCAGTCGGCTGTCAAGGAGCTCCCTGCCGGAGCGGGAGTGCCCGCGATGAAGCGCCTTTCCTTGCTTTCCGCGCCGGTGCCCGAGGTCGCGATCGATTCGTTCCGCCAAGCATTGCCAGCCTGTCGGATCGATTCATCCTGGCATGCGACGCTGATGGCGGCGTTGAAGGAAGTGGATCGGCTGCGGGTGCGGAGCGGCGGCACCTGCCATCGGGACATTTCCGGGGAGAAGACCTTGTTCGAGGTTTCCGATCCGGCGGAGATCCAGCGGCTCGTGGGGTCGTGGAAAGTGGAAGACAAGCAGTCGGGCTTCCATTGCATGTGCTGCGGCGAACCGTCGCTGGAATTCTACAAGGGCGATCAATTGATCACGACGCTGGGCTTTCACCACGGCCGCAGCCTGCGTTGGCCGGAGGGATGGCCAGGCGACGCACTGCTCACCACGGTGGCCTCGGATTCGATCTGTGATCTCCTCGCGCGCCACGGGATCGACGAGCCGAAGAAGGAGCTGGAGGCCTCGCGGAAGCGTGAGGCCGCCACGCGGCGACTTTGGGCGGCCTACTCGACCCTCGCGGAGGAAAGCTTGCTAGAGCAGCTCCGCGTGGCATTTGAGTCGAGGGGGGATCTTTCCGAAGTGGCGGCAAAGGCGTGGCCCGATCCCGCGGAGCGTGCCGCGCGCTCGTTTTCGCTCTACGGGGCCTTGCCCGATGCGACTTGGAGACTGTCGGCGGGCATCGATGAGCCGCTTCGCGATGGCATGCTCGCGAAGGTGGAAACGAAAATGGCGGTTGATCTCGCCAAGCGCGCCGATGCTCCCGAAGCGCTGCTGCAGGGACTGAGCCGCTGGGCTTTCTTCGGCAAGGAGGGCGAGGCCTTTCTCAAAGCTTTGGAAGGTGAGACGCTGCGCAAGCTGGGAGCCTGGGCTCTCGCTCATCCGCGGCAGGACAATCGTGAGGAAGCTCTTCAGGCGCTTGCCACCAAGCTCGACGACCCCACGACAAAGCCGCTGCTCCTCGACTTCCTGACAGGTCAGATCAAGCCACGGAAGCTTGCCGATGATGCCGCCGAAGATCCGGACGGGGCGGTGACCTATCTGCCGCATCAGGATACACCGCCTGACGGTGCAGGAGAGAAGGCACTTTGTGCCTGGGTTCTTTCCAAACACCGGATCGCCGGGGCCAAGCCGATCATTGAAAAGCTGGCAGGCAGCGCGACCGGAGTGGACAAGGAGTCATTCGAAAAGGCGTTGAAGCGCTTTGATGCGAAGTGATCGGAACGATTCGACCCGGGCAAGCGGACATGCGATTTCACGAAAAAGCCGCTCCGGTTTCCCGGAGCGGCTTCAGAGGGTAGGGACGACCGTTTCGGTCGTCCGTGAGTTGGCTGGAGCGGATCGCCGCCGGGGACCATTCCGGTCGGCCGGGGGGCGTCCGACCCTACCTTACTTCTTCTTCGCGACCTTCTTGGCGGCCTTTTTCGCGGCCTTTTTCGCGGCCTTTTTCGCGGCCTTTTTCGCGGCCTTCTTCGCCGGGGCCTTCTTGGCGGGAGCCTTGGCAGCCTTGGCGCCGACACCGTCAACGATCGCGGCCTGGGCGGCGGCGAGGCGGGCGACCGGCACGCGGTATGGCGAGCAGGACACGTAGTTCAGGCCGAGTTGGTGGCAGAACTTCACGGAGTCCGGATCGCCACCGTGCTCACCGCAGATGCCGAGCTTGATGTTCGGACGGGTGCTGCGGCCCTTGGTGACGGCGGTTTCCATGAGCTGGCCCACGCCGGTGGCATCGAGCGTCGCGAAGGGGTTCTTCTTGAAGATCTCGGCTTCGGTGTAGGGCATCAGGAAGGCGCCCATGTCGTCACGGCTGATGCCGAGCGCGGTCTGGGTGAGGTCGTTGGTGCCGAAGCTGAAGAACTCGGCGCCCTTGGCGATCTCGTCGGCGGTGAGCGCGCCACGCGGCACTTCGATCATGGTGCCGACCTGGTATTCGAAGGTCACCTTCTTCTCGGCCATCACCTGCTTCGCCACGGAATGAACGATCTCGGCCTGGAGGTCGAACTCCTTGCCGAAGCCGACGAGCGGGATCATGACTTCCGGCTTCACCGGGATCTTCTTCTTCGCCACGTCCGCGGCGGCTTCGAAGATCGCGCGGGCCTGCATCTCGGTGATTTCCGGATAGGCGATGCCGAGACGGCAGCCGCGGTGGCCGAGCATCGGGTTGAACTCGTGCAGGTCATGCACGCGCTGGATGATGACTTCCACCGGCACGCCGATCTTCTTGGAAAGATCGAGCTGCTGCTCCTTGGTGTGGGGCAGGAACTCGTGGAGCGGCGGGTCGAGCAGGCGGATGGTCGCCGGCAGGCCCTTGAGGGTCTTGAAGATGCCGGTGAAGTCCTCGCGCTGATACGGGAGCAGCTTGGCCAAGGCGGCCTTGCGGGCATCCACGTCGGTGGCGAGGATCATCTCGCGCATCGCGTCGATGCGGTCGCCTTCGAAGAACATGTGCTCGGTGCGGGTCAGGCCGATGCCCTGGGCACCGAAGGCCATCGCGATGCGGGTCTGCTCCGGCGTGTCGGCATTGGTGCGGACGCCGAGCTTGGTGACTTGGCCGCACCATTCCATGAGCTTGAGGAAGCTCTTGAACTTCTCGGTCTTCTTCGCGGCCTTGTCGCCATCGACGATGCCGGTGATGATTTCCGAAGGAGCGGTCTTGAGCTGGCCGCCGTAAACGGTCCCGCTGGTGCCGTCGATCGACATGTAGTCGCCTTCCTTGAAGACTTGGCCGGAGGCGGTGACGGTGAGCTTGTCGTAGTCGATTTCCACCGCGGAAGCACCGCAGACGCAGACCTTGCCCATCTGGCGGGCGACGAGTGCGGCGTGCGACGAAACACCGCCCTTGGCGGTGAGGATGCCCTCGGCGGCGATCATGCCGCGAAGGTCTTCCGGAGAGGTTTCGTTGCGGACGAGGAGGACCTTTTCACCCTTCGCTTCGGCGGCAGCCGCGCGATCGGCGTTGAGGTAAACCTTGCCGGAAGCGGCGCCCGGACCGGCGGGCAGACCCTTGGCCAGTTCCTTGGCCTTCGCCACGTCGGCGAGGTCGAAGATCGGGGCGAGGAGCTGGTCGAGCTGTTCGGCCGGATTGCGGAGCACCGCGGTCTTCCAGTCGATCAGGCCTTCCTTGACCATGTCCATGGAGAACTTCAGCGCGGCGGCGGCGGTGCGCTTGCCGTTGCGGGTCTGCAGCATGAACAGCTTGCCTTCCTGGATGGTGAACTCGATGTCCTGCACGTCCTTGAAGTGCTTCTCAAGGATCTGGCGGACCTTCATCAGCTCGGCATAGCTCTTGGGCATCTGCTTCTTCAGATCGGCCACCGGCTCGGGCGTGCGGACGCCGGCGACGACGTCTTCACCTTGGGCGTTGATGAGGAACTCACCGTAGAATTCGTTCACGCCGTTGGCCGGGTTGCGGGTGAAGGCCACGCCGGAACCGGACTTGTCGCCGGTGTTGCCGTAAACCATCGCCTGCACGTTGACGGCGGTGCCCCACTCGGCGGGGATGTTGTACTTGCGGCGATACACGATCGCGCGGTCGTTCATCCAGGAACCGAACACGGCGCCTGCGGCACCGCGGAGCTGCTCCCACGGGTCGGTCGGGAAGACGTGACCCGTGCGCTTCTTGACCAGCGCCTTGAAGCGCTTGACCAGCTCCTGCTGGTCTTCGGCGGTCAGCTCGGAGTCAACGATGTCCTTGTGATACTTCTCGTGCTTGAACTCGTGAATGACCACTTCGAAGGGCTCGTGGTCTTCGCCTTCGCGCTTTTGCACGCCGAGCACCACGTCGCCGTACATCTGGATGAAGCGGCGGTAGCAGTCCCAGGCGAAGCGCTCGTTCTTGGTGGCGGCGGCGAGCGACTTCACGGTCTCGTCGTTGAGGCCGAGGTTGAGGATGGTGTCCATCATGCCCGGCATCGAGTCGCGGGCGCCGGAGCGCACGGCCACGAGGAGCGGCATGCCCTTGGCGTCGCCGAACTTGCAGCCCATGATCTTCTCCATGTTCTTCACGCCGGCTTCCATCTGCGCCTGCAGCACGGACGGGTAAGTCTTCTTGTGGGCGTAGAAGTAGGTGCAGACTTCGGTGGTGACGGTGAATCCGGGAGGCACCGGCAGACCGATGCGGGTCATTTCCGCGAGGTTCGCGCCTTTGCCGCCGAGGAGGGCCTTCATCGACCCGTTGCCGTCGGCCTTGCCGTTGCCCCAGGTGTAAACGTACTTGGTGCCCTTGGCAGCGGGCGCTTTTTTGGCCGCCTTCTTGGCGGACTTCTTCACGGTAGCCATCTGTAGTTCGTGGAGTAGGTTGACTGTGGAAAGGCGCGTGGGGACGACGAAAGGCCGCCGTGCCCGCGGCGCGGACGCGCGAGGCTAGCGGTGAGAAACACCGTGTCAATGAACCAGTTCCGTCAGTAGAACGGCCTTGCGAGTCACTTCATGCGGAGCCCGCTCGCGACGTCGAATGACGGGTTCATCCGGTCGCAATCAGGGCTCGGCGGATCCATCGGTCCGCGCCTTCGGTTCGGTCGCGGCGTAGGCCTCCTGGAGGATCGCCTCCACCTCGTCATCGCCGACTTGGGAAAAGTCATCGTAAAACGCGCCGATCGCCCCGAAGGGTTCCGGCGTGGCGGGGCAGATCACCTCATCGGCGATTCGTTGCAGACTGGCGACCGCCTCGTCCGAGCCCACGGGGACGGCCACCGCCACTTCCGCCGGGTCAAACGCGCGCACCGCCGCCACCGCGGCCCGCATCGTCGATCCGGTCGCGAGGCCATCGTCGACCAGGATCACCGGGCGGCCCGCCAGCACGGGCAGCGGGCGCTCCCCGCGGTACCGCCGCTCGCGGCGTTTCAGTTCCTCGCGTTCCGCCCGCGCGACCTCGTCGAAATCCTCGTCCGACACGCCGGTTGCACGGATGACGGATTCGTTGCGGACGCAAATGCCACCGCTCGCGATCGCACCCATTGCCAGCTCCGGTTGCCATGGCAGGCCGATCTTCCGCACGACGAGCACGTCCAGCTCGGCGCCCAATGCCGCGGCGACCTCCGCCGCCACCGGGACACCGCCCCGCGGCAATCCCAGCACCACCGCGTTCCGCCATCGGTGGCCCGCAGGGAAGTGATCCGCCAGTTCCCGTCCGGCGGCGATCCGATCGCGATAGGGCAAGCGCGTCTTCATCTGCGGATTGGAACTTCGCCCGCGCCCGCTTGATTTCAACTCGCCCGCGTGGAACCGGTAATTCCGGGATGAAACGTCGCGAATTCTTCTGCACGACCGCCGGCTTCGGCGTAGGTGTCGGAGTGATGGCGACGGGCTTGGCCGGCGATGTGGCGGTGAAACCGGTCACGCTGTTCCTTTGTGGCGACGTGATGACCGGCCGGGGCATCGATCAGGTGTTGCCTTATCCGGGCAACCCGCGTCTTCACGAGAGCTACGTGAAGGATGCCCGCCGGTATGTGGAGCTCGCGGAAATGGTCAACGGCCCGGTCCCCAAGCCGGTGGACTTTGCCTATCCGTGGGGCGACGCGCTGGCGGTGCTCGATCGCTTCCAGCCCGACGCCCGGATCATCAATCTCGAAACCTCCATCACCACCAGCGACCACCCGTGGCCGGACAAGGGCATCCACTACCGGATGCATCCGCGCAACCTGCCGTGCCTCACCGCGGCGAAGCTCGACGCCTGCGTGCTGGCCAACAACCACGTCCTCGACTGGGGTCGCGGGGGATTGACCGAAACCTTGGAAAGTCTCGACCGCGCGGGCCTCGCCCATGCCGGAGCGGGCCGCGACGCGGAACAATCTGCAATGCCGTCGGTGATCCCCCTGGCCGGCGGCCGGCGGGTTCTGGTCTTCGCCGTCGGCCACGAATCGAGCGGCATCCCGCCCGAGTGGGCATCCGCCAAAGGTCGCCCCGGGGTGAACCTCCTGAACGACTTCTCACGCGACACCGTCGCGTCGCTCGCGGTGCAAATCCGTGGGATCAAACGCGCCGGCGATCTGGTGGTGGCCTCGATCCACTGGGGGCCCAACTGGGGCTACGCGATCGCCGGCGAGCACCGTGCCTTCGCCCATTCGCTGATCGATCATGCCGGGGTCGATGTCGTTCACGGGCATTCATCGCATCATCCGCGGGCCATCGAAATCCATCGCGACAAGCCGGTGCTCTACGGCTGTGGCGACTTTCTCAACGACTACGAAGGGATTCACGGCCATGCCGAGTTCCGTGGCGAACTGTCGCTGATGTACTTCATCACCAGCGATCCCGCGACCGGAGCCTTACGGCGACTGGAAATGACTCCGATGCGCGTCCAGCGGCTGCAAGTGCGCCATGCCCCGCCTCAGGACGCGCGATGGTTGCTCGACACGATGGACCGCGAATGCGCGCGCTTCGGCAGCCGGGTCGAGGCCGGCGATGACGGCCGCTTGGTCCTCCGCTGGCGCTGAATGCTCCGCTTCGTGGCCATCAAGCTCGAGCTCGACGATGCGCAAAAAGCGCCGCAGCGCCCGCCCGCCCTGCCCTCGGCAGTGGACCGGCCGCGAGCACCTCACCCCTTCCATCATCTCCCCCCGAGGCCCGTTCCGTGAGCGCCCCGGAACCGCCTCACTCAAGCGGCCGGTAGCGAGTTGCCGGAGGGGATCCAGGGGCCGGCCGAGCCGCTTCGGATATGCCACCGTCAGGAACCGTCCTTGACCAGCGCCGCCCGTGTCGGGGAGGCTGGCCAAGCGCCTCGCCATGATCTCTTTCCAGAAACGCTTCCTCTTCGTCCACATCCCGAAGACCGCGGGGAACTCGATCCAGAACATCCTCCGCGATTACTCCGAGGACCGGATCGTCGCCAGCGGCGGGCAGGATGGCGTCGAGCGTTTCGAGGTGCGCTCCGAGGGCCGCGACCTGGTGAAGCACTCGACGCTGGCCGAGTACTACCGCGAGCTCGGCAAGGAAACGGCGGACGGGCTCTTCAAGTTCGCCTGCGTCCGCAATCCGTGGGACCGCATGATCTCGTTCTGGTTCTCGCCGCACCGCCGCGAGACCGAGTGGAACGCGAAGAAATTCCGCAAGTTCGTCGAAAAGGAAGTCCGCCCGCTGCGCGAGTACTTCGCCCTGCCGACCGACGCCGGAAAGCCGCCCTTCGCGAATGTCGATTTCATCATCCGCTACGAGCACCTGAACGACGACTTCAGGAAAGTCTGCGAGCGCCTCGAAATCCCGACCGTCGAGCTGCCGGTGCGCAACCGCTCCGACCGCGGCAGCGCGGCGCAGTACTACGATGACAAGCTGAGCGCCTTCATTGAGGAAACTTTCGCCGACGAGATCGCCTACTTCGGCTACCAACGCCCATGACCCGCCCGGTCTTCCTGCTGTCTCTCCCGCGCGCCGGATCGACCCTGCTCCAGCGGCTGCTATTGATGAGCGGGAAATGCGCCACGCTCGGCGAGCCGAGCCTGCTGCTGCGCCTTCTCGGAGAGGACGTGGCGATGACCCGCAAGGCGACCTACTGGGAGTCGCTGGTGGAAACCGCGACCGCCGACATGCGCAAGGCATGGGATGGCTACGATGAGGCGTATCGGAAGGGCGTCCGCGACCTGATGCTCGGCATTTACGACGGACTCGCCGGCGGCAAGGAGTGGTTCCTCGACAAGACCCCGCGCTACACGCTCATCGCCGAGGAAATCCTGGCGACCTTTCCGGATGCGAAATTCATCGTGCTGTGGCGGCATCCGCTCGCCGTGGCCGCGTCGCTTTCCTCGACCTTCCGCAAGGGCCGCTGGTGTCCGGATGAATTCGGCATCGACTTGCACGAAGGGCAACAGCGCTTGCAGGACTTCTGCGAAAAGCATGGCGAGCGCGTGTTTCAAATCAAATACGAGGATCTTGTCACCGATCCGGCCGCGGAGCTGACGCGCCTCGGTGCCTACCTCAACTGGGGAAATCTCGCCGCGGTCTTGGAGGAAGATCTGGTCACCTCGACCGGCGGCACCTTGGGCGACCCGACGGGCGTGAAACGCTACAACAAGATCTCGCCGGACAGTCGCGACGCGTGGAAGCGCGAGCTGTCGAACTGGTATCGGCGATCCTGGGCCCGGCGATACGTTGCCGGTGCGCGAGCGATGCAGATGGAAAAGCTCGGCTATGAATTGCCGGATGGCATTGCGCGCGGCGGATCGCTCGGCTTGTGGGCCGGCATTGTCGATTGGTTCACGGCACACCGCCGGATTTCGCGGCGTCTGCGCCGGCCGACGTGGCTGCCACGTTTCCTGAAGAAGTTCCGCAAGGAGCGTGGCTACGAGGTGTCGTTCCGATAATTGTTCCGTAGGCGCGCTGGTGACAGCGCGGAATGGTCCTTGGAGGCCCGGCAGTTCCCGTGCTTCCGCGTTGTCACCAACGCGCCTACGGAATTGTGAAATTCCGGTAACAGCGAAAAAGGGAGCGCGGAATGGATCCGCACTCCCTTGAAGGATTCAGTCCGTTGAAGCGGCGAGCGCTTACGGTTCGCTCGGGATCGAGTAGTAGATCTGCTCCAGCGCCATCACGCTGTAGGCGGTGACGAGGATCGGGTTCGATTCCATCCAGCGGCCGTTGGCGTTGGCCCACGAGCCATCCTCGCGCTGCTTGCTGAGCAGGGCACCGGCGAGATCGGAGCGCCAATCGACCTTCTTGCCATCGGCCAGTTCGAACTTGTCGATGTTCGCGGCGGACAGCGCCTTCGACATGGTTTGGTAGTAGTAATAGAGGCCCTCGGCACCCATGCCCGGGTTCTCGGTGAGCGTGTAATTCTTGCCGAGCCACTCCTTCACCGCCTTCACCCGCGGATCATCCGGGCCGAGCTTGGCGTAGATCAGCGAAAGCAGGCCGGCATAAGAGATCGAGCCGTAGGAGCGCAACGCGGTGCGGCCGTCCGGCAGCTTGTCTTCGCCCGCCTTCGTTTCGGTCGGGCCGTAGCGGAAGCCGCCCTTGTTCTGCGGGGACTCGGCGGTCTCCGGCAGCGCGTCCGGCCCTTCGAGATTCTGGCAGCGCGACAGGAAGGTCAGCGCGGCATCCCAATCGAGGTCCGGCTGCTGGCCGTGCTTGCCGTCTTCGATCACCTTTTTCGAAAGCGCGATCGCCTCAATGGCCAGATAGGTGTTCGACATGTCGGAGCGGTCGTTCTTCGAGCCGTAGCCGATGCCGCCGTCGTTCGGATTGTCGGTTTCCTTCTTCTGGCCGATGTCCCACTGCTGGTCGATCAGGTGCTTGCGGCCCTTCACGATGGCCGGCTCGAATTCCTCCAGCCCGCCCGCGGTCAGCGCGGTCACGGCGGTGGCGGTATTATAAACAGTGAGGCCCTTGTTGTAGATGCCGCCGTCTTCCTTCTGCTGCTTGAGCAGCCACTGGAAACCCTTGGCAATGTGCGGCGGCAGATCGGACTTCGGGTCGCGATTCGGATCACGGGCACCGGCGGTCAACGCGAGCGCGGTGAAGGCCGGCAGCTCCGTCTGGTCCCAATGGCCGTCTTCCTGCTGCTGCTTGGCCAGCCAAGCATTGCCGCGGGCGATGGCCTGCTTGATTTCAACCTGCAGGGACAGGTAGGGGTTATTCGCTTCCTGCGCCGGGGCGAGCGCGAGGGTGGAAGCGAAGGCGAGACAAACGGCGGGCTTCATGGTTTGGCGGCGGGTTTCGGGTGGGGCGTGACGATGACGGTGACTTTGGTGCCTTCCGGTGGCACGCGCTTGGGGAAGGGCAACCACACCTCGTCGGAATTGTTGTCCTTGCCGGAGAAATTGATCAGCGCGGCATTGCTGAGAAAGATCGCGATGTAGTCGCCAGTGGTGTCGGCCACGAATTTTCCCTGATGGATCCCGGAGCCGCCATAGACCCACGGGTCCGCGGCGGGCATCTGTTCGCCGGTGGTGCCGTGGGAAATCCAGTCGTTGAGCTTGGCGGTGCGGGTCTTGCCGGCTTCCTGCCATTCGAGGCCGATGTCGATCCGCGCCGCGGCTTTCACCTCCTCCGACACTTTCGGGAAGACGTTCGACATGGTGCCGTCCTTCTCGACGATCGCGTAGAATTCGGACGAGGCCGGGTAGCGCAGCAGCTTGAAGGCGAGATTGATGTCGGTGGCGGAGACCTCCGTCACCAGCAGCGACTCGTGGACCTTGCCATTGGTGTGGACCAGCGCGAATTCCAGCAGTTCGCCGCCCGCCATGTTCACCGCGGCGGGAAAGCGGATCTCGCGGGTCTTGCGATTGAAAATCACCTCGCCGACTTGCAAGCGCTCGGCATCCAGTTCCTTCACCGCTGGCTCCACCGGGGCGACCGGCTGGTCAGGGGCAGGGAGGGTGCGCGGCTCGACCGGTGTGACCGGCTGGCCGGGGGCGGGCGTGGTGCCTGGACCCGGCTCCACCGCTGCCGGATCGGCGCAGAGCAGCGGGCTCGCGGCGAGCATCAAGAGGAGAGAGCGGATCATCTGGCGAAGCTTCCCCTGTGAAACGGGTGCGTCCAGTATTCTCTTAGGGCCGATCCGCGGAGTTCAGCGATTTTCCGAACTCCGACCAGCAGAGCCGCGTGATCCGCGCCGAGAGCGCCGGTGCCGGATCATCGGCATCGGAAAGCGCGTCCGGCGGGTTGAATTCGGTGGTCGCCGCGAGCTGCGAGGCGACCAGCCGGTAAACCCCGCGCAGGAGTTCGCGCCGCAGTTCCGCCGGGTCCTCTGACAACGCGAGCTCGATCACCCCGGTCGAAGCCGAACTTTCGCCATCGGCCAGGATTTGCAGGGAAAGCGGGGGCCGGGGCGGTGGCGGTGGAGGAGGCGGGGGTGGGGGCTCAGCCGGTGCCTTGGCTTTGCCCTTGGGCTTCGGCTTCGGTTTGGGCTTGGCTTTCTCCTTCTGCGGCGGATCGGGCAAGTCCACCCGCGGGATGAATTTCACCAGTCCGGCCGACGAGTTCGCGGTGATCCGCGCGACTTCCTCCAGCAGGCCATCCAGCGAGGGATGGGGCGTCGCTTGGTTCACCGCCGCCTCCAGCACCAGCGGCTTGGCGAGGGGATCGACGCTCCACGGTGCGACCGACGGACGCAGCCGCTGGATGCCGGCGAGGGCCGCGGCGCGCTGGGAATCGTCCGGCTTGCACGAATCGAGCACTCGTTCCCACGCCAGCAAGGCCCGGGCATTCCCGCTCTGCTCTTCCAAGTGCACGGCCAGCTCGATCAGGGCCTTGGCGCCCTTGTCGGCGTGCTCACGGAATGCATCGAGCGGCGCCGGGGCGTGCGGGTCGCCCGGATCGATCACCGGTGGCGGTTTGATCGGCGACTGCACCTCGCGCTGCATGTAATCGCCCGAATTCAAGGGCTTGTCGCGCCGAGGCTTGGAAAGCGTCGCCGCCGTGTCGCCGCGGATCCGCCGGAGCTGGAATTCGTCCGGCGGCGTGACGAAATCCATGTCCTTGGTCCAAGCCCACCACGGCACGGCGATCACCCCGATGGTCAGGGGAATCACGGCGAGAATGGGGACGCGGCGCACGAGCGGGAGCATTGGTCATCCGCCCGCCACCGCCAAGGGGCAAGTGTCCCACGCCATCTCCCGGAATGAAAAAAACGCGCCGCGGACGAACCGTGGCGCGTTTCGGAAAGGGGAATCCCGAGGATCGATCACTTGTCGGTGGCAGCCTTGACCTGCATGGCCTTCTTTCCGACGCGGTTGCGGAGGTAGTGCAGCTTGGCGCGGCGGACCTTGCCCTTGCTGACCACTTCGATCTTGGAGATGCGCGGGGTGTGGAGCGGGAACACGCGCTCGACGCCTTCGCCGTAGGAAATCTTACGGACGGTGAAGGAGGCATTCACGCTGGTGCCACGGCGGGCGATCACGATGCCGGCGAAGATCTGGACGCGCTCCTTGCCGCCTTCGACGACCCGCGTGTGGACCTTCACGGTGTCACCCACGTTGAAGTCGGCGACGTCGGTCTTAAGCTGCTCCTGCTCGATCTTTTTGATGATGTCCATGGCGGTCCTCCTTGCTTGGAAAATGGCTGATCCCGGCACCCGGCGGCGCGAGGGGCGGGAGAACTAGGGGAACGGTCCGGCGATTGCAACCGCGAAATTTGCGAATTTCCGGCCGGTTTCTCGAGGTCATTCCGCGTTTTTGAAGGCGAGCTGCGCACCGCCCTCCGGGCTGCGGCCGGCGACCTTGCGGTAAAAGCAGTCATTGCGCCCGGTGTGGCAGCACCCGCCGCCGAGTTGCTCGACGTACACGACCAGCGCGTCCTGGTCGCAGTCGGTGCGGATCTCGACGACCTTCTGGACCTGCCCGGAGGTCTTGCCCTTGTGCCACAACTCCTTGCGGCTGCGCGACCAGTAGACCGCCTCGCCCAGCTCCAGCGTCAGCCCGAGCGATTCGGCATTCATGTAGGCCAGCATCAGCGGCTCCTTGGTGGTGGCATCGATCGCCATCGCCGGGATCAAGCCATCGGCATCGAACTTCGGGGTGAAGACGAGGCCTTCTTCGAGCGACTTCTTGTCACCGGGCGGCGGGAATGCGTTCATGCGGGCGGCTGTAACCGCGACCGGGCGGGGGGGCAAGAGTGGGTTGCGCTGCAAGGATCGCCCGCACTAGCTTTCCCGTGCCATGAGGACCGCCCGCATCGGAATCATCCTGCTCTTGTCTTCACTTTCCGCTCTCGCCGGGGAGGAAAAGCACAGCGCCAAGCCCAAGGACGGCTTCGTCCCGACTGCCGAAACCGCCATTCAGATCGCGGTGGCCGTCTGGACTCCCATCTACGGGAAGGAGAAGATCGAGGGACAGAAACCTTACAAAGCCTACCTGAAGGACGGCGTGTGGCATGTGTCCGGAAGCCTGCCACGCCAGCAGGTCGGGGGAGTGGCGGTCGCCGAGATCGCCAAGGACGACGCGTGCGTCATTCGGGTGAGCCACGGGAAATAGCGAACGCGGCGATCCACCCGTTGCCACGCTTTGCGATGGCCTCCGGCGGCATTTCCGGCCATAGCCGCGCCCCGCATTTCCGCCATGGAAACTCTCACCGTCATCAAGGCCGGCACCGGCGTCCTGACCCGCGCGAGCGATGGGATGCTCGATGGTGCCTCGCTGGTCCGCCTCGTCACCGCCATCGCCGGGCTCGTGGAAAACGGCCATCGCTGCTTGCTCGTCAGCTCCGGCGCGGTCGGCGCGGGCGTCTCCGCTTTCGGCCTCGGCGGCTATCCGAGCGACCTGACCACCAAGCAGGCCTGCGCCGCGGTCGGCCAAGCGCGGCTGATGCACACCTACGAGTCGCTGTTCCGGAACTTCGATCTCGCCGTCGCCCAGGTCCTGCTCACCGCCGCAGATCTCCAGACGCCGGAGCGCCGGCAATACGTTTCCAATACCCTCCAGCGCCTGCTGACCGAGCCGAACATCGTCCCGATCATCAACGAGAACGACTCGGTGGCCGTGGAAGAGCTCCGTGTGGGCGACAACGACATGCTTTCCTCGCAGGTCGCGACCCTGCTCGGCGCGAAGACGCTGGTGCTGCTCACCTCCGTCGATGGCCTGCTGTCCCCGGAGACCAATGAGCTCGTCGAAGACGTCCCCGACGTGAATGCCGTGCTCGGCTTCGCCAAGGACGAGCGCGGCCGCTTTTCCATCGGCGGCATGGCCTCGAAACTGCAGGCGGTGAAGAACTCCGTCGATGCCGGCATCACCGTCCACATCGCCCACGGCCGCAAGCCCGAGCGCCTCGCCGGCATCCTCGCCGGGGAGAAGGGCCTCTCGACCCGCTTCGCGGCAAGTGCCAAGTAACAAGTTCCAAGTGCCAACGACGGCACGATTCCCGCCTTTCAAATTTTGCATTCCCGGCTCACCTGCCTTTAGTCCGACGCCATGACCGACGCCGAAGTCTTCTCCGCCGTGGAAACGCTGGCCCGCAATGCCCGCGCGGCCTCGTACAAGCTTTCCCAACTCACCACGGACCAGAAGAACGCCATTCTCAAGGCGATGGCCGCCGAGTTGCGTGCCCGCACCGCGGAGATCGTCGCCGCCAATGCCCTCGATCTCGCCGCGGGAGAAGCGAAGGGCCTGTCGAAGCCGATGCTCGAGCGCTTGAAGCTCGACGCCGCGAAGGTGGAAGCGATCGCCCACGGCATCGACCAAGTCGTCGCATTGCCCGATCCCGTCGGTCAGGTGATGGACAAGTGGACGCGGCCGAATGGCATGCACCTCCAACAGGTGCGCGTGCCGATCGGCACCATCGGCATCATTTACGAAAGCCGCCCGAACGTCACCAGCGATGCGGCCGTGCTCTGCTTCAAGACCGGCAACGCCACCATCCTGCGCGGCGGCTCGGAAGCGATCCATAGCAACCGCGCCATTGCCGAGGCGCTGCAAGCCGGCGGCGAGAATGCCGGCCTGCCCGAGCACTCGATCCAGCTCATTCCTTTCACCGACCGCTCCAGCGTCAGCGCCCTGTGCCAGATGGACAAGTGGCTCGACCTGATCATCCCGCGCGGGGGCAAGGGGCTGATCGAAACGGTCGTCTCGCAAGCCCGCATGCCCGTCATCAAGCACTACGACGGCATCTGCCACCTCTTCGTGGACAAGGCCGCCGACCTCGACATGGCGGTGAAGCTCACCGTCAACTCGAAGACCCAGAAGACCGGCGTCTGCAACGCGCTCGAAACCCTGCTCGTCCACTCCGCCGTCGCCCACAGCCATCTGCCCGCGATCGCGGAAGCGCTGGTGGAAAAGGGCGTCGAGCTCCGCGGTTGCGAGCGCACCCGCCAGATCATCGACGCCGTGCCCGCTACCAAGGAGGACTGGGGCACCGAGTATCTCGACCTGATCCTTTCCGTGAAGATCGTCGATTCGCTGGAAGAAGCGATCGAGCACATCAATACCCACGGCTCGCATCACACCGAGACCATCGTCACGAGCGACGAGGCCGCGGCGAATGCCTTCCTCTCCGGCTGCGACTCGGCCTGCGTCTTCCACAACGTCTCGACCCGCCTCGCCGATGGCGAGGAATTCGGCTTCGGCGCGGAGATCGGCATTTCCACCGACAAGCTCCACGCCCGCGGCCCGATGGGTCTGCGCGAGCTGACCAGCTATCAGTACCGCGTGCGGGGGAATGGGCAGCGGAAGCTCTAAGAGGCCGGACGGTGGCCATTCCTGCCGTATCCGTGCGAGAGCGTTTTTCTCCAAGCGCCATGGGCGCGGCATTCCTCAGCCCCGGCCAACGGCTTGAGTTTTATACACAGGTCGATGGTAGTCTTTGTCCCGAATGGGACTGAGTAACGAAGCCCGGGGTTGCGAAGCTACCCC
>CBKZPU010000042.1:0-31887 GCA_966696705.1 uncultured Verrucomicrobiaceae bacterium | reverse complement strand
GAACCGGTGGTGCCGCCGGCGGTTTCGAAGCCGGCGGTGTTGATGCCAAACAGCGAGTTGAGGCTGCCGGCAACTTCCAGCGCGGTGCCGGTTTCGCCAAGGGAAGCGGACCAGTTCACGCCGGTGCGTTGGGCGGCGGTGCTGTTGACCCGCAGGATCTTCGTCTCGACGACGATCTGGCCCTTGGCGCGGTCGATGCCGTGGAGGAACTCACGGGCCTGCTCGATCCGGTGGGCCGTGTCGATGATGATGATGGTGTTCGTCTTCGGCTCGAAGTTCACGATGCCGGTGCCCGGGGTGAGCATCGGGGCAAGCAGTTCCTTGATCTGCGCGGCGTCGGGGCGCAAATACCTGAGCTGGTAGTTGAACTCGGCGCTGGGCAGCTGGCCGAGTTGTGCCTGGCTCAGCGCGTAGATGGTGTTGCCCTTGGTGTAGAGCGTGAGGCCGTACATGAAGGCCAGCTCTTCCATCTGCTGGAGCGGGTTGCCGTCATTGAGGTGACCCGTCACGCGGTAGTCGGGCGTGGCGATCTTGGCGTTGTGGAAGTACTGGCGGCCGGCCTGCTTGGCGAGGAACTGGAAGATGTCGTTCAGCGGCGCGTCCTTGATGAGATAGCCTTCATCGGACTGCTGGATCTCCTGACCGGCCCCGGGGGCGCCCGGCGCGGCGGCGGGATTGGCGGCTGTACCCGGATCGACCGGCGGCGGCGTCACCGGTTCCACCGGAGGGGCGGCCGGCAAACCGGGCGCTCCCGGCGCGGCCGGCACGGCAGGCGGTGGCGGCAGATCAGCGGGAGCAGGGGGCGGCTCCGGAGCCGGGGCGGGCGGTGGCAGATCCGGGACGGCGGGCTCGGCCGCGGCGGCAGGAGGATCAATGGTGACAGGCCCCTCGTCCTGAGCGATCAGATGGGGTGCGGGCAGGGCCAGCAACGTGGCGACGGCGATGGCAGGCTTCATGGTGTGCGGGTGTTGTGGGACAGCAGGGGGAAGAGGATGGGTCAATTGTTAGACAGGGGGATGGTCGGCTGGATGTCGACGGGGCCTTGCGAGTCGATGGCCTCGACGCCCGGCGCGGTGATCTTGCCCGTGCCCTTCTTCATGCCGGCGGGGAGCATGTTCAGGGTCAGGTCCGCGGTCTCGTTGGTGGTGACGTTGCGGAGGCGGATGCGCGCGGAACTAACGGACAGCACCTTGACGCCCATCTGCTTGCCGTTCGGCAGGCGCAGGGTGAGCACGTCATTGGTGCGGAACATCCGGTTGCCGATCAGGAACTGCTGCTTTCCGGGCATCACCCCGTTGACGGAAATGCCTGCGACCACTTCGGCGAATGGCATGGGAGGCTCCGGCTTGAAGGACCGTTGGGCCGGGCCCGGTTTGGCGATCTTGGGCTCCGGTGCCACGAAATTGGGGTCTTGGTAGCGGCCGAAAGGATCGGTGGCGCGCTTGCGGATGGAAAAGCGCGCGGCGAGCTGACGGACGTATGCGGGGATCTCCTCGGTGGCGACGTAGCGCGAGGCCTCGATCTCGCGGGCGGGGGTGGCGGGAGTCGCCTCCGGCTTCGCGCCGGCAGGAGCCGCGGCCGGGGCTGCCGGCGCCAAGTCGGCGGTATCAAGCCCTTCGGCCATTTGCGCGAATGCCGGCCCCGCGGCGAGCAGGAGGCCGGTGGCGACGGCGAGGGTCGGGAGAAAGGGTGTCGTTTTCATTTTTCCCAAGCGGTGTAGGTGACCTGGAAATTCAGGGAAGAAGTCGAGGAGGTGCTGGGATCGATCTTGAACTCGTGGAGCTGGAGCTGCGGCATCCGGGATTCCAATTCGGCGAGCGCCAGTTGCACCGAGCGGTAAGTACCGCGGAAGGCGAGTCGCACTTGGGACGAATCCTGTGCCGAGACGTTGGCAAAGCCGCCCTTGGCGTTCGGGTACTCGACCGCGGTTTGTTGGAACTCTTTTGCGGGCAGGGAATCTCCGATCTGCTTGAGGTGAGAGGTGATCGAGTTCGCGGTCTCCTTCTCCACTTGGGCAAGCCAGCGCTCCATGTGCGGGCGCTTCTTGCTGATCTGGGCCTCGATCCCGAGGGCCCCCACGCGATCGTTCTCGGTGCTCTTGTAAAGCGTCTGCTTTTCGGCGAACGAAGCCGAAGTCTTCGACTTGAGGGCCACGCCTCCGCCGACGATGGCCGCGCAGATCGCGAACGGCACCACGAAACCGAACAGGATGATGGATTGACGGTAAAACATGGGGAGTGAAGCGTGGTGGTCAGGGAGCCTTGGCGAGGATCACGGCCAGTTGATCCGACGATTCGAACCGTTGCGTGATCATCAGATCGAAAGAGAACGGGTAGCTGGAGTCATCGAGATTCGCGGCCTCGTCGAGAGGTCCCGGCCGGTAACCGGAGTTTTCCAACGTGCGGACATTGACCACCAGGCTGCGGCTCGGCTGGTCGGTCCGGAAGGAGGCGTTGCCGGTAGCGTCGGCGACCTCGTTGAAGATCTCTGAAATGCCATCGCGGGTATTGAGGATGGCGAGCTGTTCCAGCGCTTCTTCACGGGCCAGGCCGGTGATCTTCCATTCCCGGATGAATCCGGCTTTGGCTTGGCCGGGGAGGGCTTGAGGGCGAACGGTGTGATAGAAAGTTTTCACAAGGAAGCCGCTCTTCTCCGGGAATAGCGCGCCCAGCAATTCCATGGTGACCCATCCCTTGGAACGGTCTTCCAACAGATTGTCCCAGTGATCGACACGGCCACGCTCGGAGGCGAGCAAGGACAGGCGATGCTTTTGGGTCTTGGCGCTTTCCGCGTCGAAGGTGAACTCGGGCTTGCGAACCAAGTCCAGCATCTGCAGGCCGAAGAATGCCAGGGCCAGTACCGCGAGCGCCGCGAAGCCCAGACGGGCGAAGCGCGCCGCACGGAGCAGCTTCATCTCGCTGCGGGTCGGATAGACTTCCGCAACGTCCTTGGAGACCGGCAGGAAGTCCTGGACCGCCCAACCGTCGCCCCGCAGCACCCCGAAGGTGTGGGAGGAGGCCAAGGGGGTTTCCGGAGGGGAGGTCAAGCCGGTGGAGATCTGTGGTTCCGGTCCCATGCCGGTGGCTGCCGCCGCATAGGGCGTGCCGGCCCAGTCGATCTCGCGGATGGAAGCGGCAGGGAACACCAGTTGCAGGTCCGCGGTCATCTGCGGATCGGTGATCTCGCCGGTGGACAGCAGATAGACTTCAGGATCCGCCAATTCCAAGGCAGCTGCCGTCGTGGATGCGGCGTGACGGAGATTGGTCGGGCGGCGCTGGCCACGATGCTGGAGTGTGCGCAGCAGGCGCAGGTCGCCGTGCTCGTTGAAAAATCCCAGCAGCGTGAAGCGCGGGTAGGGCAGCACCGCGATCAACGGGCGGACCAGTTCGTCGCGCTTCAACTCGGGCAGCGCGAGCAAGCAGACAAGTGGCGCGCTGACCGCACGGGTGATGACCGGGAAGTTCTTTTCTTCGCCAGCCTTGCGCAGTTCTTCCAGAAAGGTGGCCCAGCTTCGCGACAGGCACACCGTGGTGGCGATCGCTTCGCTGCCCGCGGCGGGGTAGGGGATGAGACGCCAGCTCGACTCGGTGGCGGACACCGAGGAGTCGTCGAGAATGCTCTTGGGATCGGACTCGATCGTCGTGCGCAGCTCGGTCAGCGCGCCGGGATTGTCGAGTTCCGGCTTGAGTTCGGAGGTGGCGAACTCGTCGGCCAGATGAAGGACCACGCCGATCGAGTCGGCCTTGGCCGTTTGGGCGACGCGGATGACCTCGGCCGCAAACGCGGGAATCAAGGTGAGGTCGGTGGCGTGAGCCTCGGAAAGCTGGGGCCCGGCAGTCCACTGGCCGGACCGGCGGTCGAAGAGACGGGAATCGACGCGATTGCCGTCGGCGCGCAGGTGAAGCTGGAAGTCCAGTTCGAGCGCGCTGCGGTACCAAGCGGCGTTATCCGCGCGGCTGGTGCTGCGGAGGACCGAGCCGGCCTGGCGGAAGCGTTGGAGCGGATTGAGCCCCGCGGGATGTTGGTAGGCGACCAAGGGACGAAGGGTGATTGGGTGCTTTCATCAGCGGGGGGAAGATCTCGGGGGAAGGGTGGTCTCCCACCCGCATGGCGGGCGGGAGACCTGAGGTTGTAGTCGGGGACAGAGCTGCCAATGCAGCGTGACCCGCAACCGACTGGCGGATTACCAGTCGTTGTAGGTACCGGCGGTCGGCTCGTAATCGGAGAGTTGGCCGCCGTTGGTCGGGGTGCCGGTGCTGGTGGTGAACAGGGTGCCGATCGGCGTCACCACGCCAGCGTAGGAGTAGCTCAGGCCGGCCACCGGGTGGGTCGGCGGGATCTCGATGAAGTCGCCGGGGCCGAAGAGCGGGCCGGCAAGGGTCGAATCGACGGTGGCGCCTTCGGCCACGTTGTTCATGTTCTGATATGAGCGAAGGGCCTGCTGGACGTTGCGGATGATCATCACGTTGGCGGCACGATCGGAACCCTTCTTCCAGGCGCGGGCGCCCACGAAGAGGATCGAGATGAGCGAGAGCAGGACGAGGATGACGACCGTCAGTTCGAGGAGCGTCATACCGCTTGCGCGCTTGGAGGTACGTGTCAGTTTCATGTTTGGTGTGTTGTCTTTTGGGTGTGTCTATTTTTCTTGTCGGAGAGAGAATCGGCGGAGGGCCCGGGAGGATCGTGTGATCAAGGGTCCTTCGCGGATTCTCGGAAAGGGTCAGAGGATTTCGGATTCGTCGCGGTTCATGCGGGCGTTCTCGAAGGTTTGTTCGGTGATCAGGCCCTGGCGCAGCAGCCGGCGCAGGTTGGCGTCCCACTCGATGTTGCCGGCGCGGCGGATCACGTCTTCCAGCGAGCGGGCGCCGCCGTCGTAGTTGGCGATTGCCGAGGCGACCGAGTCGTCGTTGTTCTGGAGGAACTCGTAGGTGAGCACCCGGCGTTGGGTGCCATTCAGCAGGCCCTGAGAATGGATGAAGATAAGGATTTCCGCCAGTCGTGAAAGTACGGATGCGTGACTTTCCTTGGGATAGAGTTCGAGGATACGACCGATGGTCTTGACCGCGCCAGTTGTGTGTAGCGTGGAGAGTACCAAGTGACCGGTCTGGGCGGCCTCCATGCAGGTTTCCATGGCCTCGCGGTCACGGATTTCCCCCAGGAGAATCACATGGGGGGCCTTGCGGAGCACGTCCTTGAGGCCTTGGCGGTAGGAGTGGACGTCACGACCGACTTCCTGCTGCGTCACCACGCTGGGGCAGGGGATGCGGCGGCCGGGATACTCCGGATCCTCCATGTCGTCCGGATACTGGTATTCGATCGGGTCCTCGACGGTGACGATGTGTTTGCCGTGGTTGCGGCGGAGCCAGTCGATCAAGGCGGCGAGGCTGGTCGATTTGCCCGAGCCGGTGGGGCCGGTGACCAAGCACAGGCCGGCGCGCTTCTGAACGGCCATGCGCAAAACGCTCGTCGTGTCGGGGTCGATGCCGAGGCTTTCCAACTCGGGAATGAAATCGTTGAGAATACGGCAGGTGACGCCGAGGCCGGACGAACTCAGGTGAGCCTGGATACGGAGTCGGCCGGAGCGCTCGCCGTTGGCACCCATCGGAATGCCATTGCAGGAGAAGTCCGCCACCTTGCGTTCGGCGAAGTCGCGGATCGCATTGGCGATCTTCTCCTCCACCCGCTGGCCGAGGTCGCCTTCCTCGCCGAAGCCATGGCTGGCGCTTTCGCGATTGGTGATGAGTTCCTTGAGGATCTCATCCATGTGGTGGTTGGTCAGGATGCCGAGGAAGTCCAGCTTCTCCACGCCCTTGTTGGTGTGGATATAGACGGGGCGGTCGGAACGCATCTGGATGTCCGACACGCGGATCTCCTTGCAGACCCGGAAAATGATTCCCAATAGCGTCGCGCCATCCATGCCCGGAGCAAAGCGCGGGGCAGCGACCGGGCCATTGTGGACCGGCAGCGGTGGTGGTTCGTGAACGGCGGTAAACATGGGGAGGTGGAAAGGGCAGGAAGATCAGGGAGAATTGGCGGCTTGGTCGCGGGTCGGAGATGAGAGACGGGCGACCGTTTTGACCGCGGCGTCGCGGACTTTGACGACGAACTTCAAGCGTTCGACCATTTCGGCTTGGCGAGCCGGGGAAAGGTTCTCGAACTCGCCGGTGGAGAGCCACTTGTCCGTCAGCGAGTGGTACTTGCCCAAGGAGTAGTCGAGGAGGTGGAGTTGCTCCTTCATCTGCTCCAGCGTGTACTGGTCACGATGCAGGAACATCAGTTCCAGGATGTTGCCAGCCGCGGCGGCAGCGGTCAGGGCGGGGCGCGGGTCGGACTCTTCCTTGAGGCAGTAGGCGATGGTGCTGCTCGCCAGCTCGATCACCTTGTCGGTCAGGACCGGACGGGTTCCGACCTCCGGTTCGGTCAGGAACAGGTGGTAGGAGTTGTAGTTCGCGTAGTTCGATGGATCGAGCTCGTAGGCGAGGCGGAGCCGGTCCTCCGCTTGGCGGCGGAGATAAAGCTGGTGACCCTTGGTGACAGGGCTTGGATTCGTGCGTTCGGTGGCGGCCAGCTCGATTCGTTCCATCCATCCCTTCGTGACTTCCGCTTTGTGATCGTCATGGCAGGCATCGCCTTCCGGCCCATGATGGTGTCCGCAGGTGCTGCAAGCGGCGGCTGGCGCGCCACTGGTTTCCATGGTCCCGTGCCAGTCGGATTCGATGCCTCCTTGCATGGCCAAGGCAACCACCGCGCCGTAGGGGCTGGTTTTGAGGCCCAGCGGATTCGGTCGGAAATTGAAGTCTCCCCCGGCCGCGAGGCGGCTGGCTGCGTGCGACCACAGCGCCACGCCGGCAAGGGCGAGTGCTGAGGTGATCGCGATGTCGCGGAGGCTCATGGGACGGGAGGTCGGGATATTGGAGAGGAAGGAAAGGATCAGGCGGTGGCACGGGCCCGGAACAGCACGCGGGAGATCGCGGCGTGGACGAGCAGGATGCCGCCGAAATAGGCCAACAGCAGCGGGAACTTGTCCCAAGCGACCGCTCCCAACTTGTAGCGGAGACGCTCCGTCGGGTCGGCGAAATGATAGTGCGGAGAGCCGGCCCAGATCCACTTGAGGACGGCGTTGCTTTCCAGGTTGGCGAGCAATTTCAGATATCCCACGCCGTAGAGGCCGTAGATGGCCAAGGCGGCGGAGGTGACAAAGCCGGTGATGCTGCCGAAGCGCGAGGCGACCGACATCGCGAGCGCTGCCAGTGGCGCGATCGCAAGGAGGAAGAGCAGACCGTATTGGAGATTGGTGGTGATCCACATGCTCCGCTCGGCGGGAAGGGCCGGGCTGGCGGCGAGGATGCACACCACCGATGCCAGCAGGGGCAGCGGAGCGAGGAAAGTGAGCAGCGACAGCCACATTTCCAGCAACTGGCGGGTGCTGGACACGCCGGTGGTCAGGAAGTATTCGCCGACGCCCGAGCGCGCGTTGCTCTCGCCAAGTTTGGCGGCCGTGAAGAAGCCCCAGAAGATCGCGGAAAGAAGTGCCATGGCCCACGTGGCCTGGGCGATCGCCGGCTTGAGCAGCGCGCCGTTTTCCGTTGCGCTGGAAAGTTGCGGGAGCAGGAAGGGGAGCACGCCGACCGCAAAGAGGCAAATCACCCAGGATTTCCACTGGAAGAGCGATGCGGTTGTGAGCCGGTAGAGTCGCATGACAATTCAGTTCAACTGGCTCTTGAGTCGATCCCACGTCTGGTCGTTGCCGACCGTGTGGCGGATCTCTTCCCCTTGGATCACGACCGCGCTGGGCATCCCCATCGAGTCGTAGTCCGGATGGCAGCTCACCAAGCGCAGCACCGTGCTGGAGCTGGCGCGCCACATGTCCTCGAAAGTTTCCCGGGCGTAAGCGTCGAGGCCGCTGAAGGGCTCGTCGAGCAGCAGGATGTTGCCGCGGGTTGGATCGACCGACAGCTCGGCCATGATCAGGTGGGCCTTGCGGCGGTTGCCGGTGGAAAGCTTGCCGTAGGGCTTGCGGGCATCCAGTTCCAGCGACTCGGCCAGCTTCATCGCTTCGCCCACGCGGCTGGAGGGGATCATCGCCCGCAAGATGGCGGAAACGGTGGTCTCCGGGTCGAAGCGGAGGTCCTCGGGCAGGTATTGCACTTGGCCGTTGGCTTCAAAGGAGCCGTGCATCTGGCGGAGTGTCTTGGCCAAGGTCCGCAGCAGGGTGGTCTTGCCGCGACCGTTGCGGGCGATCAGGAAGTGGGTGCCCCGGTCCAGTACAATGGCCTCCCGGACGGTCGCAAGCGGCTGGCGGTAGCCAATCGCAAGGCCGGCGTGGAGGTTAAGCTGTGGAGACGGCAAATTCATTTCTCTTCCGCTAGGATGCTCTCGTTTGTAGGGCGCTGGATCAAATATTCAAGCTTTATTAGAAATCGGGTGGCCCGTTGCTTCTTTGGCTGTAGTGCTTTTTTTGAAAACTGACAATAAATTTTTGAACGTTTTTGAAAGGTGTTGGTCCTCAACCTTTGGCGGAATTACGGGCCGATTGAACATCTTGCGCAATCCGGCTTCCGTGCAAGTTTGCCCGTTGCTCGGATCGCGGGGTCGATCCCCGCGCTCTTTTTGGGGGGAAGAATTGCGCGTGGAGCCACCGGATGGGCGGCGCGGGCCGCTGCGGCCACCGCGTCAGACCGAACACCCCGCAGGCCCCAAAAAAAAGCGGCTAGCCGGTCAACTCGCGGAGCCGGACGATCGGAATGCGCAAAAAGCGCCGGCAAGCCCCGCGAAGTGCCAGCCGGACAACCGCGGTCGAAGAGGGGGAACCATCGCTTTGTCGCCGGTTAAATGCGCCCCCTTTATTTCAAGGAAATCCAAAAGATCTCTCGTTAGGCCGGGCCTGCAAGGGGCGGTTCGGTAATTCCCGGTTTTTCCGCGTGACCGCCGGGAGGGGCGCTGTCACAACCCGCGCACCGAGCGCATGGGATCAAAGCTGACCTACCAGCAGGCCGGGGTGGACACGCGTCGAGCGGCCGCCCTGGTGGGTGACATCAAGAGCCACGTGGCCCGCACGCAGCAGAACCGCAAGCTCCTCGGAGCTTTCGGTCTCTTCGCCGCGTGCTACGACCTCAGCACTTACAAGGAGCCGGTCATCGTGACCGGCTGCGATGGGGTGGGCACCAAGCTGGAATTGCTCTTGGAGCACGATCTCTTGGAGATCGCCGGCAAGGACTTGGTGGCGATGAGTGTGAACGACATCCTCACCACCGGTGGCGATCCGCTGTTGTTCCTCGATTACATCGGCATCGCCGCGCTCAACGAAGAGAAGATCACCCGCCTGATCGCCGGCATGTGCGATTACCTTGCCTCCTGCGATTGCATCCTCGCCGGCGGCGAAACCGCGGAAATGCCGGGGATCGTCCCGCCGGACGTGATCGAGCTTTCCGGTTTCTGCATCGGCTGCGCCGAAAAGCCCGAGCTGATCGATCCCTCCGCTCTCAAAGTCGGCGACGTGCTTGTGGGCTACCAGTCCGACAGCATCCACGCCAACGGCTGGAGCCTTGTCCGCCGGGTCTTGAAGGAAAATCCCGGCTGCGTGAGCGACGATGAACTCCGCGGCTTCCTTGAGCCGACCCGACTTTACCACGATGTCGTCCGCGACATCCGCGCCGCTGGCGTGAAGCCCAAGGCCTACGCGCACATCACCGGCGGCGGCCTGCCGGAGAACCTGGAGCGCCTCTTCCGCGGCTTCGGTGCCGACCTCGAAATCCCGGAGTGGGAACTCGCCGGCATCGACAAGCTGCTGGCTCACGTGGACTCCGAAGACCGCTTCCACACCTTCAACATGGGCATCGGCTGGGTGGCCATCGTTTCGCCCGACGAAGCCGACAAAATCCTTTCCGCCGGCCCTGGAGGCACAATCATCGGCACCCTGGTTGACACCGAGGGCGTTCGGGTGAAAGTCCGCGGCGAGTGAACCGCGAAGCGATTCTCAACCGCGAATGGACGCCAATGGACGCGAATTGATTCCAAAGGACGAGGTGTACGCGGTGATTTCCTGCGCCACCCGTTGATCACACCTCTTCATTAGCGTCTATTCGCGTCCATTAGCGGTTTTCTTCTCCAGTCTCCATGAGCGACTTCCTGAAGCACGAATGCGGAATCGCCGCCGTCCGGCTCCGCAAACCGCTGGCCTATTACTACGACCGCTACGGCACCACGCTGTGGGGCTTCCAGAAGCTTTTCCTCCTCATGGAAAAGCAGCACAACCGCGGCCAGGACGGCGTCGGCATCGGTTGCGCGAAGCTGGATATGCCGCTCGGGCAGCCGTACATCTTCCGCCGCCGCGATAGCGAGCGCGACGGCCTGTCGAACATTTTCCGCAAGGAGATGAAGGCCTTCAACAAGATGGCCCGCAAGGGACTGATCGATCCGAGGCGTCCCGACACGATCAAGGCGAACTACGATTTCGGTGGCGAGGTCCTTATCGGCCATCTCCGCTACGGCACCTCCGGCGAATTCGACGAAGGCTCCTGCCATCCTTACCTGCGCCGCAGCAACTGGCCGACCCGCACGCTCATGGTCATGGGCAATTTCAACATGACCAATGCCGCGGAGCTCAATCAGGTGCTCGTCGATCGCGGCCAGCACCCGGTCTTCGGCACCGACACCCAGACCGTGCTTGAGGAAATCGGCTTCCATCTGGATGAAGCCCACACCGACCTCTACCGCAAGCTGCGCGATGAAGGAGTCGATGGCCGCGAGATGCCGGACCGGATTTCCTCCGAACTCGATCTCGCGCGCATCGTCGGCGAATCCGCCCAAGCGTGGGATGGCGGCTACTCGATCTGCGGCGTGGTCGGCAATGGCGACATGTTCGTGATGCGCGATCCCCGCGGCATCCGGCCCTGTCACATGCTGGTCACCGAGGACGTCATCGCCTTCGCTTCCGAGCGGGTGCCGTTGATGACGGTCTTCGAAGCGGATGCTTCCCAAGTCAAAGCGGTCGATCCGGGCTGCGTCGTCACCATCAAAGCCGACGGCACCTTCAGCGACACGCCCTTTTCGCCGCCGCAGCGCTTCTCTCCTTGTTCGTTTGAGAAGATCTATTTCTCGCGCGGCAACGACCCGCAGATCTACCGCGAGCGGAAAGCGATGGGTGCCTCGCTCGTGCCTCAGGTGGTGAAGGCCATCGAAAGCAGCTTCGACAAGGCCGTCTTCTCCTTCATCCCGAACACCGCGGAGACCGCTTACTACGGCCTGATGGACGGACTCCGCCTGTTCCGTCGGCAGGAAGTACGCGCGTCGATCCTCGAAGCGCAGGCGAGGGGCCAACTCACGCCCGAACTGCTCGATGATCTGATTCTCCGCAACTGGCCTCGTGGCGAAAAGATCGCCCACAAGGACATCAAGATGCGGACCTTCATCGCTCAGGAGAAAGGCCGGGATCAATTGGTGTCTCACGTTTACGACATCACCTACGGCGTCGTTCGTCCGGACGATGCGCTGGTCGCGCTCGACGATTCGATCGTCCGCGGCACCACGCTGAAGAAGTCCATTCTCAAGATTCTGGGCCGCACCAAACCACGCAAGATCGTCGTCTGCTCCACCGCGCCCCAGATCCGCTATCCGGACTGCTACGGCATCGACATGTCGGAGCTCGGCAAGTTCATCGCCTTCCAAGCCGCCATCGCGCTTCACCGTCGCGCCGGCCGGCAGTCCTTGCTCGACCGTATCTACGAGGAATGCCGTAGCGAGCTGCAGAAGCCCGCGGCCGAGATGGTCAATCGCGTGAAAGGCGTTTACGAGGCCTTCACCGACGATGAGATCTCGGCGGAGATCAGCCGCATGGTTTCGCCGGAGGACATCGACTGCGAGGTGCAGGTGATTTTCCAGACCATCGACAACCTCCGGGCTTCCGTGAAGGGCGCGTGCGGCGATTGGTACTTCACTGGCGACTATCCGACCGCTGGCGGCTACGCCATGGTCAATGCCGCGTATGTGAACTGGTATGATGGCGTCGGCGGCCGCAGCTACGGTTTGCAGCTTTGATGTGACACCATAGGCGCGGTGGTGACAGCGCGGCACGGTCCGCAACCGCACGCATTCTCAGGAATGCGCCCTACCGAAGCTGGCTCAGTCCCGGCCTTTTGACCCGGGGCTTAGCTTCACGGATTTCCGTAAAGCCTTGATTCTCCGAGCATCGCTCTACCCAAATCATCCATTTACAAAAAATTCTCAGATTTTTTGGAAATCTGGATCTCCAGAGTGCGATTGGGGTGACATGACGAGCTTCCTCCGCTTCCAAACCTCCTCGACCGGATCGCAAGTTCCGGGGGGTGCTTTCGGGACGGACGGGGAACAAGGGCGGGAGAAACTCGTGGCACCGCTTCGGGGCGAAAGCCCCGCGGTGCCGACCTCTTTCCACAAAACACCGGCCCGCCTGTCGGGGGGAACGGTGGCAAAAGGCGAACGACCGATCGCGAACGATGCCGGGGGGCTCGCTTCGTGGAGGTCCAAGCCCGCCACCGTCTGTCAGGCGTCCGGTGCCATGGGAACGACGCCTGCCCGTCGGGGGACGGGCAGGGTGTCGGCCCGACGGATTTTCAGGCTCTGGTTACCGTAGTATTCAAGCGCGCCCGAGGCCGGGTGGTCCCGCGGCGCGCTGAAATTTTTTTCCACGGCTCACACACACGGAAGGCCGGGGCGGACAATCCGGGGGGATTCCGCTCCGGCTTTTTCCTTGAGGCGTATCGACATCCTGTCGATCCAGCGCGGCCCCATTGTCCACGCTCCTTAACGCCTGAAGAACTCCAGCGTCGCCGCCAACGACTCGTCGAGCGTGTGCTTCGGCTGCCAGCCAGCGTTGCGAAGCTTGTCCGCGCTCGAACGCGAATGCTTCACATCGCCCGCGCGCTCCGAGCCGTGAAGGACCTTCGATGATGAACCGGCCGCCGCGAGAATCTTCGAAGCCAGGTCGTTGATCGTCATCTGACCGCCGTAGCCGGCATTGAAAACTCCAGTGACTCCCGGTGATTCCGCGGCGAACGAGAGCGCGCCGACGATGTCCTTCACATAGATGAAATCGCGGGTCTGCTCGCCATCGCCATAGACGGTGATGTCTTCGCCCTTGAGCGCCTTTTCGATGAAGATCGGCACCGCGGCGGCATAAGCGCCCTTCGGATCCTGGCGTGGACCGAAGACATTGAAGAAGCGGATCGCCGCCGTTTCGAGGCCGCGCTCACGATTGAAAAGATCGAGGTAGTATTCGCCGTCGAGCTTCGTGATCGCGTACGGGCTCTTCGGCTCGGGTAGCATCGTCTCGAGCTTCGGCACCGTCGGATTGTCGCCGTAGATCGCGGCGGAGGAGGCGAAGACCAGCTTTCTCACGCCCGCGGCGGCAGAGGCTTCAAGCACGTTGAGCAAGCCGTGGACGTTGATGTCCACGCATTCCGCGGGCTTCGCCATCGACTCCGGCACGCTGACCAGCGCGGCGAGGTGGAAGACGTAGTCCACGCCCTCGACTGCCTTCGCGACGACCTCGCGGTCGGTGATCGAGCCTTCGATGAAGACGTGCTTCAGGCCGTCGAGGTTCTTGCGGTAGCCGGTGCGCAGGTTATCGAGCACGCGGATCTCGTCCGCCTTGTCCTGGTAATGCTCGACGATGTGGGAGCCGATGAAGCCAGAGCCTCCGGTGACGAGGATTTTCATGGGATGGTCAATGGTCAGCGGTCACCAGTCACTGGTCAGCGGATGAAGCAAGCTTCGTCCCCGATGGCTGTTGACCATTGACCGATGTCTGCGTTCAGGCCGCGGCCACGATCTTGTCGCTGCCGGCCGCGACTTGCACCATTTCTTCCATGCGTTCGAGATTTTCCTCGATCGCCTTCACCATCGCGAACTGCGAGCGGCAGCGGTCGAGGTTGTGACCGGGGCGCTTCGTTTTGAAGTAAGTGTCGCCTTGCAGGTAGTCGGTGAGAAAACGGATGCCGCACTCGAGCGTGAGCAGCTTGCCGGAAAAGGCGAGGTGATCGACCTCGGCGCGATTGAGGAAGGCGGCGGCGCTGTCGAGGTAGCCGCGGACCAGCGCGTCGAAGCGATCAAGGCGGATGTTGATCAGCGAAAGGTCGGTCTCGTCCTCGCGGGTGGTCGGCGTGGCGGTCCGGACCATGTCGCCGAAGTCATAGAGGACCGAGCCGGGCATGGTGGTGTCGAGGTCGATCACGCACACGCCTTCCGAGGTCACATCGTCGAGCAGGACGTTGTTGAGCTTGGTGTCGTTGTGGGTGACGCGCTCGGGAATCACGCCGGCGGCGATCAGGTCGGTGACCTTGCGGCAGTCGGCCGCGCGGGACAGCGCGAACTCGATCTCCGGCTGGCAATTCCGCGCACGGCCGAAGCTGTCGGCGGCAATCGCGTCCTGTAGTGCCTGGAGGCGCTTCGGGGTGTGGTGGAAATTGGGGATCGTCTCGTTGAGGCGCTTGCCGCCGAGGTCGGCCGCGAGTTTCTGGAATTCGCCGAAGGCCTTCGCCGCTTGCTCCGCTTGAAGATTGGTGCGGATCTCATCGTAGCCGCGGGCGCGCTCGATGAAGGGATAAGTGCGCCAGAAATTGCCCTCGCGATCGATCACGTAGGGTTTGCCGTCCACCGAGGGAACGACGGTCAAAGTTCGACGCCGGGCTTCGGGATGATTTTGGTCGAGCAGCCGTGCCAGCGAGTGAGCCGTCACCCGCTCGATGTTTTCCATCAGGCTCGCGGGGTCCTTGAAAATGTGATGGTTGATCCGTTGGTGGATGTAGCGAATGCGAATGCCCGCTTGGTCATACCACGCGCAATACGTGTCGTTGATGTGTCCCGAGCCATAAGGCTGGGCATCCACGAAGTCGGCCCTCATGTCGAAAAGGCCGGCGATCTGTCGGACATCATGCATCCCAGTGGGTTAGGCGTGAAAGATCATGCATTCCAGAAAAAAATGACGTTGGTGTTTTCGGAAATGCGCTCCATTACTGGGATTTTGCGAAATCGATGAGTCTTGGTGCCGTCGCGGATTTGTCGGCAGAAAGTCGGGATTTGGATTGATCCGGGAAGGGGCGGGCGGGGAGCTTGGGCCATGTTCGTGCCGGGCTTCCGCGAGTTGGTAAAAGAGGGATGGGTCAAGATTCTCGATGAGCTGAAGATTTCCGGTGGCTTGCCCGTGCCCGAACTGAGCCGGCGGCTTGGCGGGAGTTACATGGGCATGAAGGACCAGTGCGACCGGTTGGTGAAGCTGGGCTACTTGGAGCGCTGGCGACTGCCGCGGCAGGAAGTGGGACGGCCGGAAATCATGTACCGCTTGGCCCCGAAGGCGGAGGCGATCTTTCCGCAGGCCGGCGTTTCGCTGTCGCTGGAATTGCTGGAAGCCGCGCGGACGTTGTTTGGCGATACCGCACCGGAGCGACTGCTGATGCAATACTTCACCCAGCTCCGCGAGCGCTGGCGGCCCAAGCTGACCAAGGCGAAGTCGCTGGTCGAGCGGGCGACCTTGTTGTCCGGGTTGCGCGAGAAGGAGGGATGCTTCGGGCGTTGCAAGTACGACCCGGCGCGAGGTTTCCGCATCGAGGAATACCACCACCCCTTGCAACCGGTCTTCGAGGCGTTTCCCGGCGCGATCACCCTTGAGGTGCGGATGATGGAGGAACTGCTCGGGACCCGCATCCTGCGCAAGGAGGTGCCCGGCGGGCGCGGCGGTCCGGCCCGCATCGACTACGAGGTCGCCACCCTCGGGGTGCGCGAGAGCGTTTGAAGGCCCGCTTTGATTTCGTTGCGACGCGGTTGAATAGTCTTCCACCGTCACCGGTCAAAGGACCGCTATCCCCATCCACCGATGAAACCCCGCCGTTTGATCTGGGCGTCGTCTGCCCTGTGCCTCCTGATCGCAGCCTGCGAAAAAACGAAATCCACGTCTGCCGCCTCCAGTGGCAACGGGAAGCGCGATTCCCTCGCCGCGGAACGCGCCGCCTTGGAAGACGAACGCATGGCGCTCGAGCGCCAGCGCTTGGAAGAAGAGCGCGCGGCGTTGGAGGAAGAGAAAGCGGCACTGGAGGCCGAGCGTGAAGCACGCCTTGCCCAGCGCGAAGAGGATGCGGACCAGCGCGACCTTAGCTTGGAGGAGAGGCAGCGTGCCTTGGCGGATCGTGAATTCGACCTCAGCGAACGCGAGGGCGATCTCGCCGACCGCGAGGCGGGCCTCAGCGATCGCGAACTCGAACTCGCCGGCCAGGAAGCGCTCGACGACTGGGAGCCGGAGCCCGTGGCGGACTATCAGGAGCCGGTTGCCGACTACGGCACTTTTTACGATGACCTCCAGCCCTACGGATCGTGGTTCGAAACGCCGGACTACGGGTATGTGTATCAGCCGACCATCGTCGTGCAGGACCATTCGTGGCGACCGTACACGCGGGGACGCTGGGCGTGCACGAATCGCGGCTGGGCATGGGTGTCGGATGAACCCTTCGGCTGGGCCTGCTTTCACTACGGCCGCTGGACCTTGCTTGCCGGGCGCGGCTGGGTGTGGGTGCCGGGCGACGAGTGGGCTCCGTCGTGGGTCTGCTGGCGTGAAGGCGGGGATTGCATCGGTTGGGCTCCGCTGCCGCCGGAAACGCTGTGCTACCGCGGTCGTGGCTGGAACAGCAGTGTCGAGGTGGACTTCGGCATCGGCCATGGGTGTTTCACCTTCGTCCGCTGCCGGAACATGGCGGATCCAATCTGGCGCCACTGCTTGCCGATCGCGCAGAACCACCTCTTCATCAAGCAGACGGTCAACATCACGAACATCCACATCGATCGCGACCGCGTCGTGTGTGGTGGTCCGCGTTTCGAAAAGCTGCGTGCGCTCGTGGGCAGGCCGTGGCCGGTTTATCAGCTCGAGACCGACCGCTTCCAGGGCTTGCGCGATCTCGCCCACCGCAACGCGCAGCTCCGTGGCAATCGCCTTGCCGTCTTCGCGCCCAGCATGAACACCCGCTGGAATGCCGATCTCAAGCCCCAGCGAGTGGCTGGCAAGTGGGATGAAGTGAAGGTCGTCCGCGCCGAAAGCGGGATCAAGCCGGAGTGGACCGAGCGTTTCCGCGAAACGCGCCGGAAGCAGAAGGAGCAAGCGGTGGCGTGGAAGCGTGACCACTCTGCCGGCGAGGACATGCAGAAGCAGCTTCAAGCGAATCGCGAGAAGGTGGCTGAAGCGCAGAAGACCTACCAAGCCAAGCAACGCGAACTCGTCGAAGCCCGTCGCGAGAAGGTGATGGAGAAGCGCGAACAGCAGCAGGCATCGAAGGGCAAGACGCTTCCCGGTGTAGCGTCCAAACAGCCAGTCACGCCCGAGAAGGCTGCCCAAGGAGAAGCACCTGCTGGCAAGCCGTCGCTTGGCGGAAGGCAACGTGAATTGGCGGAGCGCATGCGCGAATCGCGCGGCCGCGGCCAAGGAGAATCGCAGTCGGAAACGCCGCGGATCGCTCCGGATCGCGCGTCCCGTCCCAACAATCCACCGGCCGCTGGAGTCGCCGACAATCGCCGCGAGCGGCAGCAGCAGCCACAGGAGCAGGCGGTTCCGCGCCGTGAGAGAAACGATGGAGCGGTGGCGCAGGATGACAGCCGTCGCCAACAGCTTGAAGAAGCGCGTCGTCAGCAGCAGGAACAAGTGCGCCAGCGTCAGGAGGAAAATCGCCAACGCCAGGAAGAAGCCCGGCAGACTCAAGAACGTTCGCGCGCCGAAGCGGAAGAGGGCAGTCGCCGTCAGCGGATGGAAGAAGCGCGCCGCGAGCAACAGGAGGAAGCTCGCGGGAAGGCCGAGCAGGCGCGCCAGCAACAAGAGGAGCGCCAGATAGAGGAGAACCGCCAGCGCCAGCAGGACGAAGCGCGCGAGCGTCAGGAGCAGTCGCGCCGCCAGGCCGACGAGAACCAGCGCCGCCAGCAACAAGAGGAGATGCAGCGCCAGCAGCAGGAACGTGCCCGCCAACAACAAGAAGAGCGCGCGCGTCAGCAGCAGGAAGAACGCGCACGCCAACAAGAGCAGGAACGCGCCCGCCAGGAAGAGCGCATGCGGGAGCAGCAGGAGCGTGCGCGCCAGCAAGAGGAAGAACGCGCCCGCCGGCAGGAGGAGATGCAGCGTCGCCAAGAGGAGGCTCGCCAACAACAGGAGGAGCGCGCCCGCCAACAACAGGAAGAGCGTGCGCGCCAGCAAGAGGAAGCTCGCCGCCAAAACGAAGAACGCCAACGTCAGCAGGAGGAATCGCGCCGACAGCAGGAAGAATCACGTCGGCAAGAGGAAGAGCGTTCCCGTCAGGAACAAGACGAGCGCAACCGCCGGCAGCAGGAAGAAAGCGAGCGCCGACGGGGCGGACGTTGATGGATCAAGCGGGGTGAAGGCGTCAGAACGGCGCCTTCACCAGCGTGGCCAGCAGTTCTTCCATGAGCTCGGCGTCTTCGGTCTCGCCGCGCACCGACCACGAGGTCGCGAGTTCTTCCACCACCCGCACCAACAGTTCACCGGGCGTTGCGGGACGAGCGGCCAGAGCGCGGACTTCACGGGGATAACGCCGGATACGATGCGCGAGATCCTCATTGGTGATCGCGCGGCCTTTCATCGCGGGTTCCGTGAGGACGATTTGTCCCTCGTCGTGAAACCGGCAAAGAAAGGATTGCGGGAGATTGATGCCTTCGACATCGATATCGAGCCGGTGTGCGACAAACAGGAACACGAGTCCGAGGCCGAATGCATTCGACGGATGTCCCGCCAGCACATGGGCGAGGTCGTAATGGTCCGGATCGTCTTCCTCGCGGAAGTTCGCCTTGAAGCGGCCGCTTTCGAATAGCGCCTTGTTCAAGCCGGCGGCTCCTTCCCGGGCCGCGATATCCTCAAGTTCCTCCGCCAGCAAATCGAGCGCATCACCGAGCGGTTGTCTCATGGTGACGCCGTCGTGAAGATAGTCGGATAGCGAACGCAACAGCGCTTCAAGCTGGTCCCAGTCATCCTGCACCGCTTCGGCGCCGCCGGCGGGCACCACCCATTCGCGGCGCAATCGCTCGCGACGCGCGGGAAGCAGCATCAGCGACAGCAACTCCAGCTCCGCTTCCCCGAGATCGGCGTTCAATTCGCCGAGCAACTCGCTGACATCGCCATCATAGGCGGAGAGCGCGGCTTCCACCGACGCCCGAACTGGCGGGGAATCGTCATCGAGCAGCCTCAGGAGCAGGGCGAGGCGCTCCGGTGAAGTGTCGGGAGCGGCGGTCACGAATGAAAGGGGATGGTGCGCGATACTGGGTTCGAACCAGTGACCCCCACCGTGTCAAGGTGGTGCTCTACCACTGAGCTAACCGCGCATGTGTCCCCGGACGGGGGCGGGAGAATGGGTGGCACGATCCGGGGATGCAACCCATTTTTCGGAGAAATGCGGGACTTTTCGGCAGGGGCGGAACGACCCGAAAAACAAAAGGGCGGGGAGCCGCAGCTCCCCGCCGTTTGAGACAGTAAACTCAACGCGAACAGGCCGCTTCACCCGGGGCGAGGGGATCTGTTCGCGGATGGGGAACCTTAGGCCTTCTTCGCAGCCTTCTTGGCGGCCTTCTTGGCAGCCTTCTTGGCCGGAGCGGCTTTCTTGGCGGACTTGGCAGCCTTCTTCGCAGGAGCCTTCTTGGCCGGCGCCTTCTTCGCTACCTTCTTGGCGGCTTTCTTGGCAGCCTTCTTGGCGACGGTCTTCTTCGCTGCCTTCTTGGCGGCCTTCTTGGCGGACTTCGCGGCTTTCTTGGCGGCCTTCTTGGCAACCTTCTTCGCCGGAGCCTTCTTGGCAGCCTTCTTGGCCGGAGCCTTCTTCGCTACCTTCTTGGCGGCCTTCTTGGCCGGGGCTTTCTTGGCGACCTTCTTGGCCGCCTTCTTCGCTGTTTTCTTTGCAGCCATGGCTTTGTGTCGTTTGAGTTCGCGTTCGATGTTTGTTTTCTCTTCCGGGGTCAAAGTCCCGGCGGAGAGGAGTGCGAGGATCGCCTCACCGAGACGACCCCCGAAAGCGTTGGTAAGAAAATCGTGAGCTGCACGACGGACAATGGCGTCCTGGGAAAACGCGGCCTCATAGACATGCGCCCGACCGTCGCGCGCACGCTTGACCAGCTTCTTGCGTTCGAGGCTCTGCAACACCGACAGCACCGTCGTGTAGGCCCGGTCCTTTCCGTCGGGAAGGTTCTCAAGTACGGCGGTTACCGTAGATGGACCCTCGTGCCACAAGACGGACAATGCTTGGAGCTCAAGGTTGGAGGGGTGGGTTGCTCGTGCCATGATGTTATGGTCGCCGAAGTGGTGCCACCATAAAGCTAGTAGTTCGGAAATACGTCAAGTTCAAATTGCCGGATTTTTCGGAACACTTAAAGAAATTTCGCGCCCTGTTTTTTCATCTACGATATCCATCGTAGATAATGCCGCGATCAATGTCCCTCGACCGCCGGACGTTTTACTTCGGGTGCGAGCTTCGACAATGCATCCCACAGTTCGTCTTCCGAAGGATGTCCGTTGAAGATCACGGCGCCTTCGGAAGAGACGAGAACCATCGTGGGAAGGTTCTGGACGCGCAGCAATCGCAGCAATGAATCCTTCTCTTGATCGAGCAACCACACGCCCGGCGGCTTGTCGCCGAGTCCCTTGACGATCTCCTTCGCGTCCTTCACCGCTTCCGGTGTGGATTCCGCAAGCAGCGACGCGACGGCCACGCCATGCTTCTCCAGTTCCGTCGCGGTGACCTTGAAGTCCGGCATGCTCGCTTCGCACTCGCGACTCCACGGCGACCAGAAGTGAAGCAGCAGCGCCTTGCGATCGCGCATGAGCGTGCCGAGCTCCACCGGATCGTTCGCAAGCAGCGACGGCAGTTTGATCGAGCCGTCGATCTTCACCGCGCGCATCGCCTCGTCCATGCGCAGGCGATCGATGTGGGGTGCGAAGGCGCTCGCTTGCCGCGGGCTCAGCCAAAAGGCCTCGGTGATGTGCTTCTTGAAGCCGCCGCGGTCGTTCTTTTTCAGCGCGGCGATCGCCTGGACGTATTCCACGACGGCGAACCAGTCTTCCGTCACGGCGAAGATCTCCGACTGCTCCAGCTTGAACTCTTCCTTGCGCTTGAGGAACTCCGGCAGCATCGCGGCGATCTTGTCGTCCTCGCGACGGTCCACGTGGTAGAGAAATCGCGCTTCGAGGATGGCTTGGTCGCCGACGCCCTGCTCGCGCGCCTTCTTGATCGCCGCCTCGAAGGTCTCGGGCGCGCCGCGTTCGGAGAGCATTCGCTCCAAGGCGGCGCGCTTCGGTGGCAGCGTGGCGTAAGGGTCTTCCTCCGATGCCGCTTTCGGCTCCTGCGCGAAGCAGGTCGCCGCGAGCAGCAGCAGCGCGGCGAAAGACGAGGTGGTGGCGGAGGAAAACATCGCGATCAGGGGATGCGGAGCTTGCTGCCAAGCACCACGGTGTCGGACTTCATGCCGTTGGCCTTCTTGATGGCTTCGGCGGTGGTGCCGTACTTCGCGGCGATGCGGCTGAGGGTGTCGCCCTTGGCAACGACGTGGACCTTGCCGCCGGCGGCGACCGGTGCGGTTTTCACCGGACCGGATGAGCCGGGGATTACAAGTGTCTTGCCGAGCACGACGGTGTCGCTGGTCATGCCGTTGGCTTGCTTGATCGCCGCGGAGGTGGTGCCGTAGCGGCGCGCGATGCCGCCGAGCGTGTCGCCCTTCACCACGGTGTGGCTGGTGCTGGCGGCCGATGGCGCCGGCGAGGTTTCGGCAGGAGCGACCGGTGCCGGCGTGGCCGCATGGTCTTCATAGGCGGCTTGTCCGTAGGTCGGGTTGTCGGCCGACGGATTCACCGGTTGGTAAGGCACGGATTCCGCCGACGCATCGCCGGGCACGCCGTAAGGATTGGAAGTGTCGTATTGATCGGCGCCATCGACGGTGTCGTAGTTCTCGCCGCCCTTCTTGAAGAGCGCGCAGGAGGCGAGTGAGAAGGCGGCGGTGGCCAGGGCAAGGTAGCGGACGGTGCTCATGGATTCGGTGCGACAGGGATTAGCAAGGCGCGTGCGGCTTGGGAAGTGCCGACGCGTTGAAGATCAAACGCAGCCGGCGTGAGGCTTTGTTCAAATGATGGTCAGGCACGGAAGCGGAAGAAAGCCGCCGTGGCGGCTTCCGTTTCAGTGGCGAGTTGTTCGAGCGGCACTCCACGATGCAGTGCGAGGTGTTCGGCGACGTGCCGCACGTAGGCGGGCTCGTTACGTTTGCCCCGATGTGGCACCGGCGCAAGGTACGGTGAGTCCGTTTCGAGCATGAAGCTGCCCGCTGGCATCGCGATGGCGGTGGCGAGCACGTCGGCCGCATTCTTGAAGGTCGCGACGCCGCCGAAGGAGACGAGCCCGCCGAGTGCGATCACTTCACGGGCATTCGCTTCGGGGCCGATGAAGCAGTGAAAGACGGCCCGCACCTTCGCCGCATGCCGACGGTAGATGGCGAGCGCGTCTTGGAAGGAGGCATCGCCTTTGGTGTCGCGGGTGTGGATGACCACGTTCAGGCCCGCTTCGGCCGCGAGCTCGAAGTGGGCATCGAGCAGAAGCCGCTGGCGCTCGCGGAAGTCCTCTTCGCTCCATCCCTCCGGCGCCGGGTGATAGTAATCGAGCCCCGTCTCGCCGATGCCGCAGACGCGCGGATCCGAAACGTGTGGCCGCAAGCGGTCGATCGCATCCTCGGGAGCTTCGTGTACGTCGCAGGGATGGAAGCCGATGCAGATCGACACTTCGGGATGGGCCGCGGCGATGGCGAGGTTCGCGTCGAGATCGTCGAGCCCGGTCACGAGGCTGACGAGGCGCGTCACGCCATTGGCCATCGCTCTCGCGATCAGATCAGGAACCTCCGCACGGTCGAAGCGATGGCTGGCGAGATGGCAGTGGGAGTCGGTGAGCACTGGCGGAATCAATCGTGCAGGTAAGTCCGCGGTCGATACGCCAAGGCGAAGGGCACGTAAAGCACCGCGGCGCCGAGCATCAGCCAGGTGAAGAAGCGGAAGTAGGCCGCGCCCTCGAGTTTCGATTGGCCGCCGCAGAAGGCGGTGGCGGAGTAGCGGGTCTCGGTGCTGGTGTTGGCGGTGGAGATGCCCATCGCCGCCTTCCGCCTTTCGAGCCAGCTCTGCCCGCTGCCGGGTTTCTCGGGTTTCTCGACCGAAACGGTCAGCCCCATGTCCCACTTGGTGCCTGGCTTGCGGTCCACGCCATCGCTGACCAGCCGGAAGTGGGTCGAGTCGATGGTCTCGTAGCGGATGGGATTGCCGAAGACGTCCTTGCCGAGGTCGCTGCCCAGCTTGTCTGCCTCGGGGAGTTGGTCGTTGTTCTTGCGTGCCGCGGCTTCGATCACGGCTGCGGCCGAGGTGAACGCCGCCTGGCCGGGCAGATCGAGCTTGTCGATGACGCCATTCTTCAAGTGCGCGACCATGTCATCGGCAGGATCTTGGAGGGAAAGTCCCGGCAACACCACGTTGCGCGGATCCTTCCTCCAATCTCCCGGTAGGTTCGCGGTGGCGGCAGCGAGTTGCTCCTCGGCGGCGCTGGGAATCTGGATGAAGTGGTTGATCTGGGCGGTGAAGAAGTTGCCGAGCCACACCGACAGCAGGTAGAGCGACATGATGATCGACTTCATGCTCTTCGGTGCCTGCGTGTAAGCGAACTCCAAGCCGACGATCGACACCATGATCTCCGACGCGGTGATCAGCACGAAGGCGAGGAACTGCCAGCCGATCGAGGGGAATTTGCCGGAGTCGATCCACGACTGGCTGAGCGTCGAGAGCCCGAAGGTCGCGACCATCAGGAAGAAGCCGATGCCGATCTTGCGCAGCGGGCTCAGCGTGAAGACCCGGTCCATCACCGGATAGAGAACAAAGGTGAAGAGGGGAATGAAGGTGAGGATGAGGATCGGGTTGATCGCTTGGACCTGCGATTCCAGCCACGTCATGCCGAGGAAGTTCCGGTCCATCTGTTCGGCTTGGAAGACCCACGATGAGCCGGTCTGGTCATAGAGCGCCCAGAAGAAGGCGATGAACACGAACAGCGGAATCAGTTTGCCAAGGGCGACGAATCCCTCGCGCGAGAACAGGTCTTTCACAAAGCCGCTGCCCGACGGCGGAATGTGGACGAAGCGATGGCGGCCCATCCAGAACATCAAGGTAGCGAGCGCCATCAGCACGCCGGGCACGCCGAAGGCCCAGTGCGGTCCATACCACTCCAACAGCCAAGGCGTGAGCAGCGTCGAAACCGTCGAGCCGAGGTTGATGGAAAAATAGAACCAGTTGTAGATGCGGGTCAGAAGGTGCGAGTTCCGCGGTCCGAATTGGTCTCCCACGTGGGCGGACACGCAAGGTTTGATGCCTCCGGAGCCGATGCAGATCAGCAGCAGCCCCGCGAACAGCCACCAGCCGGAATTGCCGAAGTGGCCCATGAAAGCGAGCGTCGCATGACCGAGGCAGTACACCAGCGACAGCAGGATGATGGTCCGGTACTTCCCCAGGAAAATATCGGCGAGCAACGCGCCGATGAGCGGCGTGAAATACACCCAACTCGTGAACGAATGGTAGTGCTCGACGGCCTCGGCCTGGCTCATCGGCGTCCCCGCCTGCTGGTCCATCAGCCACAGGTATTTGGTCATGAAGACCACCAGGATGGTCCGCATGCCATAGAAGGAGAACCGCTCCGCGGCCTCGTTTCCGATGATGAAGGGAATGCCCGGTGGCATCCGGTCGGTGTCGAGGGCGCTGGTGCGGTAGGACATGGTGGGAGACGCGAGACTTGAAGACGCGAGGCCCAAGGCATGAGGGTCGTCGGTCGATTGGGCGCGACGCTAGGAAGCAACCTGCGCGCCGTAAAGCTCAGGAAATCGAGGAGAAAGCAAAGCTGGAATCCGGTGTTCCCTTCTTCCGTCTGTCGTCTTCCGGTCTTCTATCTCGGTTCACCATCTAACGGCAGCGGCGGCCCACGTCAGGCCCGCGCCGAAAACCACCAGCACCATATGCTCGCCGCGTTGAATCAATCCGGAGCGGTTCGCTTCGTCGAGCGCGATGGCCACGGCGGCGGCGGAGGTGTTGCCGTATTTCTGCAAGTTCACGAAGACGCGCTCCTGGGGCACCGACAGGCGATCCGCGATGGCGTCGATGATCCGCAGGTTCGCCTGGTGTGGCACCACGAGCTTGATGTCTTCCGGTTTCAGGCCGGCGCGCGCGATGACCTTCTCCGCCGACTCCTTCATGCGGTTCACGGCGTGCTTGAAGACCTCCTTGCCCATCATCGACAGACTGGCGAGGTTCATGCCGGCGTTGTCGATGGTGATCGGGCAGGCCGAGCCGCCACCCGGGATGTTTAGCAAGTGCGTGAGCTTGCCATCGGTGCCCATCTCGGTGGCGATGATCGATCCTTCGTCGGGAGCGGCACGACGCAAGACGGCCGCTCCGGCACCGTCGCCGAAGAGGACGCAGGTGGTGCGGTCGTCCCAATTGATGAAAGAGGAGAGCTTTTCCGCGCCGATGATCAGGGCGTTGGTAAACGCACCGTCCGAAATCAGCCTCTTGGCGATTTTCATCGCGTAGAGGAAGCCCGAGCAGGCGGCGGAAATGTCGAAGGCCACTGCGCCGGGGGCTCCGAGCTGCCGTTGGACGTAGCAGGCGGTCGCCGGGGTCAGCGTGTCCGGGGTGATGGTGGCGACGATAATCAGCTCGACGTCTTCCGCCGCGAGGCCGGCCTGTTCGAGCGCCCGCGCGCCAGCTTTGGCCGCCATGTGCGAAGTGAATTCCCCCTCGGCGGCGATACGGCGCTCGCGGATCCCGGTGCGGGTGAAAATCCACTCATCCGAGGTCTCGACCATCTTTTCGAGGTCGGCATTGGTGAGGACTTTCTCGGGCAAGTAGCTGCCGGTGCCGGCAATGCAGACCTGATGCTGCGAGGTGAAGGCGTCGCTCATGAACGGGCGGACTTTGGAAACCGGTCGCCGGGGTGGCAAGTGAGAAGGCGCGGCGGGACCATTGCCCGCCGCGCCTTGAAGAATATGAATCAATTAGAGCCGTGCCAAAATCGCGTCCGCCATGCCGGTGGTGCCGACCTTGGTCTCCCTGGCGGCGCCGGTGGCGATGTCGCCGGTCCGGAAGCCGTCGTCGATCGCCTTGGCAACGGCGGCCTCGATCGCCGCGGCGGCGTCGTTTTCGCCGAGCGAGAAGCGCAGCAGCATGGCGGTGGAAAGAATCTGGGCGATCGGGTTGGCAATGCCTTTGCCGGCGATGTCGGGCGCGGAGCCGCCGGACGGCTCATACATGCCGAAGTAAAGGCCGCCGTCCCTCTGCTTGCCGAGCGAGGCGGAGGGCAGCATGCCGAGCGAACCGGAGATCATCGCCATTTCGTCCGAGAGGATGTCGCCGAAGAGGTTCTCGGTGACCAGCACGTCGAAGGAATCCGGCCGGCGCACGAGCTGCATCGCGGCATTGTCCACGTAGAGATGGCTGAGCTCGACCTCCGGGAAATCCTTCGCCACCTGCACCGCGGTCTCGCGCCACAACACGGAGGTGGCGAGCACGTTGGCCTTGTCCACGGAGACAAGGCGCTTTCCGCGACCCATGGCGGCGGTGAAGGCGACGCGCAGGATGCGGTCGATCTCGCTCTTGCGGTAAATCATCGTGTCGAAGGCGACGGGTTCGCCATCGCGCTCCTCGCGGCCCTTCGGCTGGCCGAAATACACACCGCCGGTCAGCTCGCGCACGCAGAGCACGTCGAAGCCATTCGGGATGAGCTCGTTTTTCACCGGCGACGCGTGGGTCAATGATGGCAGGCAGACGCCCGGACGGAGATTGGCGAAGAGGCCGAAGTGCTTGCGAAGGGGCAACAACGCGCCGCGCTCGGGCTGGATGTCCGGCGGCAGGCTCTCCCACTTCGGTCCGCCGACCGAGCCAAAGAGGATCGCATCGCTCGCTTCGCAGGAGGCCACGGTTTCCGGCGGCAGCGGGTGGCCGGTGGCATCGATGGCCGCACCGCCGACGAAGCGTTCCTCGCGGGTGGTGGTGAAGCCGAACTTGGCCTCCACGCCATCGAGCACGCGGAGGGCTTCGGTCATGACTTCCGGGCCGATTCCGTCGCCGGCGAGGACTGCAATGCGGTAGCTGCGAGACATGGGCCGGACGCTAGGAGCCGATTTCCCGGCCGCCAAGCGCGGAACGTGTCGGGATTTCAGCGGGTGATCGTACCAGCGCCGCTGGCGAAAGGCTGCCAGCCGAAGAAACTGTCGTAGTACTGTGTCGAGTGGTGTCCCGAGATCGCGGGATTCGAAGCGAAGGTGAGGGCGGTGCCAATGCCCTCATGGGGGCGCGAGTTGGAGAGTTCCGTCCAGCCTCTTGCCCGGAGGTTAGAGCCCCTCCGCCTCCGATGGCTCCCACTCGTCGTAGCCGCGGTCCTTGTCGTCGGAGTCCTCTTTTAACTTCCGCTCCCAAATGTAGCGGCGGAACAGCACCTTCACCGCCGCCGTGAGCGGCACCGCGAGCAGCGCGCCCACGAAGCCGCCGAGGATCAGCGACCAGAAGAGCATCGAGAAAATCACCGTCATCGGGTGCAGGCCGACCGAGTCGCCGACGATCTTCGGCGCGGTGACCAGCGAGTTGATCTGCTGGACGATCACGAAGATCGCGACCACGCCGCCGACGTAGGCCCACGGGTTCGAGCCGAGGATGTGCTGGTTTTCCGGGACGCTGAAATGGAACCACGCCAGCACGCAGGCCGGGATCAGGGTGATGATGTTGCCGATGTAGGGGATGATGCCGAGTACCGCCATGATGATGCCGACCAGCAGGCCGAGCGGCAGGCGGAAGGCGGTGAGCGCGAGACCCACGAGCATGCCATCGATGAAGGCGACGAGCACCTGGCCGCGGAAGAAGGAGATCAGGTAGCGGTTGATCTCGGTGAGCGTTTCGACCAACTCGGTCTTGAAGCGCGAGGCCTTGAGCGGGACATAGTCGTGCCAGTGTTCCTTGATGGCCGCGCTCTCGTTGAGGATGTAGTAGAGGTAGATCGGCACCATCAGGAAGCCGAGTGCGAGGCCGAGGAAACCGAGCACCTTGCCCGCGCCGCCCTTGATCCAGCCGATGATCTCATCGAGGTAGCCCTTCCCCTGTGCCCAAAGTTCCGTCTGCTGAAGGACGATGGGGGGATCGAGCTGCTTCATGCCTCGAGCCGCCGCCTCGTCGAGTTCGAGGGTCCGCGTTGCCTTGGGAGCGTCCGACTCCGGGTCGCCCGGAGGTCCAAGCAGGGGGTCGATGAAGGGCTTCGACCACTCGTTCTTGTTCCGGGTGTGAATCAGCATATCGACGATGATTTCGTCGATGGGCTTCTTCGCGGCGGCGGGATTCTCATTAATTGCCTCGCGTTCGGCGTCCGTCTGCTCGGGCGATGCGGAGGCGGATTGCTCTGTTGAGGCGGGTTGTCCGGGGGAAGCAGTGGGGCCAAGCGCCGCCGGCGCTGGCTTCTGGGCGGCGGCGATGGCTTGGCGCTGTTCCTGAAACTTGTGAATCTGCCCGCCGACCAAGGGAATCATGATCGCCACCAATCCGGCGACCATGAGGGTGAAGCCGGCGAATACCGAGACCACCGCCCAGCGGCGGGAAAATCCGCGCTTCTGGAAAATGCGGACCACCGGGTCCAGCAGGTAAGCCACGATCGCGGAGACAGCCAAGGGCACCAGCACCGGCTGGAGAAAGCCGAAGACCTGACCGATCAACCAGACCAGCCCGACGATCAGCGCGCCAAGCACCAGAATCGAAACGCCGGTTGCGGCATTCCAAAGGGTGCGGATCTGGAAGCGGGTGGGGTAGCGGGCCATCGGCCAGACCGTCTAGCAGATCGGACGCCGGAGCGGGATGGGAAAATTCCTGCGGATACGGAATCGCGAAGGTCCCGACGGGACCGGAATCAGGTCCCTTGTTCCGCCGCGGTCTTGGAAATCTTGTCGAGCACGCCATTCACGAAGCGCCCCGAGTCGGTCGTGCCGAAGCGCTTGGCCAGCTCAATGGCCTCGTCGATGGCGACGGCGGCCGGGACGTTCTGGGCATGCAGGATTTCCCAAGTCGCCAAGCGCAAGATCGCGCGGTCCACGGGATCGATTCGTTCCGGGGAGAAGTTCTCGACCACGGCGGCGAGGCGCTCGTCGATGGCGTCTTTCTCACGGAGCACCGCGTCGGTCAGGGCGTTTGACTCGCTCAGCAGGGAGGCAAGGGATTCCTTCGATTCGCGCAGCTTCGCGAGATCGACTTGGTCGGGGAACTTTTCCGGTTCCTCCACCATGCGGACGCGCTCGGAAATGCGGGCGAGGCGGCGGATGCTGCCGGCCACCGGCTCAAGCTGGGCACGCAGGCCGGGAATGTCTTCGAGCGCTTCGAGGAAACGCTTGCGGGCGAAGATCAGATCGCGATCCGTGCGGAAAAATTGCTCGAGTGCCGGCTCGAAGCGCTCGCTGAAGGCATCGTCATCGCTGTCGCGCGGAATGCGGGATAGCTGAATCATGCCGGCGGTCCACTTGTGCTCGAGGTCGGAGACCTGCTGCAGCGCCATCGCGGTGCGCTCGAGATCGGGGCGTGCCTTGAGCGTGGCCATGGCGAGGTCGAAGCGCTGCTGGAACTCGACCAAGCGGGCTTCGCGCCCGAGGCTCAGGTGGTGCAGCGTCTTCCACGTCGCCTGCAAGATGGCGCGACGGTCGGACTCGGTGACGAATTGCCAGAAGGCTTCGCGGAGCGACGCGGGGTCGGCTCCGCCTTCGAGGTCGGCGCAGTAGAGGAACTGGACCACCGCCTCGCGGATTTGTCGGCGGCTAGGCATTGCGGGAAATGACGCGAGGCATGGTGCGCTCGATCTCGTTGAAGATATCGACCATCGAGGCGGCGATCCGGGCGGCTTCGCGGCCGCGGTTGAGGTTGGAGCCGATGCAGCGGGCGTAAGCCTGCTTTTCATCCTCCACCAGCAGGACCTCGTGGATGATCGGCACCTTGTATTGCAGGGCCATCGACATGAGCGATTGGGTGATCGAGCCCGCGATGAGGTCGGCGTGGGAGGTCGCGCCTTTCAAAATCACGCCGAGCGCGATGACGCAAGCCGGCGGGTGCTCGCTGCGGTCGAGGACGTTGGCGATGGTCACCGGGATTTCGAAGGCGCCGGGCACGCGGATGATATCGACGCGGGTCTGGGGCATCAGCTCGCCGAGTTCCTCGACGGTGTTGTCCACCAGCGCGTCGGCGAATTGTTCATTGTACTTGGCCGCGACGATGCAGACCCGGACGCGGGGGCCGATGATGCGGGGCTTGGGCGGCAAGGCCGAGGACATGGGCGGGGTATGGCGGGAGGTGGCGGAAAAGTCAACGGAAGCGACCGGAGAAAGCCGCAGCGGGGAGGAACGCGGTTGAAATGCCAATCACTCCACGTTTTGGACCTGCTCGCGGATTTTTTCCAGCTCGGTCTTGGCCTCGACCACATGCTGGGCGATGGCCGCGTCGGAGGCCTTGGAGCCGATCGTGTTGAACTCGCGGTGAATCTCCTGGCAGAGGAAATCGAGCGGGCGTCCGGCGGGTTCCTCGCCGGCCATGTACTCGCGGAACTTGCGGAAGTGGGAGTCCAGTCGGGTGATTTCCTCGGAAATGTCGCAGCGGTCGGCAAAGACGGCGATTTCCCGCAGCACGCGCTCGTCCTGCAGGTCGAGTTCCAGCCCGGCATCGCGGAGACGCTTCGTGAGCACCTCGCGGTAACGCTCCGGCCGACCGGGAGCCAGCGTGGCGATGGCGGCGGCGGACTTTTCCAGCGCCGCGAGCCGGGTGGTGAGATCCTTGGCGAGGTCGGTGCCCTCGGCGGAGCGCATTTCCAGCACCTGCTCGATCGCCACCTCCAGCGCGTGCTCGATGGCACCCCAGACGGTTTCCGCGGCGAGCCCGCCGTCCTCGATCCGAATGATCCCCGCGGTGCGCAGGAAATCCCCGGCCTCGGCCGTGACATTGCGACCGGTGTGCCGGGAGATGCTCTCGAAGGCGGCCTCCAAGGCATCCACCATCCGCAGATCCACACTGACGGGGGCGGGCGCGCCGCTGGAGCGGTCGAATTGGACGCTGACCTGGATGCGGCCGCGGGAAATGGTATTCAGCACCGCGCGGCGGATGCGGCCTTCCAATTCGCTCAACTCGCGCGGGAGTTGGATGACCACCTCGGCCTGCTTTCGATTCACGCAGGCGATTTCAACTGTCGCCGTGCCCTCGTCCGCCGTGGCCGAGCCGCGGCCGAATCCCGTCATGGAATGCATGCGCGGAGGCTGGCGGGACAATCGGGCCTTGGAAATGGGAAATTGGGTTTCCTCACAAGTCGGACATCCGCCGTTTTTCCTCGCCCGGGATGCTCTCCGGCGGCGCGTCGCTTTCTTCCGCGGGCGTTTCGGTTTCCTGCCCGGCTTTCCAGCCCTCCTCGGAGGACGAAGGATCCCAGTGGTCGCCGCGGTCCTCCTCCTCGCCGCCTTCCGGATCATCGCGGCGGTCCGTGAGCAGCCGCTCCATCCGCTCGCGCTCTTCGGCTTCCTCCGCGCGCCGTTGTTTCCGGGCATCCAGCCACGCCAGCCAGATGCAGCCCTCGTAGAGCAGGATCATCGGTGCGGCCATCAGGCTGAGCGTGAAGGCGTCCGGCGTCGGGGTGATGATGGCCGCGACCACCACGATCGCCAGGATGGCGTAGGAGCGGGTGCGGCTCATCGCCTCGTAGCCCAGCAGGCCGATCTTCACCAGCACCATGACCACCACCGGCAGCTCGAAGGACAGGCCGAAGAGCAGGGTGAACTGGGTGGCGAAGGTGATGTACTCGCCGATCCGCCAGTCGTTCG
>CBKZPU010000041.1:0-32127 GCA_966696705.1 uncultured Verrucomicrobiaceae bacterium | reverse complement strand
GCTACATCGGGAAAATTGGCACTTGGCAGGTCCCTGTCCCTGCTTACCACTCCCCGCATGGCGAAGGTGCTGGTGGGACTTTCCGGCGGGGTGGATAGCTCCGCCGCCGCCGCGCTGTTGATCGAGCAAGGCCACGAGGTTGCCGGTGGCTTCATGAAGAATTGGGTGAATGCCGAGGGCATCCCTGGCGATTGCCCGTGGGAGAGCGACTTGGAAGACGCCCTCGCCGTCGCGCGTACGCTCGGCATTGAGTTCCGCGTGATCGATCTGATCGACCAATACAAGGACCGGATCGTCGATTACCTGGTGGAAGGCTATCGCAGTGGAATCACGCCGAATCCGGACGTCTGGTGCAATCGCGAGATGAAGTTCGGAGTCTTCCTCGACTACGCGCTTGAGCAGGGCTTCGAGAACGTCGCCACCGGTCACTATGCAAGAAAGCGCACGCTTTCCGACGGAAGCCCGGCCATCCTCCGTGGTGCGGATCCGAACAAGGACCAGAGTTACTTCCTCTCGCTGATGACCTCGAAGCAGGCGAGTCACGCGCTGTTTCCCGCGGGCGAACTGCTCAAGCCGGCGGTGCGCGAGGTGGCGCGGCGCTTCGGCCTGCCAACAGCGGAGAAGAAGGACAGCCAGGGGATCTGCTTCATCGGCGAGATCAAGATGAGCGACTTCATCCGTCACTACATCCCGGACAAGCCGGGCGAGATTGTCGATACCTCCGGCAAGGTGATGGGCGAGCATCGCGGCCTTCATCTCTATACGCTCGGCCAGCGCAAGGGCCACGGCGTGGCCTCGCCGCGCGAGGGCATGGCGTATGTGGTGGTGGGGAAGGACCTCGGACGAAACCGCCTCGTCGTCGGCTGGGACCTCGGGGAAACGCCGGGCCTTTACGCCAGCGAGTGCGTGATCGGCAGCGTTTCCACCATCGGTTGCTCGCTCGACGGGCCGCGTTGGCTGGAAGCCCAGCCGCGCTATCGCGCCAAGGCCGAACGCGCCGAAATCCGTCCGCGCGACGACGGCAAACTCGAGCTGCGGTTTCAAACGCCGCAGCGCGCCATCGCCCCGGGCCAGATCTGCGCCTTCTACGACGGCGGCCGTTTGTTAGGCGGCGGCGTCTTCGAGGAAATCGTCGCGTAGCTTTTGCGGTAGCGGAACCGCCGCGAGATTCCGGCAGGGGACGGATCGCCAGAACTTCCGGGCGGCGATTCGGCTTGATGCCTCGCCCCGCCGGAAGCTCGCAGAGCTTCCGCTACGAATGGAAAAGCGCGACACTTGTACAGGGGGAAACCGCTGTGCCGTCCTAGGCTTTGTGAGCCACGTTCCAGTGTCTCAACAGGTGGGGCGTCCGTCCTTGTTAGACCGTCCTGAGAAGGCGTGGTCGTATGGTAGGATCGGGTTGATGCCCCGTATTTAATAGAGTCGGTCCGGGCACGCTGCCTTGGCGGACAAACACAGCAGTCGGGGGAACTTTAGTCCCGCATCCGGGGCTGGCAATCCATTTCACGAGTAGAGGACTACGCGTTTTTTCGCCCCTCATCGCGAAGAATCTGCTTGTAAACGCGCGCGATGTTCCTCGCGTCATCGATCCCCCGGTGCGGGGTGCCGGTGAAGGTCAGGCCGAGACGACCGAGAGCTTGGCCAAGGCCGAAGCGTTTCGGAGTGCGTAGGGCTTCGGAAAACTCCGCCTTCAGGTTCCGGTGGCCATTTGTGAAGGGGAAGGGGAGGCGGTGGAAGTTGCAGTCCTTCTCCAATTGCTTCCGGTCGTAGTCCCCCCAAGAGCAGAATACCGGGCTTTCGAATCGTCCGAGCCATGCGGCGAACGCGGCCAACGCCTCGGGGAAAGCCGGTGCGCCATCGACCTGATCTTGCGTGATCGTGGTCAGGGATTTGCAGAAGCTGGTCAGCACCGGATTCCGCACTGGCCTGACGAAGCTTCCGAACCTTGCGACAACATCGCCGGTGGCCGCGTCCACCGCCACAGCACCGATCTCGATGATCTCCATTTCCTCGCGCGGAAATGTCTGCTGGTCACAGCAAGTGGCTTCGAAATCGACGATGGCGAGGACTGGTGTGGTTTCCTTCATTTCGATGGAGCGGGTTCGGTGGATTGAAGCATTGTCCGCACCTCTATCAGCGCGAAGCCGAGCAGGTTGAGGCCCTTCCACGCGGCCGGTTTCTCCGCATCCGAATGGTCCGCTGCAAGACCAATGCCCCAGATCCGGTCATAGGGACTCGCCTCGACCAGGAGACGTTTGCCGGTAGCCAGCAGGAACTGCCTCAAGCCGGCATTCTGCGAGAACTTCGCGAGGTTTCCCTCGACCACCAGTCGGTAGCGTTCACGGATCCAAGTTGCCTCGTCGAAGCCACTGACCTTGCGGCCAAGTTCCTTGGCCTGCTTCGGATGGGAAGACGTGAGGATCTTTTCCTCATTCTCCATGTCGCGGAACAGACGCGCCTTGGCTGCCATCATGAAATGCTCGGCGGTGGCATAATGGAGGCCGTCGACGGTGAAGGGAGAAGCGAACCACTGGCTGAAGCAGGCCTTGGACACGGAGCCGTCCGCCGGGGGTGTATGGCCCCAGAAGAAAAGGTATTCCGGGCGTTCTCCACGCTGGATTGCGACGAGGAGTTCCTCGATGGATCGGATGTCGGGCATCGGTGTTGGGAGGTGGTTATAGCGGAGGATTGCCGTCTGTCATTCGCCGGGAGCAACAACTCGGACGCTTGACGGAGCGGTGAGGCACTCGCTTGCCTCGCTCACGGGCACGACGCCCTCTATCGTAGATGGCGGGACTCATGCACCTTCGACCCAAACTCATCGCCCTCGTGGCGTTGATGTCGGTTGCCGTCGGCTGCGCGTGCGCCTTTTTCCTGTGGAGCTTGGATGCCGTCACGACGGTACGCTTCGAGCATCCGTGGCTGCTGTGGTGCCTACCGGTCGCGGGGATGGCGGTGGCATGGCTCTACCATCGCCACGGAGGAACCTCCGACGGCGGGAATAATCTGATTCTCGACCGTATCCACGATCCCGGCGGTGGGGTTCCGCGGCGGATGGCACCGCTGGTGCTGCTCGGTACCTTGGTCACGCATCTCTTCGGCGGCTCGGCGGGGCGGGAAGGAACCGCGGTGCAGATGGGCGGCAGCATCGCCAGTGCGGTGGCGCGACGGTTCCAACTGGATGCCGATCAACTTCCTGTGCTGCTGATGGCCGGGGTGGCGGCCGGCTTCGGGGCTGTTTTCGGGACTCCGCTCGCCGGGGCGGTATTCGCGGTGGAGGTCGTGGTGATCGGCCGCCCGAAGCTTTGGGCGTTGCCACTCTGCCTGTTCGCTTCCTACGCTGGCGACTGGACCTGCCGGGCTCGGGGTGTGGGGCACTCTCACTATCATATCGACGGCATCGCGGGGCCGCTGGCGGCCGGATTCTCCGATGCCGGGATGCTGGGAAAGGTCCTGCTCGCAGGGGTGGCCTTCGGCTTGGTGAGCTGGCTCTTTGCCGCGCTGTGCCACCGGCTGTCGGCGGGGCTGAAGCGTTGGCTTCCGAATCCCGTCTGGCGTCCCGCACTCGGCGGGGTTGCGGTAATCGCGCTGTTTTTGATCGTCGGCCGCGCCGATTATCTGGGCTTGGGCGTCTGGTCGCCAGACCCGCACGCCGTGACGCTGACGTCGTTTTTCGAATCGTCGGAGATCCACTCGTGGGCGTGGATTTGGAAATTGGCCTTCACCGCCATCACCGTCTCGTCCGGCTTCAAGGGCGGGGAGGTGACCCCGCTGTTTTTTATCGGCGCCGCCTTGGGAAATGCTCTCGCGGGAGTGCTGGGAGCGCCGCCCGAGCTCTTCGCCGGGCTTGGCATGGTCGCGGTTTTCGCCGGCGCCAGCAATACCCCTCTGGCCTCGACCCTGATGGGAATCGAGCTTTTCGGGACCGGCTACGCCCTGCCGATCGCCGTCGCGTGCGGCGTGGCCTTCCTGTGCAGCGGTCACGCGGGGATTTACCGCTCCCAGCGATTCGCGCTCAAAAAGCCGTTCTGGCGGCGTCCAAATTGACCGGTCTCCGCCGGAAGGGTGTTTGAAAAGTGGGCATTTCCCCTTGCTACCGGTCCGGCCCGCGGATTAAACCCCTCGCCACCAACACCATGGGCCAGCAAACCAAGACCATCGTCAAACGCCGCCGCCGCAAGCTCTACCTCAAGCGCAAGAAGGAGCAGGCGAAGACGGGCGGCATCGTGAAGAAGTCCTCCGTCGCCAAGAAGACCGGTGACGACGAAGCCAAGAAGCCCGCCGTCAAGAAGGCCCCGGCCGCGAAGAAGGCTGCCGCCAAGAAGGCTCCGGCGAAGAAGGCCGCCAAGAAGGTGGAAGACGAGACCCCGGCCACCGACGCCCCGGAAAGCGCGGAGTAAATCTGGCGATCATTTGAAATTTTCCACGAGGGCCGGTTGCGAGACGCTTCCGGCCCTCTTTCTTTTGCGACATGGAGCAGCTCCTCATTGTGGACGGCCATAGCGCGATTTTCGGCATGGAGGACCTGCGGGGACTCCACCATGGGCCGAAGCGGCATCTCGCCCGGATCGAGCTGATCAAGCGCCTGCGCGACCTCGGCGACCGCGGCGAGTGGAAGGTGGTGGTGGTCTTCGACGGTCGTCAGACCGAGCGCGGTTACGAGGGTGGGAACGAGGACGGGATCCTGATCATTTACTCGAAGGCCCGCGAAACGGCCGATGCCGTGGTCGAGCGCCTCGCCGCGCGCTTTTCCGAGAAGGGCGACCGCGTCCGGGTGGCGAGCAATGATGGCATGGTCTTGCTCACCGCGACCACCTTCGGGGCGGAAGGGATGCGGATCGAGGAACTCGAGGAGTGGTGGGCGAGAGGAAGCAGCGGCTAGCGAGTGGCCGGTAGCGGGGGAAAAGCCCAGATGCTGCCGAAGGTCTGCCTTTCCCCTGCTACTGGGCTCCGCCCTTCGACCAGATCCGCAGCTTCATGTCCGAGCAGGTGCCCGCAAGCCGGCCATCCGGCAAGAAGGCAATCGTGTGCACGCCGAAGCCCGACCGTGGGTGAACCCACAGAGCTTCCCCGGTTTCCAAATCGTATTCGCTCACGCAGCAATCGGGGTCATTGCTCGCCACGAAGACCGACTTCTCGTCGGGTGAGAAGATCGCGCAGTTCGATGCCTTGGCCGTGCGGGCGATGACCCGTTCGTCGGTCAGTTCGCCGTCCTTGAACGACCAAAGAAAGGCCCAGCCGTTGCGGTTAGAGGCGAGCAAGCGGCTGCCGTCCTTGCTCAGGCGCAGGGTGTTCGGCCGGTCGGGAACGGTGATTTCACACGTGTTTCCTCCGGTATCGCGGTTGCGCACATGGATGAAGTCCGGCTCGCCGCTCTTGTCGAGCGAGATGACCAGATGCTTGCCGTCCGGCGTGAAGGCGAAGGCGTGGCCGATGTGGGGAAGCTTGAACGACCCCGGCAAGGCCTCGAAGGTGGAAAGGTCCCAAAACTTCACCATGAAGTCGGTGCCGCTCGTGATCAGCTTCTGGTCCGGCGTGAGGCCGATCCAAGGCAGCGGCGTCGGTTCGGAGGATTCGATCCTCGTCCCCGTCGTGCCATCGGCCATCGTGACGGTCTCAATCGTAGGCGTCGCGGTCATGACCAGTCTCTTGCGTTCGCCCGTGGCCGTGTCGTTGATCACCAGATTGCCGCCATTCTCGGTCGAGATCAGCGTGCCGCCGTCGGGAGACAGCAGCAGCGAGGTCATGGGCGCCTCGTATATCCAGAAGGTGCCGAGGGCAAGTGGAGCGCCCATCAGGAAGCGCGGCTTCAGGGTCGCGAGGTCCCACTGTCGCACTCCGTCCTGCGAACGGGTGTAGAGTTTCTGGCCCTTCTCATCCACTACCATCGCCCACTGCCGCCGGTTGGTCCCCGCCGTCTGATGGCCGCTCAAGGTCGCATCGAGGACCCAGCGCACCTGCGCGATCGATCCTAACAGGCCCTCCGCGCGCAGCCGCGCTTCCGGCGAGGCCGCCGACTTCGCGGCCTCCTTCAAGGCGGGCAGCGCCTGCGGGATCGTCTTCAGCTTCTCCTCGGCCTCGTCGCGCAGGCGGACCTTCGGTGCGCCGAGTTGCTCGATCAGCCCGGCGATTTCCTTTTCATCCTGACCCTTGGAGAGACCGGTCGTGAGGAGAAAGGCCAGCGTGGTGACTGCCGGGATCATCGTGCGGCGGCGCAGCGCCCACTCCAGGCAAAGCAAGGCGAGGATCGCGCTTAACAGCGGCCAGCGCGGCCACAGCGGCTTGTTCCAAGCGACCGCCGCCTGTTTCTGGCGCTCGGCTGCGACTTCGGCCAACCAGGTGGCTGCGTCCTGCGGCGTCTCCAACACGCGGCCAGCTCCGGCATCGGCGAGTTCCTTCATGAAGTCGGCATCGGGCTTGGTTTCGGTGAATTCCAAGTGCGAGCGGCGAAGGCCGACCGGCACGGCATCGGTGAAGGCGACGCCATTTGCGGTGGCATCGAAGAACACGGTGACCTGCTCGCCTTCCGCCCCGGCAGGCACCGGCACGGCACCCACGAACTCACGCGCATCGCGGTCGTACTCCAGTCTCACCCGCGGCGTGCCCGGGATGTCGAGGCGCGCGCCGACGTCCAGCGCCAGCAAGTCGTCGAGCCGGGTTACGGCCAGCACCTCGACGGCCACCGGTAGCAAGTCACCCGGCTTGGCCGCGGCAGCCTTGGCGCGACCGGCGAGCTTGTCGCGGTGCCAGCGGATGCTGTTTTCGCCGAGCCACTTCACGAGGTTCACCCAGTACTTCCCGTACCATGGCGACGGGTGAGGAGGAGTGGGGCCAGCGGGGATCTTCGCGGCGGCTTCCTTGAAGACGAAATTTCCGCCATGGCCGAGTTCCGTGTGCGGCCCTTGCGGCGGGCCGCCAGGCGGACCCCAGGTGATGTATTCTCGAGCCCAGCCGCCATTCGGGTCGGGCAGCCACGCGATCGAACGACCGCGGCCATACGACTGCGCAGCAATGACCGGCTCATCGCCTTCGGCATCCGCTCTAACAGCAAGCACGATCGCGCCCGGCTTCGCGCGCTTCACCCGGTTCATGCCGAGGAAGACCGGATGCGCGGCGAGCGCCTTGTCGTTCTCCTCGGGATCGTCCGACACTTTCCACAGCGGATGGCTCTTCACCGCTTCCGGGATGCGGATCGGGAAGGTCTTTTCCATGAAGCCCGCGCCATAGGCGAGCATGTCCACGGGGGTAATGCGCTCCCACGGCGTCTGGTCGTAGTTGCCCACGTCGAAGGTGGTGTAGCCGCCGCCCATCAAGAAGCCGCCGCCGCGCTCGTTCACCCAATCGACGACCCACTGCATCTGCTCCGTGGAGAAGTTCCCCACCGGCACGTCGCTGATGAGCATCACATCGTAGCGATAGAGTTCCTCACGGGTTGCGGGGAAGGATCTCGAGGGGTCCTGCCGCATCTCACCATTCTGGAAGCTCACGCCGACCAGGTTTGGCGAATCGTTATATTCGCTCACCGGCGTCAGGCACTCGTACTCGATCTCGCCGGTCTCGTCCCATGCCCGAGTCATCAGCTCCATGTCGTTCCACCAATGGCCGGCCACGCCAACGGTGCGCTTCACGTGGGTGCCTTCGACAAATAGCACGCGCAGCTTGTTAGAAGATACCTCGACGGTGAAGCCGAAGTGGTTGTCATCCACCGCCACCTCGTTCAGCGCCGGAATCAACTCGAGCGAGTACGTCGTGCTGCGCAGGCCGATCTCGAAGGTGAGCACCTTCTCCACCGTGCTCTCGTCCGTGCGCGGACGGAAGTCGGTGCGGGCGACCTCCTTGCCAGCCGGGCCATCTTCCCGCAGTACCAGTGCCAGCGGTTCGTCGGAGGGTAGGCCGGTCGAGGCGAGATCGACGTGCACGGCGACCTTCGCCTTCGGGCGCACGCTGCGTGGCGCTTGCACCGCGGCGATCCAGGCATTTCGCGGCGGCGTGTCGGTGCCGACGACCTTGGTGGAAATCTTCGCGCCGAGGTCGCGCGCGGCGGCCAGCGCCTTCGGCAATTCGCTGCGGTCGTGCGTGCAGCCGTCCGATACCACCAGGATCTGGCGCGGGGCTTCATCGCCGCGCTCGAACAAGCTGGCCAGTGCGGTGGAGAGCCGGGTCTCGTCGCCCTGCGGCGTCACTGCCTCGAGCTCGGTGACATGGGCGAGTCCTTCATTGAAGGCCGCCATCGGTGGCTCCGCTTGGCCGGTCGTCCCGATCGCCTGCTTCGCGCCGGCTGCCCATGCCTTGGCATCGCTCCAGCGCGTCGTCTTGTCGCCGGTCGCCAGCTTCATGCTCGCCGACATGTCCAATAGTATCATCGAGTTGCTCTCCGGCGCTTGCAAGGTGACGCGCTCCACCGGGTTCATGAGGATGAAGGCGAGCAACGCGATCACGACGAGTCGCAACAGCACCACCGGGCCCTGCACCCACGCGGGTGTCATCGGCCGGCCGCGGACGGCGCGATAGAGCGTAAACACGGCCGCGGCCCCGGCGAGCGCCGCGATGACCGCGATGGGGAAGGCGGGATCGAAATCAGGGAGAGTCATTCGGCGCGGAGGGCGAGCGTGTTTTCGATGCGGTTGAGGCGGGTCGTCACCTTGTTGACGCCGTTGCGCAGGGCGGTCTCCAGCGAGCCGAGGTCGGTCACTTCGGTACCGTTCACGCTCGTGATGATCATGCCCGGTTCCAGCCCGGCTCGTTTCGCTTCGGTGGAGGTCACTTCGCCGACGACGACTTCGCCGTCCTTCACCCGGAAGGCGACACCCGGCAGCTTGTCCACACGGGCGTCTTCGAGCTTCGCTTCCTTCGCTGGCTCGGTGGCGGAAACCAAAGAGGCGGTGTGCTCCGCGCCATCGCGCCAATATACCAGCTCGATCGAGTCGCCGGGCTTCACCAGCGAGAGTTCGAAGCGCAGGTCGCCGCGCGTGATCACCGGCTTGCCCGCGGCTTTCACGACGATGTCGCCGGCCTTGATGCCCGCTTTGCCCGCGGGACTGTCTTCCATGATCGCATCGACCGCCGCGCCGGCCACCTTGGGCAGCTTCACCTTCTCCGCCTTCTTGTCGTCCACGCCGCTGCTGCTGATGCCGAAGAAACCACGCGTCACCTTGCCGTCTTCGGCGAGTCTGGCGGCGATGTGCCGGACGAGGTTTGCGGGGATGGCGAAGCCGATGCCGACATTGCCGCCGACGCCGCCCCAGATCGCGGTGTTGATGCCGACCAAGCGGCCGGAGGCATCGATGAGCGCGCCGCCGGAGTTGCCCGGGTTGATCGCGGCATCGGTCTGGATGTAGCTTTCGAAGGCGCTCGAACCTCCGATGCCGAGGTTCGAGCGGCGCGTGGCGGAGACCATGCCCATGGTGCAGGTCATGCCGACTTGGAAGGGATTGCCCACCGCGAACACGAGGTCGCCGGGCTTCACCTGCTCGCTATCGGCGAACTTGAGCGGGGAGAGATCCTTCGCATCGATCTTCAGCAGCGCGAGGTCCGTGGCGGGATCCGCGCCGGCGATGGTGGCGTGGAAGCGCCGGTGATCGTGCAGTTCCACGAAAAAGGTATCGGCGATCTTGCCATTCCGGAGGTGCACCACGTGGCTATTGGTCACGATCCAGCCGTCGCTGGAAACGATCACGCCGGAGCCCATGCTGGTGATCTTTTCCTGCGGGCCGTCCGATTCGCTGCCTGCTTCGCCTTCCTTGCCGAAAAAGCGCTCGAGCGGTCCTGCTTCGGTGGGATCGCTCAAGATCATCGCCGGGAAAATCGAGACAACCGATGGCGTGACTTTTTCTAACAGGGGTGCGAACGACGACTGCCGTGGGGTTTCCACCAAGGGGGCGGGGGATGCATCGACTTGGCAAAGCCCGGCCGCCTGGTCGGCGGGCAAGCGCGGTGACTCGGCGGCCGATGCCACGGCAGCGAGAAGAAGAGTGAACGTCGAACGGATCATGGAACGAGGATATATTGCGGTCCCAGCGTCATTGCTTCGTTTCCCACACCTCGCCGCCGAAGTCGTCGGAGAGATCGCGGAAGTAGTCTTCGATTTCACGGCGGCTTTCCTCGGGCAGCTTGCCGCGCGCGGAGGCAATGCCCGCCTCGCTCGGGATGCGGTCGATCAGTTCCTTGAGCCGTTGGTCGGCGGCATCGACGAGCGGGATGGTGCTGCGGTCGAACGGCGCGGCGCGAAGCGGCAAAACCATGCGGCCGACGCCGCCTTCATCGCGAATGCGCTCGAGGGTGTCGGCGAATCGGCCGAGCGCCGGACCGCCGGGGCTGTCCTTGTCGCTATTGCCGCTGCTGCCCTTCTTGTCGCCGGACTTGTCACCCTGGCCGCCTTGACCCTTGCCCTCCTTGGCAGCCATCTCGCCTTGGCCTTGACCCTGGCCCTCCCCGGGTTTCTCACCTTCACCCGGACCCTTGCCTTCGCCTTCCTTCCCGGGCTTGTCGCCTGCGCCTTTACCTTTGCCTGCTCCTTCCTTAGCGGCGACCGCGCCTTGGCCATTCTCGCCGGGCTTCTGGCCCTCGCCCTTGCCGGGTGCTTTGCCCTCGCCCTGCTTGGCGAGGTCGTTCTTCAGTTCGGCGGCCTGCTCGCGGGCCTTGTTGAGTTCGGCCAGCAGGCTGGCATCGAGACTTGCCGCGGCGTCGCGGAACTCGCGGGCCATCGTGCCGAGCCTTTCGGCCAGTTCGGCCTGCTGCCCGGCGGTTCCCTGGCCTTGACCATTGCCCTCCTGCTGGGCCTTCGCGAGGGCTTCGAGATCCCTCGCCAGTTGGGCGACGTCGGTGTTTTGCTTCACCGCTTCCAGCGCGGCTGCGGCCGGCGTCTTGGCGGACTCCGGATCGTCTTGTGCTGCCTGCCCGGCAGCGGCTTTGTTCGCGAGTTCTTCCAGAATCTTGTGGGTCAAGTCGGTGGCCTGCGCGGCTTTGGCGGCAGCCTGGCCCGGTTGCTCTTGGGCAGCAGCTTCGCCGGGTTTCTGTCCGTCCTGGCCCTTGCCTTCCTGCGAGGTGGTGGCCTGTTCTTGTGATTCACCTTGGCCCTGACCTTTGCCTTGCCCCTTGGACTGTGCCTGCGCTTGAGCTTGTCCCTCGCCGGGGGATGCGCCCGGTTTTTCACCCGGCTGATCTTCCTTTTGCTGTTCCTTCGCGTTCTTCTCCGCGTTGTCGGCCAGCTTGCGCAGCGTGTCGGAAAGCTTCTGCAAGTCCATCGACTCGATGAAGATCGCGAAGTCCAGGAGATCCTGCCCAGCCACGCCCAGTTCCGGGGAGGCATTGGCGGGGGTGGCGGAGCGGAGCGTCTTGTCGGCCTTGGCCACGGCCTTCTCGGCCTCGTCCATCAAGCGCAGCGCGCCCTCGGTGCGCTCCGGGTGATCGACCAGCTTGGCGAAGAGCTCGCCGGTATCCGCGAGCGCGACCTCCTGCTGACGGCGGGTGGCATCGATATTGTTGCCCTCAGCCGCCTCGGGAGCGATCTGACTGGCGACGTCCTTTTCCTCACCGGCGATGCGGCGCGCTTCCTTGGCCAGCTCGGTCAAGGGCGGGGGCGGCGGATCCTTGGAATCCGAGGGCTTCTTGCCCTTGCCGATGATCTTCATCAGCTCCTTGCGTAATTGCAGCAACGTGGAAAGTGCGCGGTCTGCGGTATTGAAGCCCTTCACGAGGTCCGGCATTTCGAGGAAACCCGCCGCCTCCGCCATCTGGGTGCCGGCGGTGCCGAGCAGCGCGACATCGTCCGCGGGCAACTCGCCGCTTTGCTCCCAATCCATGGCAGTCCGCTGCGTCTCGCTCGCCAACTCCTGCTCGCGGGTCGCCTGCCCGGCGGTCTTCGCCAGCGCTTCCGGCGTGAGGGTGGAACGGAAGGATTCTCTCGTCTGGAAGACATCGGAAAGGATGCCGCGCTGCGAGCCAATGATCTGGTCCAGCTTCATGATCGCGTCGCTGACCGCCTCGTTGTCGGGTTCCTCCTCTTCCTCTCCGCCCCCGCCTCCCCCGCCGGCGTAGTACCAGCGCATCTGGAATTGTTTGATGTCCACCGAGCGCAGCGGGCTCACCGCGCGGGGCCCACCACGCGGCTTGTGATCGAGCGCATAGGCGTGAATGCGGACGTTGTCGGTGATCTTGAGCGGGATCTGGTCGAGCATCATCCGCGAGATCTCGCTGACCTGGCGCTGGTTCTTCGCATCGATGACCGTTTCCACGATCCAGCGGCGTTCGCCGGCGGCATCGAGGATCAAGCCGATCTCGGCGACCCCGAAGTCGTCTTTCGCCCGGATCCGGATTGGCATTTCGGCGGTGGCGATGAGTTCGAGATCCTTCGCCGGTTCGACGATCTCGACGACCGGCAACTCGTCCACCACTCCCTCGATCTCGAAGCGCCAGGCATCGATCCGTTCGCCATCGGCGTGATAGATGGCGAGCTCGCCCTGCGCCTTGCCGGTCTTCACCCCGGAAGAAACCGAATAGGTCGCACTCTCCTTGGCGGAAAGCTCGACGGGCGTGGCACCCCCGATGCTCCAGGTGATGCGGTCCGGCTTGGCATTGAAGGTGAAGTCCCACGTCGCCGTGCCGCCCTCCACGGTGCGCACGTCGCCGCGGGCCACGGTCTCCGCTTCAAGCCCGGTGTAGTCAGGATAGGTGATGGTCGCCTTCGACTCGACAAGCTTCGGGATGAGGCGGTAAGCGATGGTCTTCTCCTCCACCTTCGCGTCGCCGGCCACGACTTTCACTTCGATGTCGGCGGTCTTGCCGGTGAACACGACGTCCCAAGAACGCCCATCCTCGCGGCGGGTGAGTTCGACCGGCTTCCATTCCTTGCCTCCTTGTCGCACCAGCAATTCCGGCTGAGCGGGGCGGCCGTTCACGGTGAACTCAAGTCGCGGGGGATGGCGTTCGTCGAAGCCCTTCGGCAGCGACTTCCACTCGACCGTCGTGTAGGTCAGGCCGCGGTGCGGTTGAAGGATCCGCTTCAGCGCGTGGCGATAATCGCTCGACGTCAGGGCGACCAAGGCCACCGCGGCGAAGGCGGCCAGGGCGAGGCCGCGGCGTGCCCATAGCTGCTTGGCTGGCACCAATCGCGACCACGGGGCCTGCGAGAGCTCCTTGCCGGTTTCCCGCATCAGGCGGTCGGTGAAATAGACGCTGTCGGGATCCGCCGCGGCGGGTCGATCCGCCACTTCCAATGCAGTGCGGAGCTTCTGGCCGATCTCCGGATGGGCCGCCTCGATCACGCGGGCGGCTTCCATGGAATCGTGACGCTTCGCGAGGCGCAGCCGCTTCGCCAGAAGCACGAGGGATACGGTGGCAATCGCCGCCACGAGGGCGGAGCGGACCGGGGACTTCCACTCCAGCCAAGTGTCGAGCGCGGCGACGATGCCGGCCACCGCCACGACGGCGGCAATGACTCCGGCGATGGCAATACCGCGCGCGTGTCGGCGGCGGGTTCTTGCCAGCGAGGCGAGGGGAGCAAGGACGGGCGACGAAGGCTTCATGCGTCCACTGGGGCGGGAGTTTCGAGGCGTGCGGATTTCCGGGTGCCAACCGCGCATTCGAGAGTCAGCAGGGAAAGGAGAACGAGCGCAAGCCACGGCCACCATTCACCGGTCTTCGGCCGTTCCTCGCCTTGATGGTGGGCGGCCACGGTGGGGGCGGACGGGGGAGCGCCGGCATCGGGCAAGGCATAGGCCTTGCAAAAGGCGGCGGCCTCGACGGTGGTGACATTGGCTTCGGCGGGATCGGCGGCGACCACTTCGGCGGCACCATCGGTCGTCTGGTAGTAGCCGATCTCGCGGATCTCCCGCGCGCCAGGGTAGCGGACGTTCGCGCTGTGCTGGCTCGCTTCATAGCGGGTCAGCGTAATGAAGAGACTCTTGGCGAGCGGCACGAACATCGGTTCGCGGGGCAGGTCGCTCCACTCGCGGGTCAGCGGGTGAGCCAGTAGCATGACGCGGCCGGCCTCCGGATCATTCGAAATCTTTTCCAGCAGCAAGGGATGACCGCCATCGAGCGTCGCCAGCGCCTTCCAACCTTCGCCCGCCTGGATCGTGAAGGCATCCCGCCAAGTAAGCAGACGCAGGTCGCCGCCGTCCTTGCCATCGAAGCTCGCGAGTGCCGGGTGCTTGCGATCCGAGGTGGCGATGCGCCGCTGCTGCATGCCGCCGGTCAGTTCCACCGAGGCGGGGAACAATCCGGCATTCTCCAAGGCCTCCGTCGCCTCGCGCGTCCAGCGCTCGTCGATGCAGATCAGGAGCCCCGCGCCCTTGGCGACCCGGGCGGCGATCGCCTTGGCCTCGCTGGCGCGGATCGAGGTGGGACCGCAAATCGCGATGGCGGAGAACTTCGCCAAGTCCACGGCACCCGGCTTCAAGGGCTCGTCTCTGGTCGCCGCGGCGCCGCCCCCGCCCGCTTTGGTGCCGCCAAACAGGCTCTTGAAGCCGCTGCCGATCGACTGGACTACCGACTCCTCCTGCAGTCCGTCGCCGCGACCATCGAGGCCGTACTTCACCTCCGGCCGGAAGGGCGAAAGACCGTGCGCCGCACCGGAAGCGGTGAGCGCTTTCTGCAAGAAGTAACCCTGGCCCTCGAACGGCGTGCTGCCCGGAAAGCCATCGAGGATCAGCACCGGCTCGGGCTCGGCCCAGCGCATCGCGAAGGGCCGTCGGTCATCCGCGGGCCACTGGTCCTTGCCGTCCAGCGAAATGAAGCCGCGCACTTCCTCGCGTGGCGGACGGAAGGAGAACAGCACGCGTTCCACGCCCGCGGGAACGGATTGCTTCAGGTTCAGGCCCTCCGAGGAAAGCGTGACGTCGCGGGGCTTGTTAGACGCGGTGACGCGGGCCTCGATCTCCATGTTGCCCGCGGCGAAGGGCGTAAGAAGTTCGACGGCTTTGACCGCTTCGTTGTAAGAGTCCGGCGGCTGGATCGCGATGGCTTGCACTTGCACGCGCGGCGGCCAGACACGCGGTGGTGCGGATGGCAGGGCCGCCGAGGCGAAATGTCCGATGATCACCACGCGGGCATTCTCGATGCCCTCGCTGCGCAGGTGATCGAGCGACCAGCCGAGCGCCTTGTTGAAGTCTCCCGAGGCTCCCGCCATCGGCCGGTAGTCATCGAGCGAGGAAAGCACCTGCACGCCATCGGTGAATTGCGCGACGGTCACCGCGCCGTGATTCTTCATCGCCTTCCTCGCCGCGTCGGCCGCCTTCTCGGCCATCACCGCGGTCATGCTGCCGGAGGCATCGAGCAAGAGCAGGGTCTTCTCCTCGGCCGCTTCGGTCTTCTCGCGGTCGGAAAGATAGGGCCGCGCGAACATCAGCGCGAGCAAGGCCACCGCACCGATCCTCAGCATCAAAAGAAGAAGCTCCTCGATCCTCAACCGGCGGTGCCGCTTCTTCTCGGCGATCTGCAGAAAGCGCAGCGTCCCGACATCGAACTCCTTGAACTTCCGCCGTTGGCTCAGATGGATGATCACCGGGATGGCCGCGGCCGCCAAGGCAAACAGGAAGGCTGGATGAAGGAGGGGCATCTGGGGTTCGGATCAGGTAGCAACTTTGTTTGGCATAAGCAAAGGAAGAGTTGCGTCTTCGAAGTGCCTTGTTAGCGTTCGCGACCATGCCGGGAAGCCCCGCCTTCATGTGTCATGCAAAACGCCGCCGTGTTGTCGGAGCGTCTCTGATTTCTTTGGTATTAGCGGCTTCCATGGCGTTCGCCGGTCCGAAAATATGGATTTTTGGCGGCGATCCGGGGGATGAAGAGCATCACGAGCTTTATCAGAAAAATCTGACATCGCTCCGAAAGATCTTCACGAAGACTTACGGGATCGCCGCAAAAGACCTGAAGATTTTCTACGGACCGAAAGACGCTGGCTACGATGGCGTGTGCACCAAGGAAGCTTTCCTCGCGGAGTTAAAACAAGCCGCCGCGGCCACCAGGGAGAAGACGCCCGTGTGGATCATTCTCCAAGGGCATGCGAATTCGATCCCCGGCGGTGTGCTTTTCAATCTGCCCGGCGCGGACGCTTCGGCGCGCGAGATTGGTGAAGCGCTCGAGGGAGCGGCACCCGAAACGCCGATGGTCATTCTCGCCACGACCGCGGCCAGCGAGCAGTACCTGCGCCCGCTGGCGGCTCCCGGTCGCATCGTGATCACGGCGAATTCGTCCGGCGATCCTGAGAACCAGACTGACTTTCCGCTCGCGCTGACCACCGCTCTGGAAGCGAAGGAGACAGATGCCGACCACGACGGCGTTGTCTCCGTGACCGAGCTGTTCAAAGCCTGCCACGCGCGGATCGAAGCGATGTGCGCCAAGGAGGGCTTCATGGTTCGCGAGCATCCGCAGATGGATGGCAATGGCGACGGCCGTGCCACTCGTCGTCCCGCGATCGTCGATGCGGAACCCGCGTCGAAGACCGGCCTGCGGATCGGCGGGGAGAAGACCGATGGTCCAGCTCCCGGCTTCGACTGAGTTTCTTTCTCTCTGTTCCTTCCCTTTACCAAGACATGTCCACCAACCCCGCCCAAGCCTTGTCCGCCGCGCGCGAAAAGCTGCGTGCCGAATTTTCGAAATGTATCATCGGCCAGGAGGACACGGCGGAGATGCTCTTCCTCACCTTGCTTTGCGGCGGTCACGCGCTGCTGCTCGGCGTGCCCGGCGTCGGCAAGACGCTGATGAGCGCCACGCTGGCCCGCGCGCTTCACCTCGAGTTCCACCGGGTGCAGTTCACGCCTGACTTGATGCCGGCGGATATCACCGGGAGCGAAGTCCTGGAAGAGGATCCGGCGAGCGGTCGCTACCACCGTGTGGTGATGCAGGGCCCGATCTTCGCGAACGTGCTGCTTGCTGACGAAATCAACCGTACGCCGCCGAAGACCCAAGCCGCGCTGTTGCAGGCGATGCAGGAAGGTGAGGTGACCATCGGTCGCGAGACCCACAAGCTGAAGCCGCCATTCCTGGTGCTCGCGACGCAGAATCCGATCGAAATGGAGGGCACCTATCCCTTGCCGGAAGCCCAGCTCGACCGTTTCCTGTGCTGCATCAAGGTCGGCTACCCGACGATCGACGAGGAAGTTGCCATCGCCACGACCGGTCCGGCTGGCGCGCTTTCCGAAGTGAAGGCGGTGCTCGGTCCGGATGATCTGCTCTCCTTCCAGCGCGCGGTGCGCAGCGTGCCGGTCGCCAAGGATGTTGCCCGCTATGCGGTGAAGCTCGTCGTCTCCACCCGTGCCGGCCAAGCGCCGGAAGGCATCGCCGAGTTCATCGAGTGCGGTGCCAGCCCGCGTGCCTCGCAATCGCTGGTGCTGGCCGGCCAAGCCCGCGCGCTGCTTCACGGTCGCGTGCATGTCGATTTCGCCGACATCCGCGCGCTCGCTCCGGCGATCCTGCGCCATCGTCTGGTGCTGAACTTCCGCGCCCGCGCCGAACGCATCGACGCCGACCAGATCGTCGCCCGTCTCTTGGAGAAGGTGAAACCCGACTGAACTGATCCATGACCGCCACGTCCGTCATGGATCCCGAGGTCTTCCTCGCGGTGGACGATCTCGAACTCGTCGGCCGCGGGCTGGCCGAGTCCGTCTGGCACGGCCGCCACGGGGCGTTGCGAAGCGGCTCAGGCACTGAGTTTCACCGCCACCGCGGCTATCTCGCCGGCGATGATTTGCGGCGGGTCAATTGGGCGCTCTTCGCCCGCCACAAGAAGCTCTACACGAAGGAAAGCCGGCTCGAGGCTCGGCGGCCGCTTTATCTCCTGATCGATGCCACCGGCTCGATGGCCACCTCGCACGGGCCGTGGACCAAGTTCCACTACGCCGCCCGCGTCGCTGCCGGGATTTCGTGGTTAGCCGAAAGCCAGGGCGATTCCACGGCGTTGGCGTTGTTGCAAAAGGGTCTGGAAGGCGTCGTTGAGCGGGGCAGCGGCCAGCGCCACTTCGCCGGGATTTGCGCGGCGCTTGCATCTGCAAAAGCCGGCGGGGAAGGGGACTTCGCAAAGGTGTCCGGCGAGATTCCCATGTTCTGCAAGCAACCCGGCTTCGTGGTGCTGGTGTCGGATTTCTTCGACAGGGAGAGCGAGCTGTTAGGCGATCTCGCCGGCCTGAAGGCCCGCGGCCACGACGTGATGGCGTTGCAGTTGTTAGACCCGGCCGAAGCCGAGCTGCCGGAGAAGGGTGATTACGAATTCGTGGACCTCGAGTCCGGCTCGCGGCTCAAAACCAGCGTCGAATCCCTGCGAACCGAGCACAAGGCGGCCGTGGCGAACTGGCGTGCCGGCTTGAAGTCGAAGGCGCACGCCAATGGCATCCGCTGGGCCAGCGCGACCACCGAAGAAGGCATCGTCCCGCTGCTGCGCACGTGGCTGGATGGGCATGGTTTGTAGCGGCGTGGCTCAGCCAATGTAGCTGCGGCCTATGACCGTCGGAAGCTGGCGGCATTAGCCGCATCCTTGTGTGTTTGAATTGGGAATCTCACGATGCGGCCAGTGCCGCTGAGGTGCGACGGTCACAGACTGCCGCTACATTTGCTGACGAAGATGAACTTTTTCGAAAATTCGCATTGACCGCTTCACATTGGATGCATATCTACCCGCAACTTCATTCCACGCCGATGCGTCTCCACCGATCCAAAGCCGAAAGCCGCGAGGTCCTCGTTTCCGAGGTCTCCTCCGCTTGGTGCCGGGTCATCGGTTCCGCGATTACAGGGTTCGCAACGCTGTCGTATCAAGGAATGACCTTTGCCGATAATCCGGCACCCCAACGAAGCAGGATCAGGCCACCGATGGTCTGAGAAGCCGCCTAAATCCTAGGATTTTCCGCCGCCCTGCTTCCACTGGAAGCGGGGCTTTTTGTTTCCCGGAATTTCGCCCCCGACTTCAACCCCAACCTCTTTCCCGAATTGATCACCTCGACCTTGTGTCCCGACTAAGCGGGTTCTCCTGAGCCTCATCCGTCCTGTCCGACGGTTCTCTTCATTTCCGATCCGGAAGCCGATTTTGATCCCCGCGAGATCGCGGTTGATCCAAATGGCATATCTTGGAGCGCTGGAGAATTGTTGTCATTTTTCAGCGGTCGAAACAGCGATCCCGATGTGGCGGCAGCAACGATCACTCCCAATCCATCACCCACACGACCATGACCTTCCCCGTCCTCCATCGCACGACCGTCCTGGTGTTGAACCGGCACTGGCTCGCCATCGACGCCGTCACGCCTGTCGAAGCCTTCGGCCACCTGGCCTCCGGCACCGCCCGGGCGCTGCGCATCGAGGGCGACTCGATGCAGCCCTTCGACTGGGCGGACTGGCGCGAGTTGCCAATGGACGACGGTGTGTCCGTCATCGGCACGCCCCGCGGTCCGGTGCGGATTCCCACGGTGATCGTGCTGACCCGCTTCGATCGCGTGCCCTTGCACCGCCCGAAGTTCGGCTTCCGGGCGCTGTGGGAACGGGACGGCGGACGCTGCCAGTACACCGGCCGCAAGTTGACTCCGGCGGAAGCGAACATCGATCACATCCTGCCCCGCTCGCGTGGTGGCCGTGACGAATGGAGCAACTGCGTGCTTTCGGACCGGGCGATCAACAGTCGGAAGGGCGCGCGGACTCCCGCCGAAGCCGGACTTCGCTTGCTTTCTCAACCTCGTGCTCCGCGTGTCGTGCCCGTCACGCTGCGGATCCGCAACCTCTGGAACATCCCCGACTGGAATCACTTCCTGACACTCCCGGACTAAGAGACCAAGCGGCCGTGAGGGGTTTTCCCGGATCGGTCCCGCGCATCGGTCCCTGCCGTCCGCTTCTACGCAGTAGCTCATTGGGTAGAGCAATCGACTGAGAATCGATCGGTAGCGGGTTCGAATCCCGCCTGAACCAACATTGAAGTTTCCGCTCCCGCCTCGTTCGCGAGGCCGCCGGGACCGGGCCCTGCGAGGGCCGCCTCTCGCTCCGCCGCCGCTCATGACGACGACCGCGGAACGATGTGGACCCTCCCGTCCAGAACCGGCGGAGCGGGAGCTTCACGGAGTTCTCCCATCACAATCTGAAGAATATTTCCCTCCATGTTTCTCATCACCTTCATCACCGTTTTCGTAACCGCCTGCTTGGCGTGGATCGTCTGGCACCGCTGGGTGACCATCGTCGTCATCCAGCAGCACGAAGCCGCCTTGCTGTTCCGGCATGGCACGCTCGTGCGCCCGCTGGCCGCCGGCCGTCACCGGATCTTCGGATCCGGCCACGAGGTGAAGCGCTTCGATGTTCGGCGCGCCGATTTCCAGGTCGCCGGCCAAGAGTTCCTCACCGCCGACAAGGCCGGAATGAAGGTCAGCGCGGTCGTCGAGTATCACATCGTCGATCCGGTGACCTTCATCGGTGCGGCGGTGAACCCGCTCGGCTCGCTTTACCACGCGGTGCAGATCGCTCTACGCGATGCGATCGGCGGGCAAGAGCTCGACGCGATCATCGATCGCAAGACCGATCTCTCGGCGGCGTTGACCGCGCGCGTTCAACCGCTCGCGGAGCACCTCGGCCTGGCGCTCGACGGCGTCCACGTGAAGGACATCGTCGTCGGTGGCGACCTGCGCAAGGTCTTCACCGAAGCGCTTACCGCCCGGCAGCAATCGCTCGTTGTCTTGGAAAAGGCGCGGGCGGAAGCGGCCGCGATCCGGACGATGGCGAATGCCGCGCGGGTCTTCGAGACCCACCCCGCTTTGCTCCAGCTCAAGTTCCTCCAGGCCATCGAAAAGGCCGACGGAGGGATTGCCCAGCCGCTGGCACTCGGCACCGCCGGCCAGTGGTTGGATTTCCTCAAGAAGTAACCCCGGGGTGAGGGGACAAGGCGTTCCCTCACCCATTTCCCCTGACACCACCATGGACGTCGCCACCCTCATCCTCGCCCTCCTGGCCCTCGCCTTCGCGGCGCGGTTCGCCTGGCTCGAACTGCGCGGAAACTGAAGCCGCGCGCTCCCACACCCCAACCATTTTAGATGATGAAGACCACTCTCACTGCTGTTTGCCCTGTTCTCGAAACCGAACGCTTGAAACTCCGCCCCCCGCACCGCGGGGACATCGAAGCCATCGTCCGTCATGCTGGCGATCCGAGGGTCGCGTTGAAAACCACTCGCATGCCCCATCCCTATCGCGTCAGCGATGCGAGCGGGTGGCTTGACGAGGTGGAGCAAAGTGACGAGGCCGCGTTTGCCATCGAGCTGAAGTCGCAGCCCGGACCAATGATCGGGGTGATCGCCCTGAGGCCACGTGAAGACCTTGTCAGCGCCGGGATCGGCTACTGGCTCGGAGTGCCGTATTGGCGACGTGGCTACATGACCGAGGCCTTGCGCGGAGTGCTCCGCCACGCGTTCGAAGACCACGGATTGCTCTACGTCACTGCCAACCACATGGCCGGCAATCCGGCCTCGGGACGGGTCATGCAGAAGGCGGGGATGAAATTCGAAAACATCGTCGCTGGTGGCCTCAGTCGCCAAGGCGTGCCTCACGACAAGGTGAACTACGGGCTTTTTGCCGATGAATGGAAAGCCCTCCATTGTTGAAGAACCACATTGTTGCTTTGTGAAACTGGAGACCGAGAGACTGATCCTGAAACCACCGGTGGCTGAGGACATCGATGCCATTGTCGCGGTTGCGAATGACCCGTGGATCGCCGAGATGACGCTGGTGCCGCACCCCTACCTGCAGCGCGATGCGCTCGCATGGATCGCGAAGGCGAAGGAGGATTGGGCGAACCAAGGCCATGGCGGCCTGGCGGTTTTCACCCGCACCGGCATGGCCTTCATCGGCGCCATCGGCCTGCGCGCCACGGATGAGCCCGGCGTGGGAAGCGCCGGCTATTGGTTCAGTCCCGTCGTTTGGGGCCGCGGCTTCGCGACCGAGGCGTTGCGGGAAGTCCTCCGCTATGGGTTCGAGGTCGTGGGGCTCCAGCGGATCGAGGCACGGCACGTCATCGAGAACCCGGCATCCGGGCGGGTGATGGAAAAGGCCGGCATGCGCCACGCCACTCCCGAGGACCTTCCGGCTCGCGACGGTGGCGGCATGGTGCCGGGCATCGTCCGCCATCTCACCGCCACCGAATGGCGGGACCTCCAGTTTTCACCCACCCCATGAACCGACTCCTGCTCAAGACCAATCGTCTCATCCTCCGGCCGCCGGTGCCGGAGGATGAGACGGCGATCCAGCGTTATGTCAGCGACCGGCGGATTGCGGAAACGACGGCGCTCATTCCGCATCCCTATCCCGCGGGCGGCGCGCTCGAGTGGATCCGCCGCTCGGAGGTGACGCTGCGCGAAGGCAGGGGCGTGGATTTCTCGATCCTGCTCCGCGGCAGCGGCGAGTTCGTCGGCGTCGTCGGCCTGATCGACCGCGGGGTTGAGTCGTCGCTCGGCTATTGGGTCGGCGTTCCGCATTGGGGGAATGGGTATGCCACGGAAGCGGTGCACCGCGTGATCCGGCATGCCTTCAATGGCCGGCGGATTCCTTCCCTGCATGCCTGCCACTTCGCCCACAATCCCGCTTCCGGTCGCGTGATGCAAAAGGCCGGTTTACTTTACCAAGGCGTGGAGCCACTCGGGTCTTCCCGGGATGGCGTGCGCTACGACCGCGTCTGCTACGGCATCACCGCCAAACAATGGCGCGACAACCTCCGCACCTTTTCCCTCGTATGAATCTTCTTTCCTCCCAGGACCTGATCGACGCCGGCTACGAGCCGGGGCTTCAAATGAAAGCGCTGCTTGCCAAGGTGGCGGAATACGAAGCCCGCGGCATCGCCGACCCGAAGTATGCCCTCAAGCTGCTGAAGCGCGATGTCGCCCCGCCTCCGCCGAAAGGCGTGATGCGGGAGAATCCCGCGCCGCTGGCCCAGGCGATCGTGCCGGAGACCAAGGAGGAGAAGGAGAACGTCAATGCCGTGAAGCGGCAGATGCACCAGCTTCTCAAAACGCCGGTCATCGCCCGCGGCGTGATCCTTCCTGACGCCTGCCCGTCGGGGCTCGCGCCTGCGGTCATCCCGGTCGGCGGGGCGATCGCGGTCGAGAACGCGATCATCCCGTCCGCGCATTCGGCGGACATCTGCTGCTCGATGTTCGCCACCTTCTACGATGAACGTAGTAGCGTGGCCAAGGAACTCGACGCCTTGATGTCGGCCACCCGCTTCGGCCCGGAGCACCGCCATCTCGACGACCTGGTCCACGACCCGGTCAACGACGAGAACGTCTGGCAGAATCGCTTCTTGAGCGGCCTGCGCGACCGCGCCCGCACCCAGATCGCAGACCAGGGCGATGGCAACCATTTCGCCTATATCGGCGAGGTGGACGTCGATGACACCTTCCTCGCGATGTTGCGATTGACGGGCCATGGTGAACTCGCCGACCGCTTCGTGCCGCGGCGCTACCGGGTGCTGGTGACCCACCACGGGTCACGCAGCCTCGGCGCGCACGTGTACAAGCGCGGCCAGATCGCGGCGGAGAAGCATGTCGCCCGCACGGCCCAGCACATCCCGCCGGCCGCGGCCTGGATCGATGCAAACTCCGATACCGGCCGCGACTACTGGCATGCGTTGCAGTACGTCGCGCGTTGGACCAAGGCGAATCACCGCGCGATCCACCGGCGCTTCTTGGAGCGCATCGGTGGTGCGGCCGCGGCGGAAATCGGCAATGAGCACAATTTCGTCTGGCAGCGTGGCGACCTGTTTTTCCACGGCAAGGGTGCCACCCCGGCGTGGAAGGACGAGCAAGGCCGGCCGCAGCTCGGCTTGATCCCGCTGAACATGGCGGAGCCCATCCTGCTCGTGCTCGGCGGCGACCGGGATGAATTTCTCTCCTTCGCCCCGCACGGTGCCGGACGGAATCTCTCGCGCACGGCGATGCGGCGGAAGTTTCCGGACGAGGCGTCGCGTCGGCATGCCATCGAGCGCAGCACCGCGGGCATCGATGTCCGCTGGTTCTGCGGCAAGCCGGATCTCAGTGAGACGCCGCTGGCCTACAAGAATGCCGCGCAGGTGAAAGCGCATATCGGCAAGTTCGGCCTGGCGGAAATCATCGCGGAGATCCGTCCGCTCGGCTGCATCATGGCCGGCGACAGCGGTCGCTCATGGCGCGATCGGGAGGAAGAGCTGACCCCGAAGCAAAAGCGGCAGATCGAGCACCGCGCGGAACGGCGCAAGGTGAAGCAGGATTTGAGGGATGATTTCTGAGCGGGCTTTGGGGGATAGAGAACAACGAGACGAGCAAAGCGAACGAAATCTGCATAAGGGAGGGATGAGTGATGCGCCGGTTTCCGCGTGGTCTTCATCAAGTTTAGCCCGGCCCGGTGATTGGAGACTCGATAGGGCGAGGGACGGGACGTTGGTTTGTCCCGCCCCTCTCTCCGGCTGACTGGCGGATCAGGATTTCAGGGGAACTCCGGACGTGCTGGCCCCGATCGCCGCTGCGGTCCGCGGGAGCGGTGCCCTCGCTATCCGAAAAACCTCCGGATCAGCGCCACCAATCCGCTCAACACCACGCTCACGATGAGGCAGGTCACCACGGGAAAGTAGAAGCCGCCTTTGTCGCCCTCGACGCGGATGTCACCGGGCAGGCGGCCGAGCCACGATAGCCAGCCCTTGCCACCGGCGAACCACAGCACGGCCCCGAGCATCGCGAGCCCGAGCCCCGCGATGACCAGCAAGCGTCCGGCATTCTCCATGCCTCACGATCCCGCGAAGGCCTTGCGGAGCAAGTCCAGACTCTTCGGAATCGCGGTCAGCGGATCCTCCTTGCCCTCGAATTCCAGCGAGACGTAGCCCTTGAAATTCGCGTCGCGCATGATCTTGGCGATGCGCGGATAATCGAGGTCCAGCGTGTACCAGACGCCGCCCCCGAAGTAGGTCTTGGCCTGGAGCAGCACGGTATCCAATGCGAGCTTGGCGAGGCGGTCATACGGGTCTTCGAGGAAATTGCCGGTGTCGAGCGTCACCCGCAGCCACGGCGAGTCGATGGCATCCACCACGCGCTTCACGCCCTCCGGGGTAACGCCGAGGCCCCAGTGGTTCTCGAGCCCGAGGGTAACGCCGCATTTCTCCGCCACGGGCAAGATCTTTTGATACGACTCGATCACCCAGCCATAGGCATCTTCCTCGGTGTAACCTTCGAGCGGTTGCTCGACGCCGCGCTTGGCCATCAGATCGTTGAAATCTTTCGACGTGCCCCAGGTGCCCGAGTTCACCCGCATCGTCGGGATGCCCAGTGCATACGCCTGCTCGATGCAATCGGAGGTGTGCTTGATCTGCGCCTCGCGCTTTTCCTTGTCCGGCGAGAGGAAGCCCTGGTGCGTCGAGTAGCCCATCAGATCAAGGCCTAACAGGAAGGCGTGGCGCTTGATCTTTTGCAGCGTGGCATTGTCGGTGGAGAGGAGCTGCCGCTGGAGCACTTCGAAGCCATCAAAGCCCATCCGCGCGGCGTGATCGAGGCAGGTCGGGATGTCGCGCAGGTGCTCGCGTTGGAAGCCCCAGAAGGAGTAAGAAGACACGCCGATGCGGTTCGCGGGGAAGACCGGTTTGGGGATCGCGTTCGACTCCTGGGCCTGGGCGGGCAGGGCGGTCGTGGTTCCAGCGAGGGCACCGGTGGCGAGGAAATGGCGGCGGTTCATGATGGCGCGAAAGATCACGGAATCGCCGGAAAAGCAAGCTGGGGCGTCGGGTAATTCAAGGCGGGGGGCGCGACGGGAGTCGCCGGGGGATTGGTCGAGGAGAGCACGGCCGGTCGCTTCACCGCTCGCGACAGTGTTTCGACATGCGCGCAGTCCGGTTTCCGACCGGTGGGGCGGCTCAACCCTGTGAAGAACGAACCCTGTCCCAATTACTCCAAATTTTCCGCGAAAGATTTCCCGTCGGGCGGGTAAGTTCCTGCGGAGATGTCCGCCGAACCGCACAGCGCCGAGGAACGCATCGTGGGCCTGATCGCCCGGCACCAACCGGAGATCCACCGCTATGTACTGTCGCTGCTTCCCGACCGGATGCTGGCCGATGACGTGGTTCAGGAGACCAACCTCGTCCTGTGGAGGAAGGCTGCGGAGTATGATCCGGCGCAGCCCTTTCTGCCGTGGGCGCTGACCATCGCGTGGTATCAGGTGAAGGCCGCCCGCCGCGACTCCGGGCGCGACCGTCATGTCTTCGATGACTCGCTGGTCGAAATCTTGGCCGCGGAGCATCGTGAGCACGATGCCCGCGAAGCGGATCTCGAAGTGGCACTTGAGAAATGCCTCGGTGAGCTTTCTGAAAGCAACCGCCGCCTGATCCTCTCCCGCTACGCGCCGGGAGCTTCGGTGCAAGGCCTCGCCGCGGAGCGCAAGCAGACGCCGACCGCGTTATCGCTCGCCCTGATGCGGATCCGCAAGGCGCTGGAAACCTGTATCGAACGCAAACTCGCCACGTCATGAAGGAAGACCGGCTCGATCTGCTGTTGCACGCGCTCTTCGAGGAAAGCCTCGGCGAGGCCGAACGCGCGGAGTTGAACGCCCTGCTGGCCGCCGATCCGCAGGCGCGCGCCCGCTACCGCCGGGTCGCGGCGATTCACTCGGCGCTGGCCCGCAAGGCGTCGTCGCCATCGTTCTTCGAAGCTCCGGCCGCGCCGGAGGTGGCAGCATTTCCCAAGCGCTGGATGACCGCTGCCGCGGCCGTCGCGGTCTTGGCCGCAGGAATTTCCTTCATGGCGCTCCGTCCGCGCGGGCCGGTGGCGAATGTCTTGGAAACCCAGGGTGTCGCATGGGCCGAGGGCTCGGCGGCACCCACGTCGGGCCGGTTGCCAGTGGCCGTTCCACTGGAGTTCACGCGCGGATTCGTGCGGCTCGGCTTCCCCAGTGGCGCGAATGTCACCCTTGAAGCGCCCTGCCGCTTCCGCCTCGATGAAAAGGAAGCGCTTTCAGTGCTCCATGGCCGGGCGTCGGTCCACACGCCGGACGGCGCGGAGGGGTTCCGCATCGATACCCCCGGCGGACGTTTTGTCGATCTCGGCACCGAGTTTGGTTTGGCGGTCGGCAGCGATGGTACGGCACCTGTCGTACTCACGGAAGTCTTCAAGGGCGAGGTGGAGATTGTGGCGACCAAGACCCGCCTTACCGATGGACAAAGCCGCGCCTTGGTGCGTGACGCGGGCAAGCCGACGCTGCTCGCGGCGCTCGATGAGTCGCCGGTGATGCTGGTCAATCACCTCGAAGGCCTGCCGGGATCCGCTTCGACGGAAGGCAACCTTGCCTTGGGCAAGCCGGTCTTCAGTCCGGGCTACTGCACCCGCCAGCACGGCTCGATCTTCCCTCCCGACAATCTGACCGACGGGCGTCTCAATGACAGCGGCGTGCCGGGCGATTGGTCGTTCTGGCTCGCGCCGGATGGAGAGAGCGGCGAGTTCACCGTGGACCTGTTGCAGCCGGAGAAAATCGGCCGGGTCTCGCTGCAGAATAGCAACAACCGCGGCAACAACGATCGCGGCACCGAAAGCTTCCTGCTGCTCGGCTCAATCGATAACAAGACTTTCTTCCCGCTGACCGATGGCGAACTGCCGCGCGTCACCGATCCAAAGGGGACCGCATTTCCCTTCTTTGACTTCGCTTTCGCGTCGGTCGAGGCCCGCTACGTGAAGCTGGTGGTGACGAGCCACTATCGCCATCCCAAGCGCCCCATCGAGCACCCGTGCCAGGGTGGGGGGCTGAACGAGATCCGGATCTTTGCCGAATGAGCCTGATTCACGATGTTAGAAGTCCCGCCTTCAGGCGGACATTCCAGCGTCCGGCCAAAGCCGGGACTACGTTCGCGATCATCCTGCCGTTATGGATCGCTTCGGCCTCGGCGGAGGTTGACTTCGCCCGCGACGTGCGGCCGATTCTGAACTCCCATTGCACCGCCTGTCACGGCGGGGTGAAAGAGGCGGGCGATGTGTCATTCATCTATCGCGACAAGGCGCTCGGGAAGGGCGAGTCCGGCAAGTCAATCATCGTACCCGGCGATCCCGCGGCCTCGGAGGTGATGGTGCGCGTGCTTTCCAGCGATCCCGACGAGGTGATGCCGAAGCCCGAGCACGGCCCGCGGCTGGCGGATGCCGAGATCGAAACGCTGCGCCAGTGGATCAAGGAAGGCGCGAAGTGGGGCGAGCATTGGTCCTTCGTCGCGCCGGAGAGGCACGCGCCGCCGGGAGTGAAAGACACGGCTTGGCCGCGCAACGACATCGACCGCTTCCTGCTCGCGAAGATGGAGAGCGAAGGGCTGAAGCCGTCAAAGGAAGCGGACAAGGCGGCCCTGCTGCGGCGGCTTTCGCTCGATCTAACAGGAATGCCGCCATCGATCGCGGAACTCGATGCATTCCTCGCCGACAACTCGCCGGACGCCTACGACAAGCAGGTGGCGAGGCTGCTGGATTCGCCGCGTTTCGGCGAGCGCTGGGCCAGCGTGTGGATGGACTTGGCTCGCTATGCCGACTCCGAAGGTCTCGGCCTCGATCGGAGACGCGACGTTTGGAAGTACCGCGACTGGTTGATCGCCGCCTTCAACCGCGACCAGCCGTACGACCAATTCACCATCGAGCAACTTGCGGGCGACCTGCTTCCGAATGCCACGCTCGACCAGCGGATCGCCACCACCTTTCACCGGCTCACCCAGGCGAACAATGAGGGCGGAACCGATGACGAGGAATTCCGCGTGGTGGCGACCATGGATCGTGTCTCGACCACATGGGAAGTCTGGCAGGGTGTCACCATGGGATGCGTGCAGTGCCACAGCCATCCCTACGATCCGATCCGCCACGACGAGTACTACCGCTTCATGGCCTACTTCAATCAGGCCGCGGACAACGACGTGCCGGAGAATCATCCGGTGCTGCGGGTGCCGCTGGATCCCGCGCGTCATGCGGAGGCGGGACACCTGCAGGACAGGATCCGCCGCTTGGAAGAGCAACTGCATGAGCGGCGGCACTCGATCGCCTCGCGTTCGCCGTGGGTGAATCCCAGCGACATGACCGGCAGCAGCCGCAAGGCGAAGCTGGAGGTGGTGAGGCATGATGGCGTGGAAGAATTCCGCACCGTCGGCAATGTCGCCGCCGGTGCCGTGCACACCTTGGTCATCCCGAAGCCCGTGGACCTCCGGCGGCTCACCGCATTCCGCGTGGAGATCCGCCCTGTTGATGAAGCCAAGGCGATCCACACGCCGGAGTGGGGGGCGATGATCCGGAAGTTCGAGCTGCAAGTCGTCGGCACCGACGGAAAGGCGACGCCGGTGCCGCTGGCGGAGGTCATCGCGGACGAGGCACATCCGGAGTTTGATCCGAATCTTTCGCTCAAGGGTTCGAACCGCGGCTGGGGGCAGTACACGAAGATCTTCCAGCCGCGACATGTCATCGTGACGCTGAAGGAAGCGCTGGATATTCCAGCCGGAGCTTCGCTGCGTGTGATCCTGAACCATGCCACCGATTCGGTGGGCGGGGCCTACCCGCTGATCGCGAAGCGCGGGCGCATCGCTTTGACCGACGACGCGGCGTGGGTCACGCCCGATGCCGAAGCCGAGGCGATGAAGAAGGAACTTGCGGACGCCCGCAAAGAGCTGGCGGCGATTCCTGCCACGACCACGCCGGTGATGCGCGACTTGGCGCCGGAGTTGGCGCGGGAGACACGCGAGTTCATCCGCGGCAACTGGATCGACAAGGGCAACGTGATTGACAAGGCCGGCACGCCCGCGGTCTTTCCGCCAATGCCTGAAGGCAAGACGGCGGATCGTCTGGCGATGGCGCAGTGGATTGCCTCGCCGCGGAATCCTCTGACCGCACGCGTCGCGGTGAACCGGTTCTGGCTGGAGTTGTTCGGCACCGGCATCGTTCCCACGCCCGAGGACTTCGGCTCGGCGGGTGAGAAGCCGACGCATCCGGAACTGCTCGACACGCTGGCGGTGCGCTTCCAGACGGGCATGAAGTGGAGCATCAAGTCGCTGCTGCGCGAACTGGTGAGCACCGCTGCGTATCGGCAGGATGCGACGATTTCCACGGAAATGGCGGAACGGGATGCAGGCAATCGTCTGCTTGCCCGCGGTCCCCGCCAACGCCTGACCGGCGAGATGGCCCGTGACCATGCGCTCGCCGTGGCCGGATTGATCGCGCATCGCGAAGGAGGCCCGCCGACCAATCCTCCCCTGCCGGCAGGTGTGTGGAAGCCCTTCGATTCCGGCGACAAATGGATGACGCCTCCCGAGGGCGACGCCGGTCGCTACAGCCGCTCGGTGTATGTTTACTGGAAACGTAGTATCCCGTATCCCACGCTGGCGACCTTCGATGCGCCCTCGCGCGAGCTGTGTTCGAAGCGACGGATCCTTTCCAACACGCCCCTTCAAGCCTTGGCAGTGCTGAATGACCCGGCCTTCCACGAGTGTGCCAAGGGCTTGGCCCGCCAGATGAAGTTCGAGACCGGTGGTGACATCGATGCCCGGCTGTCGCTCGGCTATCGTGCCGCCACCTCGCGGACGATCACCCCGGACCGCCTAGCCGAGCTGCGGGCGCTCTTCCAGAAGCTGGAGAAGGATTATGCGGCCGACCCCGAACTCATGAAGGGGACTGCAGACACGCCCGATGGTGCGGCCTACACCGTGGTCGCCTCGGTGCTGCTCAATCTCGATGAAGCCTTGATCCGCTAAGTTGCCATGTTTCCCGACCTCCAGACAGAAAAGCTCCGGCACATCACGCGCCGCCGGTTCCTGCGCGACTGCCCGGGTGGCATCGGTGGCCTGTGGCTTGCCGCACAGGGACTCGGGGGTGCCGCGGGCAAACTGAAGATCAGCCATGATCCCTCGGCTCCGCTTGCGCCGTTGCTGCCGTCGTTCGCGCCGAAGGCGAAGCGGATCATTTACCTTCACATGGATGGCGCGCCGAGCCAGCTCGAACTCTTCGAGTATAAGCCGGTGCTCGCGAAGTACAACGGCAAGGAGTGCCCGAAGGAATATCTGGAAGGCCAGCGCTTCGCCTTCATCCAAGGCGTGCCGAAGATGCTGGGCCCGCAGTTCGAGTTCAAGCAGCACGGGCAGTGCGGCGCTTGGGTGTCCGACCGTTTGCCGGAGTTGGCGAAGCACGTGGACAAGCTGTGCTTCATCCGGACGATGCAGACGGACCAGTTCAATCACGGTCCCGCGCAGCTTCTCCTGCACACCGGCAACCAGAATCTCGGCTACCCAGCCATGGGATCATGGCTCACCTGGGGCCTTGGCACGGAGAACCAGAACCTGCCCGGCTTCATGGTGCTGATCTCCGGCGGCCGCTTTCCGCGCGCCGGCGCCTCGCTATGGGGCAGCGGATTTCTGCCGTCCCTCTATCAGGGAGTGCAATGCCGCTCCGCCGGCGATCCCATTCTCAATACGACCAATCCCGAAGGCATCAGCCGCGACGTGCGTCGCGCGGCGCTCGACACGTTGGCGAAGCTCAATACGAAGGCGCACCAGGACTTCGGCGACCCCGAGACGATCACCCGCATCGCCCAGTATGAGATGGCCTATCGCATGCAGGTGTCGGTGCCGGAGGTGATGAGCATCAAGGACGAGCCCGCCCACATCCACGAGATGTATGGCACCTCGCCGGGCAAGGATTCCTTCGCCAACAACTGCCTGCTTGCCCGCCGTCTCGCCGAGTCCGGCGTGCGCTTCATCCAGCTCTTCGACTGGGGCTGGGACTCGCACGGATCAAATGCTTCGGAGGCACTCAATGACGGCTTCGTGAAGAAGTGCCGGGACATCGACAAGCCGATCGCCGCGCTACTGACCGATCTGGAGCAACGCGGGATGTTGGAGGACACGCTGGTCGTGTGGGGCGGTGAATTCGGCCGCACGCCGATGCAGGAGAATCGCGGCGGCGGCGATGGCAATGCCTTTACTGGCCGCGACCATAACCCGAATGCGTTCACGATCTGGATGGCCGGCGCGGGGGTGAAGCCCGGCTTCAGCTTCGGCGAGACGGATGAGATGGGCTACCACGTCGCGTCCGATCCCGTGCATCTGCGCGATTTCCACGCGACCTTGCTGTACCTCTTCGGCTTCGAACACCAGCGACTGGCATTCCCGTTCCAAGGGCTCGACCAGAAGCTCACCGGCGTGAAACCGGCGAAGGTGGTGAAGGG
>CBKZPU010000040.1:0-32405 GCA_966696705.1 uncultured Verrucomicrobiaceae bacterium | reverse complement strand
CCGGCTGCTGAAGCCCCGGCTGCTGAAGCCCCGGCCGCCGAAGCGACTGCTCCTGCCGAAGCGGCAGCTCCCGCCGAAGCGGAGGTCGCTCCTCCACCCCTGGATCCCGGCCACAATGCTTGGCAGATGACCAGCACGGCCCTGGTGCTCTTCATGACCCTGCCCGGTCTCGCTCTCTTCTACGGCGGCTTGGTGCGCCGCAAGAACGTGCTCTCGGTGATGGCCCAGTGCTTGGGTTGCGCCTGCCTCATCACGCCGCTCTGGTGGCTGTGCGGTTACTCCCTGAGCTTCGGTCCGGGGAACGCCTTCTTCGGTGACTTCAGCATGAAAATGCTCGATGGCATCGATGTCGCGAAAACTGGTGCCGGCTCGACATTCATCTCGGATGGCATCTGGGTGATCTTCCAGCTCACCTTCGCCATCATCACCCCGGCGCTGATCGTCGGCGCGATCGCGGAGCGCATGAAGTTCGCCGCCATCATGGCCTTCATCCTCATCTGGATGTTCGCCGTCTATTTCCCCTTCGCCCACATGGTCTGGGGTGGCACGGGCTTCATGTGCGGTCCGCTCAACAAGGACGCCGGCATCAAGGCCATCGACTTCGCGGGCGGCACCGTCGTCCACATGACCTCGGGTTGGAGCGCCCTGGTGCTCTGCCTCATCCTTGGCAAGCGCTTCGGCTTCGGCAAGGAGCAGATGGCCCCGCACAGCATGGTCCTCTGCATGGTCGGCACCGGCATGCTGTGGGTCGGCTGGTACGGCTTCAACGCCGGCTCCGCCTTGGCTGCCGACGGCATCGCTGTCACCGCCTTTGTCACCACCACCCTCTGCGCCGCCACCGCCGGTCTGGCATGGGCCGCTGCCGAATGGATCCTCAAGGGCAAGCCCAGCGTCCTCGGTTTCTGCTCCGGCATCGTCGCCGGTCTGGTTGTCATCACTCCCGCCGCTGGCTTCGTCGGATTCACCTCGTCGGTCATCATGGGTGTCCTCGCCGGCGTGGTTTGCTTCATCGCTTGCGCCTACATCAAGAAGGCCCTCGGCTATGACGATGCCCTCGACACCTTCGGCGTCCACGGCGTGGGCGGCACCATGGGTGCGATTCTCACCGGTGTTTTCGCCGATCCGAAGATCAACCCCATCCTCGGCCCGGAGGGCATGGACTTGATGCCCGGCCTCCTGGTGGAGCAGCTCAAGGCTGTCGGTCTGACCATCGTTTGGAGCGTGGTTGCCACCGCGGTCATCGCCTATGTCATCAAGGCGGTCCTCGGCCTGCGCCCGACTCCGGAAGACGAATCGACCGGTCTCGACCTCGCCGACCACGGCGAAGCGGGCTACGAGCACTAATCGGCTTCCCGAACAACCTGTCACCCGACGGGCGGACCTTCACTGGTCCGCCCGTTTTGCGTTTGCGGGTTTCGCCCCAGCCTCTACCAACCACGCCCGTTGAACCGTCGCACCAAGCTCCTGGCCGTCTGCCTCGCCATCTCGCTGGTCTTCGCTGGCTGGACGTGGATGCGTCCGTACGAGTGGGGTTCTGATGCTAGCGCGCGTTATCGGATCGTCTATACCTCGCTGCAACGCGACCATTCGTTCTGTTGGATCGGCGTTCACTTGGAGCATGTCGGCAACGAAATGCACGACTTTCACAAACCGGTCGCGCTCGTTCTTGCCGACGGGCGGGAGATCGAGCCCGCCGAATTCGCGGCAACCGAGGAAGAGTTCCAGAGCATCGATTACCGCTTCTGGCTCGAGGAGAAAGACCTGCGCGGCCCGCTGCGTCTGAAACTCAACGACGGCACACTCACCGTTCGCAAGGAGCCCGGCCCTCCCCCTGTCACGGATTCGATCCGCTATTTCAACACCGCGAACTGGTAAGAGAATGCCTTGGCTCCTCGTCGATAACTCCAACACCCGCACCAAATTCGCGCTCGCCGATGCCTCGGGCATTTCCGCGAGCCGCGCTTGGCTGCCCACGCCGGACATCACTCCCGAAAGTCTCGCCGCCGCCTTGGCGGGATTTGAATTCGAGGGCACCCTGCTCTGCTCCGTCGTTCCGGAAAAGGCGCGCATCCTCCAGGACTTCCTCGCCGCCCGCGGCCCGGTCCACGCGCTGGGCTACCAGAGTGACACCGGCCTCACCATCGACTACCCCCACCCCGCCCAGATTGGTGCCGACCGGCTCGCCAATGCCATCGGTGTGGCCGCCCGCTACGGCACGCCCGCCATTGTCATCGACTTCGGCACCGCGGTCACCTTCGACGTGGTCGCCGCTGGCCCCGCCTACTGCGGCGGAGCCATCGCGCCGGGTCTCGGGGCCATGCAGGACTATCTCGGCAACCGCACCGCCCTGCTGCCGAGAATCGAAATCGACGAACCCCGCGCCGCAATCGGCAAGTCCACCGTCGAGGCAATGCAGGCCGGAGCCGTGTATGGCTACCGTGGTCTCGTTCGCGAAATTCTTTTCCGGCTTTGCGCAGAAATGGCGGGCAGCCCCGTGATCGTGGCCACCGGCGGCGACGCCGCCTTGATCGCCAAAGGCTTGCCGGAAATCCAACACGTTGACCCCGACCTCACCTTGGAAGGCATCCGCTTGGCGGCTGTCAGGAATCTCCATTAAAAGTACGTGCCAAGACAGCTCGAAGTGGATACAACGTAGTCACCGCACCATGGCTGAAACCCCTCTCTCGATTGGTGTCGATTTCGGCGGAACTTCCGTCAAATTCGGCGTTCTTTATCGCTCCAATATCATCGACCAAGCCCCGGCGATCTCCACGCCGGACTTTGACGGACCGGACGCGCTCATCGAGGCGATGCTCCGGGTGATCGGCGACCTCCGCGAACGCCATCCGCGGGTCGAGGCCATCGGGGTCGGCGTGCCCGGCTTCGTCCACTTCGAGAAGGGCATCGTCCATAACCTGACGAATGTCCCCGGCTGGACGGCCATCCCTCTGAAGAAGAAGCTTTCCGATGCGACCAACCTGCCGGTGGTGGTGGAAAACGACGCCAACTGCATGGCCTACGCCGAGTGGAAGCGCGGCGCTGGCCGCGGCCTCAACCACCTGATCGCCCTTACTCTCGGCACCGGCGTCGGCGGCGGCGTGGTGGCCAATGGCAAGATGGTCCGCGGCGCCCAATTCGGTGCCGGGGAGATCGGCCAGATGTCGATCGACTGGCAGGGTCGCCGCGGAGCTTACGGTAATCTCGGCGCGCTGGAAGATTACGTCGGCAACAACGAAATCGCGGCCGATGCCCGCCAGACGTACCTGGAAGCCGGCGTCGAGCGGCATCTGCCGGATTGCAGCCCGGCGGCCCTGGCCAAGGCCGCCCTCAATGGCGACGAAACCGCGCTCGCGATCTGGGACGGCATCGCCGCCAAGCTCGCCACCGCCATCATGAACTGCTGCTGGCTGCTCAACCCGCAGGCCATTATCATTGGCGGCGGCGTGGCCAAGGCGGGCGACATCCTGTTCAACCCGCTCACCGCGCACCTCTACGCCCAGCTTTCCGCCCCCTTCAAGGAGCACCTTATGATCCTGCCCGCCCGTTTCGGTAACGAAGCCGGCATGGTCGGTGCCGCCGCCCTCGCCTTGGAAGAATCCGGGGTGGTGCTACAGCCGTGAGCTGACGGAAAGAGGCATTCGCGCTTTTCCCGCAGCATGGTGGCTACCGCTTCCCACAACCGATCCACCCCCGAACCCGAATCGTTGGCTCCGGCGAGAGGAGAGCTTCTCGCCGGAACCAGTTCTACTCGGGGGAAAAGCGGGATCCAAAGGCAACGATCTTATGCCGACTTGCGCAAAAGGGCGACAACGACGCCTTGAATGATCAGCTCGCGCGCTGGAATGAGGTCGGGGAATGCCTCGTTCTCCGCGTGCAGGTAGGGCTTGCCCTTGTTGACCACGTAGCGCTTGAGCGTGGTTTCGCCGTCGATCAGCGCCGCCACGATGTCGTGATCCCGTGGCTCGCGGAACTCGAGGATCACCGTGTCGCCGTGACAAATGTGGGCATCGATCATCGAATCTCCGCGGACCTTCAGGGCGAAGGTGCGGGCGCTGCGGGGAATGCCGAGGGTGGCGATGTCAATCGAAATGCAGCCTTCCCGCTCCTGCTCCACCTCGCTGGCCATGCCGGCCGCGATCTGGCCATAGACCGGGATATCGACGATTTCCTCGCGATCGAGTTCCTCGGGGAAAACGACGGCACGGGCCTTGCCGGGAAGGCGCTGGATGACTCCCTTCCGCTCGAGGGCGCGCAAATGGCTCATCGCCGCCGTCTGGCTGGCGAAGCCGAAGTAGTGCTGGATTTCGCGGGTGGAGGGCATCACGCCGGTCTTCCGCTGGGCCGACTTGAGATACTCGAGGATCTCACGTTGGCGTTGGGTCATCGGTTCACTCATCGCTTTTTGAACAGTGTTCTTAGGAACAAAACAGGATGAACACCATGCGGCAAGCGGAATATTCGGAGATTCCCGCCTTGAGAGGCGGGCCAGTTGGGGGGATGATCGTCCCGATGCTTCGCCGAGCCCGCCTTTTCGGACTTCTCGCCCTTTCCTTTCTGCTGCCCGCCTGTGGCGACGATTTCGCCCAGCCTCGACCGGTGTCGAAAGCCGGGCCGCTGAGAGCCGAGGCCGTGCGCCCCGCCGCCATCCCCACGACGCCTCCGCCGCCAGTGGCAGCCGAGAGCGTGATCGTGATCGACCCGGTTTCCGGCCGCGTGCTCTACGCCAAGAACGCCGACCAACGGCGGCCGGTCGCATCGACCCAGAAGCTGGTCACCGCGCTGGTGGCCGTGGACGGCAACATGGAGAAGCCGGTGACCATTTCCTCGGACGACACGCGTTGCGAGCCCACCAAGCTCTATTTGAAGCCCGGCGAGGTGCACTCGCGGCGCGAACTGCTGAAGGTGCTGATGGTGAAAAGCGCCAACGACGTCGGTCGCGCGCTTGCCCGGGACATCGGCGGCAGCCAAGAGGGCTTCGCCGCGCTGATGAATCGCAAGGCCGCCCAACTCGGCATGCGGAATTCGCACTTCTTGAACCCGCACGGCCTGCCCCAAGAGGGCCAGTATTCGACCGCGCGCGACATCGCGATCGCAGCAAGGTCCGCGTGGCGCAATCAGACGATCCATTCGTTCACTTCGTTGAAGGCCACCACCTTCCGTCACAGTGACGGCCGGGTGAAGACGCTTCAGAACACCAACAAGCTGCTCAAGCGCGTGCCCTACTGCGACGGGCTGAAAACCGGTACTACTGATGCCGCCGGCCGATGCCTGGTTTCCTCCGGCACGCTCGGCGGTCGCTCGGCCATCGTGGTGGTGCTCAAGAGCAACTCGGCCAACGTGTGGAACGACTCCGAAAAGCTCCTGCGCTGGTCGCTCGAACGTCCGGCCGCGGAAGGATGAGCCGGCAGGAGATACCCTTGCCTCCGGATCCGCTACAGGAACTGGCGGACCTGACCCAAGCGGGCTTGCTGCGGACGCTGAAGCCCCTCGATTCCCCGACTGGTCCGCGGGTGATGCGGGATGGACGGGAGCTTTGGAATTTCGCGTCCAACGATTACCTCGGCTTGGCGGCCGATGCGGAGCTGGCCGAGGCATTCATCGAGGGCGTGCGGAAATACGGAGCGGGATCGGCGGCGTCGCGGCTGGTCTGCGGAACGCTCCCGCCGCATCGCTTGTTAGAAGAGGCCGTCGCGGCCGCGAAAGGCACTCAGGCCGCGCTGGTGTTTTCCTCGGGATTCGCCACCGCGGTTGGAAGCCTGCCGGCCTTGGCGGGAAAGGATGACGTGCTGGTGCTCGACAAGCTCTGCCATGCCTCGCTCATCGATGGCGCGCGGCTTTCCGGCGCGACCATCCGCGTGTTCCCGCACAACGACACCGCAAAGCTGGCCCGCTTGTTGGAAAGCATCCGCGCGAAGCAACCGACGGCACGAGTGATCGTGGTGACCGAATCGGTGTTCTCGATGGACGGTGACCTGTGCCCTCTAACAGAACTCGTGGAACTGAAGGATCGCCACGGGGCACTGCTGTTTCTCGATGAGGCGCATGCGTTCGGCGTGCTCGGTCCGCATGGCATGGGACTGGCGGCCCAGCTCGGCGTCCAGGGTCGGGTGGATTTCCAGATGGGCACCTTCAGCAAGGCGGCCGGGCTTGCCGGCGGCTATCTCGCAACCTCCGCGGCGTGGCGGGACCTGCTGGTGAACCGCGCGCGGTCGTTCATTTACTCGACGGCACCGCCACCAGCGCTCGCCCACGCGGCGATGGCCGCCTTGGAGCGGATCCGCTCGGCCGATGGGGAGCTTCGCCGGAAGCAACTCCGGGAAAATATCTCGGTCCTTTCCGCCAAGCATCCATCACCCGTGGTGCCGGTGCTGCTCGGAGGGAATGAGGCGGCGCTGGAAGCGGCGGCCCGCTTGGAGTGCCGCGGCTTTCTCGTCCCGGCAATCCGCTATCCGACAGTGCCACGCGGCACGGCGCGGCTGCGGATTTCCCTGTCGGCTGCCCATCCCCCGGAAACCGTGGCTGCGCTGGCTTCGGAAATAGGCCGTATGTGACCCATTGGACCTATCCGCCCGATTCCACGGCCAATCCCTGCATCACCGCCGCCACTTCCCCGCCGACCTGCCGGTCGCAGGCCGCCCGCCAAAACGGACCCAGCCCCTTTTCCGGATCGCCCATCACCAATGCGCGGCGACCGGTCGTAACCGCCTTTCCGGAAAAGGTCGCTTGTTCCCAGCCGCACAGCTCCACCGCTGCGGCCTTGAGCGAGCGCAGCATCAGCCCGCCATCGGCAACCCGGATCGGGAGCTGAAACAACGCCCCCGCCGCCATCCTCACCGCCTCGACATGAAAGGGCGAAACTCCTTCCGCGCCAAACAACACGCCGGCCGCGCCATGGTCCGCCGCCAAACGTATGACCTCACCTGCCACCGTGGGATGATCCAAGCGCGGGCAGACGACAACCAGCGCCTCGGCATCGAGCGAGCGCAGGAAGGTCGCCACCTCCCCGGTCTCCGAGGGCTGTCGTGCCAAGCCGAGGACGCCGCCGTGGATCGAAACATCGGCCAGCCGATTCATTTTTTCAGGAGCCTCGCGGGCCACCTCCATGCCGCTCCACACCGGTACTTGCCACGAGTGAGCTTCGGAAATCATCACGCCGGCCACTTCCCACCAGCCGGCGAGAGCGGCCTCAACCATGCCTTGGCCTTCCAGCACGACCCAAGGATCCTGACGGCTGGTGAGCTGCTTGCGGAGGGTGGTCTGCCAATCGGTCACGCGCACCGGTTACGGCAGGCGCCGGCAAATGTCGAATTTCCGCCTGCGAAGATGGCATGGAAGGGGCAAACTTTGGGGGACCGCCGCGGTTTTCCCTGCCATGCGCTTGCTGTTCTTCACCCTTGCCTCGCTTGCCGCCGCCGATCCGCTGCCGCGCGAGGTCGTTCCGGCCGCGGCGGTGGTCGAGGCCCAGGCGGACGATGGCGACCGCAAGGTCTGGCACACGCGATTCTTCCGCATCGACAGTGACCTTGACTTGCGGCCGAACGAATTGGCCCGCCTCTCCCAAGTCGCCGATACCACCGCGCTGGTCGTGAAATCCCATCCGCTGCCGCTCTTCGCGCCGCCGGAGGGCAAGCGCCCGCGCATCGCGATCTACTCCACGGATCAAGCCTACTATCAAGCCGGGGCGGCGGCGGGCTCCTCAGGCAACTATGTCGCTCGCCAAGGTCTGGTCCTCATCCATGGCGGCTATCTCAAGCGCCCCCCGGAGGCCGCCGGCCGCTCGAAGCTCGCGCCGGGAAATGACGAGGACTTGGTGGTCCACGAGATCGTCCACCTCTGCATGCACCGGCTGAACCACGGGCTGCCCCAGTGGCTCGCGGAAGGAATCGCCGAATACTTCGCCTGCGCCCACACCGGCGCGGGCCGCTTCTCCCTCGCCAACATGGACGCGGCCATCCGGCAGCACCTGCGGGTGCGCCTCAGCCCGGACGATCCGGGCATCCCCTTGGTCCGCGCCGCGGATTTGGTGGGGCTCGATGGCCGCGGCTGGCATGAGTTCGTCACCGATCTGCCGGTGGACGAGCGCTACCGGGCCTACGCCACCGCCCTGCTGCTGGCCCACTACCAGCTTCATGGCGGGGACAAGCGCGTCGAAGCCCTGCGCACCGCCCTGATCGCCGCCCCTCGCAGTCGGCACCCCGTGGACTTACTCCCCCAAGAAAATGCGAATTCGACCCAAGACGCCCTGATCCGCTACTGGCGACCGAAGGGCCTCACCCTTGAATTTCCCGCCGAAATCCCCTGATTTCCAGTGATCTGTCCGATTTTGGGAGCAACTTGTGAATTTTCACTTAAATTAATGCTTTTCAAAACCAGATTATTTGGCAGTTTCATTCACAGGTAGCGGCGCTTCGGCATCGCTACCCGGCCAGCGGGCCATCCGGCAGGCAATAAGCATCGGTTCTGAATCCGGGGGGATTTCGGCCGAGGCCGCCAGCCAGAGACTCGCTGGGTCAGAAAGGGTGCGAATTGTGATTCCGGGGGGACTTGCGATTCGCGCCCTTCTTTTTTGTACCGATTTGGGATTTCCACCCCGGCTCCGCCCGCGTTGAGTCGCCCCGCATGAAGGTTGGGATCGCGCAGATCAACGGGGTGATCGGGGACTTCCCCGGCAACGCGAAGCGGCTGCTCCAAGCCTACCGCGAATGTCTGGAGCAAGGCGCCGAGCTGGTGATCACGCCGGAGCTATCGCTGGCCGGCTACCCGCCGCGCGACCTGGTTTTCAAGTCGCAGTTCGTGCCGAAGTGCCTGCAGGCGCTCGACTACCTCGCGGGCGAGGTAAAGGAGGTGCCGCTGCTGGTCGGCTACGTGGACCACAACGGCTCCGGCCGCCCGGGCAAGCCGTTCCGCAATGCCGCCGCCTTCCTCCATCGCGGCGAGATCGTCGCCAAGGTCTGGAAGACGCTGCTGCCGACCTACGACGTCTTTGACGAGCGCCGCTACTTCGAACCCGGCGAGAAATCCAACCCCATCGTCTGGAATGGCCTGCGGCTCGGCATCACCATCTGCGAGGACATTTGGACCGAGGAATACCTGCACCGCCCGCTCTACGAGCGTGACCCGGTTCAGGAGCTGTGCGCGCAAGGGATCGACTTGCTGCTGAATCTTTCCGCATCCCCATTCCACCTCGGCAAGCCGGAGATCCGCCGCGAGATGATGGCGGCCGTGGCGAAAGAGGCCGGCGTGCCGGTGATCTACGCCAACGCGATCGGCGGGCAGGATCAACTGCTCTTCGACGGCCACTCGCTGGTGGCCACTCCGGACGGCCGGATCGCGGTCCAGATGCCCGGCTTCACCGAGCAAAGCCTGACGGTCGATCTCGATGCCCTTCCCGCCGGTGAAGCTCCCCTGCCCCAGCCGGTCGCAGCCGGCCAGCTCTTCGACGCGCTGGTGCTCGGTCTGCGCGACTACGTGAAGAAGTGCGGATTCCGCAGCGTCTGCCTCGGCTTGAGCGGCGGCATCGATTCCGCTCTAACAGCAGTTCTCGCCGCTGAAGCACTGGGGCCTGAGAACGTCCACGGGCTGACCATGCCCAGCCCCTTTTCTTCAGGCGGCAGTGTCGATGACTCGGTGGCCCTCGCGGACACCCTCGGCATCCGCTGCGATGCCGTGCCGATTGCCGATACCTTCGCTTCCGTGAAAGCCGCGATGGCTCCCTTGTTCGAGGGCACCAAGGAAGACGTGACCGAAGAAAACATGCAGGCCCGGATTCGCGGGCTCTACCTCATGTCGCTCTCTAACAAGTTCGGCCACCTGCTGCTCACCACCGGCAACAAGAGCGAACTCGCCGTCGGCTACTGCACGATCTACGGCGACATGTGCGGCGGCTTGGCGGTCATTTCCGACCTGCCGAAGACCCGCGTCTATGAGCTCTCCCGCTGGATCAACCGTGACCGCGAGATCATCCCGTGGAACACCATCGACAAGCCGCCGAGTGCCGAACTGCGGCCCGACCAAAAGGACCAGGACACGCTTCCTCCCTATGACGTGCTCGATGCCATCCTCGAACTCTACATCGAGCGCCACCTGTCCGCCGACGAGATCGTCGCCCACGGCCACGAGGAAAACCTGGTGCGCTGGGTGCAGCGTCGCGTGGACCTCAACGAGTGGAAGCGCCAGCAAGCGGCACCGGGCCTGCGCGTGACCTCGAAGGCCTTCGGGATGGGCCGGCGGATGCCGATTGTCCAAGGATTCGCGGGCTGAGTTTCCCAAAACTGGGAGCGCCCGGTCAAGCTGGCTTTGATCGCTAGTTCGCTTTCCGGTTCATCAGTTCCTCGATCTCGTCGGCCTCGATCGGGATGTCGCCCATGAGATCGAAGTTCGACTTCTTGCCAATCACGACGTCGTTCTCGATGCGGACGCCAAGGCCTTCCTCGCGGATGTAGATGCCCGGCTCGATGGTGAAAACCATGCCCTCCGCGAAGGGCTCGTGTGGCGGAGCCACGTCGTGGACATCCAGCCCCATGTGATGGGAAGTACCATGCATGAAGTACTTCTTCACGAGCGCCTTGTCGGGTCCCTGTTCCTTGGCCTCCTTGGCGCTGATCAGGCCGAGATTGACCAGCTCCGCTTCCATCAGCTCGATGACCTGCTTCTGGTATTCGAGCGGCGTGTTGCCGGGACGCAGGATCTCGTTGGCGCCGCGGAAGACGCGCAGCACCGAGTTGTAAACGTCGCGCTGGCGGGCGGTGAAGCGGCCGTTGACCGGAATCGTGCGGGTCAGGTCGGAGGCCCAGCCGGCATACTCCGCGGCCACGTCGAGCAACAGCATGTCCCCGTCTTGGCAGACCTTGTCGTTCTCGATGTAGTGCAGCACGCAGGCATTCGCTCCGCTGCCGATGATCGGCGTGTAGGCGAAGCCGCGCGAGCCACGGCGGACGAACTCGTGCAGCAGCTCCGCCTCGACTTCCCACTCGCCGACGCCGGGCTTCACGTAACCTAACAGGCGACGGAAACCCGCTTCGGTGATCTTGCAGGCCTTCTGGATGATATCGACCTCGATCGGATCCTTGGTGATGCGGAGGCGATGCATCAGTGGCGCGAGGCGCTCGTAGCGATGCAGCGGGTAGCGCGCCTGGCACTTCTTGATGAAGCGGTCATTCGCCGTCTCCACCACCACCGTGGCGCGCAGGTGCTCGTTCGTCGCGAGATAAATGTGATCCGCCTGGGGAATGAGCCGGTGCAACCACGATTCGAAGCTGTGGCTCCACTCGATGCGCTCGATGCCGGTGGCGGCCTTCGCCTGCTCCTTGGAAAGTTTCTCGCCGTCCCAGATCGCGATGAGTTCGCTGGTCTCCTTCACGAACAGCATCTCCCGCTCTTTCGGATCCTTCGCGTCCGGCATCAGCACCAGCATGGTGTCTTCCTGATCGACGCCGGTGAGGTAGAAGAGATCGGCATTCTGCTTGAAGGCCATCGTCCCGTCGGCATTGGTCGGATAGATGTCGTTCGCCAGCACGATGACGATGCTGTTTGGCTTCAGCAGGGCACGGAGCTTGTCGCGGTTGTGGACGAAGAGCTGGGGATCGATGGGTTCGTAGCGCACGGCAGCACTCCAGCCGATGCCCGGGGCCGCCGCAACGCGATTCCCGCACGCCGCTAAAATCTTGGCGAAAGCTGCAGAATCGGCGCGTGGAACGGTCTAGCCGCCCCGCCAATTGAGCTTCTGGCGCACGGTCTCGTAAAAGGAGAAGCCCGGCATTCGCAGCAGGTTGAGCGCTTGGGCCGCCTTCTTCACCTCGATCCGGTCGCCGTGGTGAATGGTGACGCAGTCGCGTCCATCGACGGTGAACAGCATCGGTGCCTCATCCGCATTCTCCGGTGCCAGTTCGACGGTCACGTGGTCGCCGATAATCAGCGAGCGCTGGCTCAGCGTGTGCGGGCAAATCGGAGTGATGACGAAGGCCGCCGCCGCAGGGCTGATGAGCGGACCGCCGGCGGACAAGGAGTAGGCGGTGGAGCCGGTCGGCGTGGCGACAATCAGGCCGTCCGCCCGGTAGTTGTTGAGCAGGTCGCCATCGACATAGGCGGAAAGCGACACCAGCCGTCCGGTTTGGCCGCGGGCCAGCACCACTTCATTCAGGGCACGGAAGTCCTTTTCGCTGCCATCGACGCTGCGCACCGTGGCGCACAAGAGAGTGCGGCGGCTGGTGTTGTATTCGCCGGAAAGCAGGGCGTCAGCGAAGTGCTCGACCTCGTCGTCGGTGCAGCTCGTGAGGAACCCGAGCGTGCCGATATTGATCCCGGCGACGGGCTTCTCGGTGGGGCCGAGTTTTGCCATCGCATTGAGCATGGTGCCGTCCCCACCGAGCACGGCAATTACGTCGGACGAGGCCGCAAGATCGGGGCCATCCATCCCGCCGGGCACGCCGAGCAGCGCCGCGGCCTCCCTCTCCAACACCGTGGCAATCCGGCGCACGGAAAGCACGCCCATGAGGCGGTCGAGGGTGCTCCGCGCTCCTGGCTTCTGGGTGTTGGCGACGATGCCGACGGTCATGACGGCTTTTCTAACGGCTGATCCCGCGCTTCGCAAGGAGTCCATTCCTTAACTTGCCCGGCCGGGTTGCGCTTGGCAGAGTCGCCGCGTGGAAGATGACAGCTCGCGGCGACCGCTGAAATCCCGCTCGGCCGAATGGGCCGTCGTGCTGGCAAAGTCCCTCACCGCGAAGGGTGTCTCCCCGAATGCCATCTCCGCCTTCAGCGTGGTGGCGGCCGCCTGCGGCGGGCTCGCCTTTCTCGCCGCCGGCAGCGGTTCGATCGACTGGAAAGCCGGTTGGCTCGCTGGCGCGGCCTGCATTCAGATCCGTCTCCTTTGCAACCTGATGGATGGCATGGTCGCCATCGAGGGAGGCCGGAAAAGCCCCACCGGCGGCTTGTGGAATGAGATCCCCGACCGCTTTGCCGATACCATCCTGCTGCTCTGCGCCGCTTGGGCGGTGGGCCTGCCATGGGTGGGAGCCTTGGCCGGCTGGGCCTCGGTGATGACGGCCTACATCCGAGCCTCGGGTGCCGCCTTGGCCGGCACCCATGACTTCTGCGGTCCTTTCGCCAAGCCCCAGCGGATGGCGGCCCTGACACTCGCCGCCTTGATCACTGCCGCTGAACCGTTGTGGAAGGGCGATGGAGAGGTCATGAAGATCGCCGTCATGGTCATCGCCGTCGGCTCCTGCATCACCATCGTCCGTCGCATCATGCGGTTGTCCGCGAAGCTGAAGGAGGCCCGCCCATGACTGCCGCGGTGTTGGCATTTCTGGTGCGTCTTGCGACCGGCGTCCGCTTGCTGGGCGACCTGCCGGAAGACGGCAAGCGCCGCATCTACTTCGCGAACCACTCGTCGCACCTCGATTTCGTGGTCATCTGGGCCGCGCTGCCTGGTCGGCAACGCGCAGCGACCCGGCCGGTCGCGGCCGCCGAGTATTGGGAAAAGACCCCGCTGCGCCGCTGGATGGCGAGCCGTCTCTTCAAGGCGGTGCTGATCCCCCGGGACCTCGCGAGGATGCGCTCGGAAGACCCCCTCGGAAAAATGTTAGACGCCCTCGATGCGGGGGCTGACCTGATCGTTTTCCCCGAAGGAACCCGCAGCGACACGGGAGCGGTCGGCACCTTCAAGCCGGGACTCCACCACCTCGCCACCAAGCGGCCGGAGACCTTGCTCGTGCCCGTCTTCCTCGAAAACCTCAGCCGCATTCTGCCGAAGGGCGAACTGCTGCCCCTGCCCTTGATGGGACAGGCGGTCTTTGGCGAGCCATTGCCCGGGCCGGCGGAGGGCGAAAGCAAGGGCGCCTTCCTCGAACGCGCCCGCAACTCGGTGATGTGCCTTTCCCACGGACATCTCATTCCTGCTTCTGATGAAGGATCCTGAACTCTTCTATCTCGTCGGCGGCGTGGTGGCCGTGCTGCTCATCGCCACCCTCGTTACCAAGCTCCTGGTCCGGAAATCCGGCGAGACTCCGGTGCTGGTGAACCTGCGCCAGCGGGTCAACGCATGGTGGTGGATGATGGTCATCTTTTGTTCGTCGCTGGCGCTTGGGCGTGGCGGAGTGTTCGGCTTCTACGCGCTGCTGTCGTTCCTTGCGTTAAGGGAGTTCATCACGCTCTCCCCTACTCCGCGCGGCGACCACCGCACGCTGACGTGGGTGTTCTTCTTGATCCTGCCGCTGCACTTCATCTTCGCGGCAGCTCCTTGGTACGGGATGTTCCTGATTTGGATACCCGTCTATTCCTTCGTCTTCATTCCGATCCGCAGCGCCCTGGCGGGCGATACCGAGCGCTTCCTGGAGCGCACCGCGCGCATCCAGTGGGGCGTGCTGACCTGCATCTATTTCCTCAGCCATCTGCCCCTGCTCCTCTATTTGCCCATCCCGGGTTATGAGGGCCAGAATGCCAAGCTGCTGTTCTTCGTGGTGCTCGTGACCCAGATCAGCGACGTGATGCAGTACGTCTTCGGCAAGCTCTTCGGGAAAACCAAGGTGGCACCGAGGGTCAGCCCCTCGAAAACCCGCGAGGGCATGCTTTACGGGGGCGCGGCTGCCACGGTGATCGGCACCTCGCTGTGGTGGGCCACGCCGTTCACGCCGGCGGTGGCCGCGGGCATGTCCGCCCTACTGGTGGCCGCCGGCTTCTTCGGCGGGCTGGTGATGTCGGCGGTGAAGCGCTCGCTCGGCGCGAAGGACTGGGGTCGCGGCATTCCCGGTCACGGCGGCGTGCTGGACCGGCTGGACTCGCTGCTCTTCGCCGGGCCGCTCTTTTTCCACGTGGTCGGCTACTACTTCGGAACGAACATGCACGAGGCCTACCGGCAGCCGCAATGGATGCATGACGCCCTGCGGCTGTGGCTGGGCAACTGACTTTGATGGCTCCCAAAATCCTAGTCAGGCGGGCACCCCCGGCTTACCCATTCCTTCGTGCGGCACGTCGCGGTCATCGTCGAAACCTCCACCCAGTACGGGCGTAATCTGATCCGGGGCATCGCCCGTTTCGGCCGCCTGCATGACTGGCAGATCCACTTCGAATATCGTGGCAAGACCGCGGCGGAACCGGACTGGCTGGCCGACTTCAAGGGCGACGGCGTGATCACCACCAGTCCCGACCAGCATCACTCGCGGGCCCTGCGCAAACAGGGCATGCCCGTCTTCGACTTGCAGAGCACCTTGCTCGATCCGGCCGGCGAGCACCTGATCGTGGATAGCGATCACCGGGCGGTCGGCAAGATGGCCGCCGAGCACTTCATCGAAAAGGGCCACCGCCACTTCGCCTTCCTCGGCTACAGCGACCACAATGTCTCCCGCGAGCGCGAGATCGGCTTTACCGAGGCCCTCGCTGCCCGTGGCCACAAGCCGCTGTGCCATCACACCCCGGAGCGCAAGGCCCGCAGCTTCGAGTCGCTGCAAAAGGGCGACCTCGCCTTCATTGAATCGCTCCCGAAACCCTGCGCGCTCTTCTGCTGCTGGGACGAGGTCGCATTCCGTGCGGTGCAGTCGGCGATCGAGCTCCAGATCGCCGTGCCCGAAGACCTTGCCGTGTTGGGCGTGGACAATGACCCGGTCTTCTCCAGCACCTCGCGCATTCCACTTTCGAGCATCGACCCGGACATCATCCGCATGGGCTTCCTCGCGGCCTCATGGCTGGCGGAGCTGATGGCAGGAAAAGACCTGAAACAGATCAAACTCGAGCGTTTGGTGCCACCGAAGGGCCTCGTGATCCGCCAGTCCACCGCCCTCGATGCGATCGAGGATCCGGTGGTTCGACGCTTTCTGGAGCTACTGCGCCAGCAGCGGCCGGGGCTGCTCAGCATCGAGGAATTGGCGCGCGACTGCCACGTCTCGCGCCGCCTGTTAGAGCAACGGGTCAAGGCGGCCACCGGCAAGACGCCGCGCCAGTTGCTCAGCCAGACCTTGGTCGAGGGCATCCAGCGCTTCCTCTCGCAGACCGACTACACCTTGGCCCACATCGCGGATTTGCTTGGCTTCGAGCACGCGGAACGACTGAGCCATCTTTTTCGCAGACAGACCGGCAAGACGCCGGGGGAATACCGTAAATCCACTGGGGTATAGCGGTATTTACACCTTCGCAAAATCGCAAGGTGGGTTCCCGTCTTCATAATGCGGGTCAAGCGGTTCGGGGTTACGTTGGCGTCACCCGTTGGGAGCATTCCTCCCAGTTCCACGACCTCGAAAAAGACCTCGAACCAAATAAAGCCATGTCCGTTCCTTCCGCCATTTCGTTCCCCGTGAACTCCGGCTCCACGCAGCAAACCGGTACCCGCCGCTAAGCTCGCCCACCCCTCTTTCAAAACGCCGGCTCCACTCAGAGGGGCCGGCGTTTTTCTTTGTACCAATCAGGAGCCGAGGAACGGTTCCACCTCGAGGAAATCCTGACCGTGGATGATCTCGGCGAGGATGGGCAGACCGGTGAGTTGCTCGATGATCCCCTTGTTGGTGATCGCCGCGGTGTCCAGTTCGTCAGCCAGATGATTGATCACAAGCCCTGCGATGTCCAAGCCGCGGGAGCGGATGGCGTCCACCGTGAGGAGCGCGTGGTTCAGCGCGCCGAGACGGTTGCCGACGACGACGATGACCGGTAGCCCGAGGTCGGTGGCGAAGTCCGCCATGTCGTAGCCTTCGGCGAGTGGCACGCGCCAACCACCGACGCCCTCAACGATCACTTCGGCATGGCTTGCGAGGAAATCCCGGGTCGCCATCAGCAATGCGGCCGGATCGACCGGCCGGTTCTCCAGCATGCCGGCGACGAGCGGGGCGACCGGCGCTTTCAGCCACACGGGATTCACTTGCTCCAGTTCCAGCCCGCCCGACGCGGCGGCCAGTTGCACGGCGTCGTCGCGATCGCCACAGCAGACCGGCTTGAAGCCGGCGGCGTCGATGCCCTCGGCGCGCAGGGCCTCGACGAGGAGGCGGGAAAAGCGGGTTTTGCCCGCGCCAGTGTCGGTGCCGGTGACGAAGTAGCTCACGCCGCAGCGGTGGCCGCCCGCGGCGGGACGGTCAAGGCGGATCCTCCTCGGGCGACACGAGAATCGCCCGCGGGGGCGGCTTGCTTCCCGGTCCGAAAATCTCTCCCTGATTCTGAAGGTGATCCCTAATCAGAAACCAGATCGCGGTCGCCAGCAGCAGCGACACGATCTTGGGGATCAGGTTCTTTCGAAACGCCTTTCTCATGATTGTTGTCGGTCGCGAGGAAGATCTCGGCCATCCGGGCGCGGAACTTTTCCTCACCCAAGTTTCGCTCCAGATGTCCGTCCATGCAGATGGAAATCGCGCCCGTTTCCTCGCTGACGATCACCGCCACGCAGTCGCTTTCCTCGGTCACGCCGATCGCGGCCCGGTGGCGCAGGCCGATCGAACGGTCGGCCAATTCGCGCTGGCTGACCGGGAACACGCACGCCGCGGCCGTCACCTTTTTGTTAGAAATGACCATGCCGCCGTCGTGCAGCGGGGTCTTCGGGAAAAACACCGTCATCGACAGCTCCGGCGAGAAGTCCGCATTCAGCATCACGCCGGTTTCCTCGTAGGGCTTCAGCGCGATGTCCCGCTCGATGGCAAACAGCGCGCCGATGCGCTTCTTCGACAAAGCCACCACCGAGTCCTCGAAGATCTCCAGGAAGTCGAGCTGGCTCTTGTTCGAGAACGAAAACAGCCGGCTGCTGCCCAGTTTGGCCAAGGCATTGCGCAGTTCCGGCTGGAAGATGATCGGTACCGCGAAGACCAGCAGGATGGCGGCGCGGGTGACCAACCACGAAATCACCTCGAACTCGAACAGCCGCAGCAACAAGGTGATCGCCACCAGGATGACCACCAGGCCGACCAGAATCCGGGCACCGCGGGTCGCCCGGAAGGCCCGGAAAATCTGATAGATGGCGATCGCCAGAATCAGAATTTCGATCCCGTCGCGCCAATGCTGCCTGATAAAGTCCCACGCCATCCCGGACGGGATACTACGCCGGGGCGCGCCTCACTGTCATTTGCTTTTACCCACGGGTAGAAATCAGGGGCCGTTTACCAGCAGCCGGGCCCGTAATAAGGGCCGCCATAGTAGTAACCACCGTGGTAGTGATGGTGGTCATTGTGGTCGCCGATCGCGTAGCCGACGGCGGCCGCGCCGACCGCAATTGCCGCGGCGGCGCCGGGATCGACGGTCTGCACCGGCCGGCCATAGGCGTCGTAGGTGGTCATGCAGGAAGTTCCGGCAAAGGCGAGGATCAGGGCGGAGGCTTTGAGCGTGATCGCTTTCATGGAAGTTCGTTCGTGGGATCTGACGGAATCATTCACGAAATCATTCATCAGGAGAATGCGGAATTCCACGGTGGAGGATGGCTTCGGTCATGCGCAGGGCCTGCACGTTCGGCAGCACCTCGTGGACCCGGTGGAGCATCACTCCGGCCTCTCGCGCCCACGCCGTGATCGCGACCGTCGGCCACGAACGATCGCCCAGATCGTCACTGCCGAGTACGCGACCGATGAAGGATTTCCGCGACACCCCGAGCAGCAGCGGCCGGTCACCGATGCCGAGTTCCGGAAGCGCCCGCAGCAGGGCCAGATTGTGCGCCACGGTCTTGCCGAAGCCGATTCCGGGGTCGAGGCCGACCGCTTCCGGATCGATGCCGGCCGCGGTCAGGGTATTCAGACGCTCCTCGAAAAACGCCCGGACCTCCGCCACCACGTCGTCGTAACGGGGTGCCAACTGCATGGTCCGCGGGTCGCCCTGCATGTGCATCACCACCACGCCGCAGCCGCTTTTCGCACAGACCGAAGCCATTTCCGGATCGGCGGTCAGCCCGCTCACGTCATTCACGATGTCCGCGCCCGCCTCCAGCGCCGCGGCCGCGACGGCGGCCTTCATGGTATCGATGGATATCAGCCCGTCCCACTCAGCCCGGAGGGCCGCGATCACCGGAGCGGTCCGGGCGATTTCCTCCGCCACCGCGACCTCCGCCGCGCCCGGACGGGTCGATTCGCCGCCGATGTCGATGATTTCCGCCCCCTCGGCGATCATCCGCCGGGCGTGGTCCACGGCCGCCTTGATGCCGGCATGAGTCCCGCCGTCGGAAAAGGAGTCCGGCGTGACATTCAGGATACCCATGATCCGTCCCCGCCGGCTCAGATCCAGCCGCTTGCGTGCCGTTTTCCACCACATGACGGGTGGGAAATGGCCACTTGCAGGGCCTCCGGCCAAGCCCTAATGTCCGCGCCCATGAACCTGAAAACCCTCGTCGCCATCGCCGCCATGTCCTGCGGCCTTGCCCATGCCGCCGTCCCCGGCCTGGAAGTGCAAGGCCCCTACGCCAGCGTGAAGACCAACAAGGATGGCTCGCGCGAGTTCTTCGAGCGGACCCGCGACATGACGGTGATCACCAAAACGACCGTCAGCCCGGAGGGCCGCCCCGTACTCAAGACCGTCTATCGCCTCAGCCCGCAGGGCAATCCCCTCACCTGCGATATCTTCGACGGCAAAGGCGCGCGGCTTTTCAAATCCCGCTACGGCTACAGCCGCAAGCAGGGCCTGAGCTACGGCAAGTTGGTCGAGGAGCAAATGTTCGATGCCCGGGTGAAGCGCACCGACCCGAAGAGCGGCGAGGAGATTCCGGTGCGCCGCTTCATTTACACCTACGACGCCCAGGGCAACCGGAACGCGCCGATCTCCATCACCACCATTCCGGGCAAGACCGCGGATGAAGTCTTCGGACCCTCGGCGCTGGAGTTCGATCCCTTCGACGGCCAGAAGGCCGATCAGAAGGCCAACCCGCGCGCCAAGCCGGTCGGCGGCAAGTGATGCGTCCGCAGACATTGCTCCCGTGGCTGCTCGGTGCGGCCATCGGCACCGCCGGCTGGATGCAGGGCTTGCAATGGCGCAGCGCCGCCAAGGCCACCGAAGGCGAGGATTCCGAAGGGAAAATCGCCGCATTGGAAAGCGAGATCGCCCTGCTCAAGCGCGAGAATGAAAGCCTGCGCTCGCTCGCCCAAGGCGGCGGCGAGGTGAAGGTGCCGCAAGAGCTGATCGATTTCGTCGAAGGCGCGCTCGGTTTCGATTTCAAAAGCAATCCGCAGGTCCACCGCGTCGCCGCTGAGGAATTGCGCGATCGCATCGTGGCTTCGATCGAGGCCCGTTACGGCCCGCATGGGCTCGATTCGCGGCAACAGGCGTGGGCGTTGATGGGTTTGCTGACGACCGACGATCGCTTCGCGCCGCAGCTCGCCGCGACCAAGTCGGTCGGTGCCCGCTCTTGGTTCGATGAACAGAGCGGCGAAGGCTGGGTGACCGATCGCTTCGACCCGCAGGCCGTGCCCGATCAGGCCGCACTGATCCGCGCCTTGGCCCGCATTTTACTCCACCAGCACTACCCGCCGGTGCCCGGCTGGCCCGGCGATGAGGCGGCGATCTGTCGCGAGGCGCTCCAGCATGGAGCGGCGATGGCCGTCGAGAACCGCTTCCTCGCGCGCCAAGCGCTGGGCATCGGCTTCACCGGCATGCAAGACAACGCCGGGGCGCGCGAACTTATGGCCAACTTGCCAGCCTTCGTCCGCGGCCTCGCCACCTTTCCCGCCGCTCTCGGCTTGCCACGGGCGGAGCGGCTGATGGACCAGGAGGAACTCATGGGGGCGCTCCACAAGCCGCCAGCGATCACCGCCGACTTCTTTCCCGACCACGAAGGCCTCCAAGCGTCGCCGGTCACCTTGCCAGAGACGCCGGGCAACGTGCTGTTAGAGGAAAGTGCCGGCATGCTCGGACTGAAATTGTGGCTCGAACCGCTCGGCGAAGAATTCTCCAAACTGGCGGACGGCTGGCGCGGCGACCGCTACCGGTTGCACGCCACCAGCGACAGCGACGTGCATCTGATCTGGGACATCCGCTTTGATTCGGGGACGGCCGCCGATGCCTTTGCAACGGCCGCCGCGGATCTTGTTTCATCGTTCGCCGGCAGCGATCAGCCACCGGCCATCGGTGCCGCGGTCACCACTCCCGAGGGCCGCAAGTTCACGCTGCTCCGCCCCGCACCCGACACCGTCCGCTTGCTCAACCAAGTGCCATGACCCTCGAGCCGCCGCCGCTGCCGTCTCCGGAGACGCTTCCCTTGCCCGAGCGGAAACAACGGCGCTGGCACTACGGACTTCCGATCGCGGCGATCGCGGCCCTGATCGCGATCTTCATTGGGCCGCTGCGTGTCGAAGTTTATTTCACTGACGACGCCGGCCACATACCCGCGCCCTTCGAGGTCACTCTGCATTCCGGCAACTTCGAAAAGAAGGTCACAGCGGAGAACGGCCGCATCAACCTGCTGCGCGGCCTGTGGCGCGAACTCGAGATCACCGATCACTACTACATTCGCAGTAGTCACCCCGTCCGCGGCGGCAGCATGAAGCTCGTCATCGAGCGCAACACCCTGCTCAAGCTCAAGCACGCCGCCACCGGAAACCCGTCCGTCCCCCAACGGGGAGATCCCGATCCGAGGGAGGATCGGGAGCGGTAAGATTGGCTCTAAAGCGCCAACGGCGCGAGATCCCTTAGCCCCGGCCAACGGCCGGGGTTGCTGGCGCACGTAACCGCGGCCTGAAGGGTCGCGATATGGGGAATGCCTGCGCCTCCATTGGACGGCCCGTGCCACGAAATGTCATTCTCATGCTGGGGCAATCCTCGCCCGACATATCGGGCTTCCAGCCCTCGTACGATCGGCGCCAAGAACCCCGGCCGTTGGCCGGGGCTGAGGGAAATCCGCGCCATTCGCGCTTGAAGACAACCGCTCGTAAACGGGTCGAACTCCAGTCCCGATACTGCCCAAGGATTGGCCTCACAATCCAACAAAGAACCTTATCGTGGCGCCAAAACCAAAACGCCCGCCCGTGCTTCCACGGGCGGGCGTTGGCTTGAATAATCCGGTTAGACCCCGGCGTTGTCCGGTTCGGCCTTGGTGCCGATGGTTTCGAAGATGAGCTCTTCCTTGCCTTCGGGGCAGATGACCTTGGCGGTGTCGCCGGGCTTCACGTCGCCGCGGAGCAGGGCCTCGGCCAGCGGGTCTTCGAGGTAGCGTTCGACCGCGCGGCGCATCGGACGCGCGCCGTAGGACGGATCGTAGCCCTTCTTGACCAGCAGGTCGCGGGCGCTGGCTTCGAGCTGGATGGTGATTTCCTTCTCGCGCAGGCGCTTGACCAGCTTGTCGATTTCGAGGTCCACGATCTTGTCGAGGTCCGTCTTCTCCAGCATGTGGAAGACCACGAGGTCATCGAGGCGGTTGAGGAACTCCGGTTTGAAGTAGCGCTTCGATTCCTCGAGGATCTTGTCCTTCATGCCTTCGAAGTCGGCGTTGTCTTCCGACATCGCGCCGAAGCCGAGCGAGGTCTGGCGCTTGATGCTGGAAGCACCGACGTTCGAGGTGAGGATGATGATCGTGTTGCGGAAGTCGATCTTGCGACCCAGCGAGTCGGTGACCATGCCTTCTTCCAGGATCTGGAGGAGCAGGTTCATCACGTCCGGATGAGCCTTCTCGATCTCGTCGAAGAGTACCACGGAGTAAGGCCGGCGGCGGACCGCCTCGGAAAGCTGGCCGCCTTCCTCATAGCCGACGTAGCCCGGAGGCGATCCGATCAGGCGGCTGGAGGTGAACTTCTCCATGTACTCGGACATGTCGATCTGGATGAGCGCGTCCGGATCGCCGAACATGAACTCGGCGAGGTTGCGGGCGAGGTAGGTCTTGCCGACGCCGGTGGGGCCGAGGAACAGGAACGAACCGATCGGGCGGCGCGGATCCTTGAGGTCGGCACGCGAGCGGCGCAGGGCCTTCGAGATGGCTTTCACCGCCTCGTCCTGACCGATCACGCGGCCTTCCAGTTCGCTCTCCATCTTGAGCAGCTTCTCGGCTTCCTTCTCCTCCATGCGGCGGAGCGGAACGCCGGTCCACTTCGAGACCACCGCCATGATGTCCTCGTCACCGACTTCGACGACGGTTTCCTCGGACTTCGAGCGCCAGGTCTTGAGGGTCTCTTCGAGCGACTTCTTGATGTGCTTCTCCTTGTCGCGCAGCGAGGCAGCTTTCTCGAAATCCTGCTCGCCGATCGCGCCGATCTTCTCGCGGTTCACCTGTTCGATGTCCGCTTCGAGCTGCTTGATTTCCGGCGGGCGGGTCATCGTGCCGATGCGGGCGCGGGCGCCAGCTTCATCGAGCACGTCGATCGCCTTGTCCGGCAGGTAGCGGCCGGTGAGGTAGCGCGCGGTGAGCTTCACCGAAGCCTCGACGGCTTCCGGCGTGAACTTCGCCTTGTGGTGCGCCTCGTACTTCTCCTGCAGGCCTTGCATGATCTTGATGGCGTCGTCCACGGAGGGCTCTTCCACCTTGACCTGCTGGAACCGGCGCTCGAGCGCGGCGTCCTTCTCGATGTACTTGCGGTACTCGTTGAGGGTCGTCGCACCGACGACCTGCAGCTCGGCGCGGGAAAGCGCGGGCTTGATGATGTTGGACGCGTCCATCGCCCCTTCGGCCGAGCCGGCACCCACGATGGTGTGCAGCTCGTCGATGAAGAGGATGACGTTCTTCACCTTGCGGATCTCGTCCATCACCGCCTTGATGCGCTCCTCGAATTGGCCGCGGTACTTGGTGCCGGCGACCATCAGCGCGAGGTCCAGGGTGATGACCTTCTTGTCGCGGAGGATTTCCGGCACATTGCCCGAAGCAATCTCCTGGGCGAGGCCTTCGACGATGGCGGTCTTGCCAACGCCAGCTTCACCGATGAGCACCGGGTTGTTCTTGGTGCGACGGCAGAGGATTTGGATGACGCGCTCGATTTCCGACTCGCGGCCGATCACCGGATCGAGTTCGTGCTCGCGAGCGAGCTTGGTCAGGTCGCGGCCGAAAGCGCGCAGCGCCGGGGTCTTCGTCTTGCCCTCGGCTTCCGGCTCTTCGCCGCCTTCCTGTCCTTCGTCTTCGAAGCTTTCGTCATCGTCGTCGTCCGAATCGTCGTCGTCTTCGTCCGGCGTGAAGTTGGGATCGATCTCGGCGAGGATCTCGTTGCGGGTGCGCTGGATGTCCACATCCATGCGGCGCAGCACGCGGGCGGCCACGCCTTCGCCTTCGCGCAGCAGGCCGAGCAGGATGTGCTCGGTGCCCACGTAGCTGTGGTTGAGCGCCTTCGCTTCCTTGTTGGCGAGCGCCAGCACCTTCTTCACGCGGGGCGTGTAAGGGATGCTGCCGGAGATCTTCTGGCCGGTGCCCGTGCCGACCTCTTTTTCGACCTCCATGCGGACGCTTTCGAGGTCGAGTCCCATGCGCTCCAGCACATTGACCGCGACCCCCTGCCCCAGCTTGATGAGACCGAGCAGGAGATGCTCGGTACCCACGTAGCTGTGGTTGAAGCGGTCGGCCTCCTTGCGGGCAAGGGCCAGGACCTGTTGGGCTCTGGGAGTGAAGTTGTTCATAAAATCTCAGGGTCTTGGTCGGACGCGTCCTTCTTTTTCGTAGAACGAATATCAGGGGCTTCGAGGCTTTGCAACCGGCCGCGTACGATTTCCGCTCGAATGGAGTCGCGCTCTTCCGGTGAAAGCTTCCTTCCGCTGTGTAGCTGGAGGTGTGCCGGTTGGATGTCCATCAGCAGCGCGTCGCACGATTTTACCGTGTCGTGGGGCAGGAAACCGAGGTCTCCGCCTAGGCGCAGCAGGGAAAGATGGTTCAGGGCCTCCTTCGAATCGATGATCCAGGCGTGCCGTAAAACCCCGTAGGCGCGACCGATCTTGTCGCTGACCATGGCCGGGTCGTCCTCCAACAATTTGTCGCGCGCGTTGCGCTCATGTGTCGCAACTTGGGAAATAACGCGCTCCAACCTGCGCAAAATTGTCTCTTCGCTCTCGCCGAGCGTGGATTGGTTGGAGATCTGGAACAGGTTGCCGAGCGATTCCGTGCCCTCGCCGTAGAGTCCGCGGACGGCGAGGCCAATCTTGTTCACCGCCTGGAGCACCTGGCCGATCTGGTCGCTGAGAACGAGCGCCGGCAAATGCAGCATCGCCGAGGCGCGCAGGCCGGTGCCGAGGTTTGTCGGGCAAGTGGTAAGATAGCCGAGATCGTGGTCGAAGGCCAGTTCGAGCGCGTTTTCCAGCTCATCATCAATGGCCGACAGCGACTCGAACGCGTCGCGCAGCGACATTCCGGGGCGGATGGCCTGCATGCGCAGGTGGTCCTCCTCGTTCAGCATCAGGGCGATGGACTGGCGGCGCTCGATCACGGCCGCGCTGCCCTCGCCGCGGGCGGCGTGTTCGCGGCTGATCAGGTGGCGCTCGACCAACACCTGCTTCTGCACCGAGGTCAGGTCATCGAGCTCCTGGGAAAAGGCGTCCTTCATGCAGGGCAGCGCCTCGACGGCCGGCCGCATGATCTCCAACGCCTGACGACGCTGCTCTTTCTTTGCCCAGCCGGGAAAAGCCTCGCCTTTCAAATTCCGGGCGAGGCGGATGCGGGACGTCAGCACGATGGCGTTGTCGGCCCCCTCGCCGGTCATCCAGTCGGCGGGGTTCTTGATGAGAGTGGTGAAGCGCATCATGGCGGTCAGTCGCTGACTTTGGGGGTGGCGCGCAGTTCGATCTGGCGGATCTCGTCGCGCAGTCCGGCGGCCTCCTCGTAGTTCTCGGAAGTGATGGCTTGGTCGAGCTTTCCACGGAGCTCTTCCAACCGTTGGGTCCGCTGGTGCAACTCCATCAGCCCGGCGGGCACCTTGCCGCAGTGCTTGAAGCCCTTGTGCATGCCGCGGAGCATCTGGTTCACGTCGTCGCGGAAGGTCGTGTAGCAGTCCGCGCAGCCGAAGCGGCGGATGCGGCGCAGGTCTTCCAGCGTGAACCCGCAGGACGGGCACCGCCGGCCGCTCCCCGCCACCGCCGGGGCGGCAGGCACCACCTTGCCGGGTGTTTTCCCCAACAGCATCTCCGCCAAGGCGAAGCCGGTCGGGTCCGTCACGCCCTTTTCCTTGGCGCAATCGTCGCAAAGGGCAATTTTCTTGATTTGCCCGCCCACCAGTTGGGTGAGGTGCACCTTTGCATGCTTGCCGCAGATGTCGCAGTCCATGAACAACCCAAGCTAAAAGCGCCCCACGGGATTGCGAAAGGAAATCTCCCGGCAGGGCCTTGATTTTCTGGATGGTGGGACCCCGCGCTCCCGCAGGTCAGCGGGGCGCCAGAGCATCCGACCCTCCCTCCATCTCAATCGATCGGCGTGCCGGTCGTGGCTGCGAGCTCCTTGAAGGCGGCGATGAAGCGCTTGGTGATCGCGCCGGGCGTGCCGTCGCCGATCACGCGGCGGTCGAGCGAGACCACGGGAATGACCTCGGCCGCGGTCCCGGTGAGGAAAAATTCGTCGGCGATGTAGAGATCGTAGCGGGTCAGCGAACGCTCCACCTTCGGCACGCCGAGATGGTCGGCCAACTCCAGGATCACGCGCCGGGTGACGCCGTCGAGCGCGCCGTCGCTGACCAGCGGGGTGTGGAGCACGCCATCGCGCAGGATGAAAATATTGTCACCCGTGCACTCGGACACGTAGCCCTGCTCGTTGAGCATCACGGCCTCGAGGGCGTTCGCTTGAATCGCCTCCACCTTGGCCATGATGTTGTTCAGGTAGTTCAGCGATTTCACTTGCGGCATCAGCGCGGCGGGCGCCGGGCGGCGAGTGGCGCAGGTGATCACGGCCAAGCCGTTCTCATAGTGCTCCTGCGGATAGAGGCTGATGGTCGAGGCAATGATGAACATGCTCGCCCGCTTGCAGAGGTAGGGATTCAGGCCCAAGCCGCCCGAACCGCGGGTGACCACGAGACGGATGTAGCCGTCGTCGAGGCCGTTGGCGGCCACGGTTTCCACCACGAACTTGCAGACTTCCTCATGGGTCCACGGGATCTCCAGCACGATGGCGCGGGCGGAGTCGAAGAGGCGCTTGATGTGCTCCTCCAAGCGGAAGACCCGGCGGTTGTAAAAGCGGATGCCTTCGAAGACGCCGTCGCCATAAAGCAAGCCGTGATCGAACACGGAAATTTTCGCCGCGGATTCGTCCACCAATTCGCCGTCGAGCCAGATTTTCATGGGAAAAGAGGCCGCAGCGTAGGCCCGGGCGACAGGCTGGCAAGCCCCTCGTGCGGGAGGTCACGGCATCACGATCGGTAAGCACATTCGTGAGAATGCGTTCGGTGAGGTCCGCCACGGGACTCACTCCGCGTTGTCACCAACGCGCCTACGGAAAAGAAACCCTACGGCCTGCCCTCGCCTTCCGGCTCCTCCGCGGGCTTTTTCACGTCGGTGAGTGCCGACCAATCGACTCCGCCCTGATCGAGCCGCTGCAATTCGCTCGCATAGACGGCATCGTCATTCTTCGGGTCCATCTCGGCCGCCAGCTCCGTGAAAACACGGGCGAGCAGCAGATTTTCCGCCCCGCCCTGCTCCTTGAGCACCTGCGAGCGGGTGAAAAGCAAACCGGCGAGTACCTGCGGCCGGAAATTCTCCGGATCCGCTTCCGGGACGACGCCGCGCGAAAGTTGGAAACTCAGAACCAGCGCCTTGCGGTTGCGAGGTGCGAGATGCAAGGCCAGCGCCACCAGACGGCGGCCTTCATTCAGCGAGGCCGCCGTCGCCTTGGCCGCGGCAATCCGGTTCGCGGCGTAGCCGGCCAGGTTGTTGGCGTATTCCTCGCGCTCGCGGTCAAGCATGCCGAGCTGATCGGTAAACACTCCCGCCCCCACGACCGGAGGTTTCCAGTCGAATTTCGCCTTTTCGTCCGCCGCCCCGGCGGTGAGGGCGAGAGCGAGGAAACAGGCGACGACTTGCCAGCGGACGTTCACGGCGGCTAGGTTTCTGCTCCAGCCGTTCCAATGCAAGAGACAACTCCCGCCAAGTCCGCCCTGCGCCGGGTGCTGCGCGCCAATCGCCCGGACTTGGAGTCGCAGCTCGAGCAATCCGCCGCGATCCGCGAGCACCTCGCTCACTGGCTCACCGATCATCCGGCGAAAACCATCGCCGCCTTCGTGGCCATCCCGGGCGAGCCGCTCTTACTGCCGCTAGTCGCCGAACTGCGGGACCGCCGCTGGGTGCTGCCGCGGATCAATGGCGAAACAATGCAATTTCACCTCGTCGATACCGCCCTGCCGCGGCTCCATCCCGGGCCGTTTGGCCTCGCCGAGCCGATGCCTGACTCTCCGATCGTTCCCATCGAGGAAATCGAGCTCTTCCTCTGTCCCGGCATGGCCTTCACCCGCTGCGGCAAGCGCCTCGGCCGCGGCAAGGGCTACTACGACCGCGCGCTGGCGGCATCACATTCGGAATCGCTGCGCGCCGGGGTGTGCTTCCGCGAGCAGGTCTTGCCCGAGTTGCCGATGGATCCGCACGACTTGCCGATGCATTTCCTCGCCACCGCCGATGCGCTCGTCTCCTGCCAGCAACGCTAGGAAAACGCGCCCAGTCCCTTCCCGGTGAGCTGGGCCGTGGCCAGCTTGCCGTCCCTCGTGTCGAAGAGCCCCGGGAAGCGCTCGGTCCAACCTGCATTCGCCGCCGGGACATACTGGCGGGCGTTCGACTCGATGGTGGAAAGCCCGGTGAAATGCGCGGCGATCCCCGCCGAGTGGATCAGCGATGCGCCTGGACAGGTCAGGTCCTGAACGCAAAGGAACATCTCATGCTTGCGGCCGGCGGCGGCCATCAGCACGGCGTGCGATTGACCCTTGCAGGCCTTGAGGCAGGCACCGGTGTAGCCCATCTCCCGCGCCAGCAACAATGACTCCAGGTCGGTGAGCGATTCATCGATCACCACCGGCCGCATTTTCGCCGCCTTGTGCATGTGATTGCCGGAGTCGGCCTTCAGATCGCGGCGGGTCGGCTGTTCGAGGTAAAGGATGCTCTCGAATGCCTTCGGCGCGCGCTCCTTGACCTTGGCGAGGAACTCGAGCACGTAGTCCACGTTGGCGCAGGCCTCGTTGAAATCGCAGCAATAAGCCCATTCGACATCCGGCCGGGTCTCGCGAGCCACGCGATCGATCGATACCGTGCGCTCGATGTCCCAGGCGAGATTCTCGCCCTGCAGCTTGATCTTGATTCGCTGCAAGCCATCGCGGCGGATCCATTCCGAGAGCGTCTCGGGCATGCCGTCGTTGACGCGCTCCTTCAGCTCCGAGTCTGACACCGCATCGAGCCCGCCGACCGAGTGGAACAACCACACCCAATCGCGCGGCTTTTCAGTCACGTGGGACTGCAGCGACTCGCCCTTGAAATCCGCGCCGAGGTAGCGCGACAGGTCGTGCCCGACGAGTTCTGGCGTGTAGGTCTTGTAGCAATTCACCCCGAGCGATTTCCCGAAGGCGTCGTGCAGCGCTGCATCGAAGGCGCTCGCAACCACCTGCGTGCAGAGCTTCGGAATCGGCGTGGCGAGCTTCAACTCCTGCGAGACATCGGCCGCGGCTTTCAAATACTCGGGCTCCAACTGGTGATTGATCTCGATCGGATGAGCGGACTCCGTGAACGCACGCGTGATCACCGCGATCTTTGGCACCAGCGTCTTCATCGCCTGAAGCGTGCCTTCATAGGGAATCGATTTGGAAGGAAAGGACCAGACGTTGCCCAGCGGCATCGAGCCGAAGCCCTTGGTCGTCTTGCCCGACGGCGAGACGACTTCCACCGTGACATTCAGCAAGGTGACGCGGTCCACCGCCGTGCCACCGAACTTGTAGGGCATGCGGTATTTGAATTCCTCGAAGGCGAACTCCACCTGCGTCACCCGAACGCCGACGGGCTGCTTGACCACGATGCCCGGGACCTGAGCCGATGCGATACCGGTCGCGCAAAGGGCGGAGGACTTCAGGAAGGCACGTCGGGAAGAGACCATGCTCCTTTCTCAACCGCGGAGCGCCGGGACGGCGAGCGCATTTCGCGCCTTAGCGTCCCAGCCGGCACGCTCCGACTTGTTCGTTGCCGCCCAAGGTGACGACGAGTGCTTGCTCCGCATCTCCACGACGAAGGCGCTCGACCGCAGCGACAAGCTGGTGCCCGGAAGAAGCGGCGAAGCAATCACCGAGCACCGTCTTCACCGACATCCGCGGACCGGACCACGAAGCGAAGGCCTCATTCTCCGGCGAATCGAAGCGCCTGACACCAGAGCGGCTGTCGGCCAACAAGGTGCGGCCATCATCACTAGACCCGGCAGCAGAAACGGCCTCCCGCAAGGCTGCAACGCGATCGAAATCGCGGCCTAACAGAACCGGATCGGGGATGGAAAGAAGCCGCGGTCCTTCACCGCCGAACTCCAGATAAAGTGCGGCCGCACCTTCCGAGGGAATGGCATCGCCCGAGTAAAGGCGCAGGCCTTCCGCACTCAGCCAATCGATCTCCTCAGGCGCTACCACCAACACGCCGTCGCAATCGCCCCGCAGCAACCACTCGGTCGCGATCTCCAACGCGGTGAAAATCTCCGCGCCATCGCCGAGGATGGTGTCATTCGGTGCTGTCGAATTGAAAAGCGCCGACAAGTGGCTGGAGGGAGCGTTGAAAACGGTCTCCGGGAACAGGATCGGACTCGCGACCGCGGGGTCGGCGAGCACTTCGCCGAAGAAGCGGTTCGAGTAGTTCACGCAGCCATTGAACAGCGAGCAGACGACACCCAGGCGGATCTCACCTGAAGCAACCTTCGCTGCACGCTCGGTGCCCAAGGCCTCCATCGCAGCCGCGGCGGCGAACTTGGAAACCGGGCTGACCCGGCGCAGGCGCGGGCTCTTCGGCAAGGTCGACGGCGCCGCCGGAACCCGCAGCACGGGCGTGGCCACCGGTTCGCCGTGCTTTCGTTCGCGCGCCAGCTCGGAAAGTTCCGGACGCGCGCCTGAATCAAGCGCGCTCATCATCGCGGGCACTCCCCACCCTGCCGAGCTGACAGCGCCGGTGCCGGTGATGCGGATCATGGGAGGACCTCCTTCTGGAAGATGAGCGTGGCATTCGCGCCGCCGAAGCCGAAGGAGTTCGTGAGCACGGTGTTCACCGTCGTTTCGCGCGGCTGTTGGACCAGATCGAATTCCACCACCGGATCGATCTCGCGGACGTTGAGGCTGGCCGGCAGGAACTGATCGCGCAGGGCAAGCAGGCAAATGACCGATTCCACCGAACCCGCTCCGCCCAACAAGTGACCGATCGCCGACTTGGTGGACGAGACCTTGATCTTCGACACCGCATCACCGGCCCAACGCGAGATGGCACGCGCTTCAGCCACATCGTTGAGCGGCGTGCCGGTGCCGTGGGAATTGATGTAGTCGATCTGCTCCGGTTCCAGTCCCGCGGCGCGTGTCGCCTTCTCCATCGTGCTCAGCGCGGCGTCACCTTCGGGATGCGGCTGGGTGAGATGGTGGATGTCAGTCGCCGCGGCATAGGAAAGCACCCGTGCAAAAACGTTCGACCGGCGTGCCTTGGCAGCCTCGAGCGACTCGACGACGACAAAGCCCGCGCCCTCGCCGAGCGCGAGGCCATCGCGTGCGACATCGAAGGGCCGCGGAATGCCGCTCGGCGAAAGTGCCTGGAGCGAATCGAAACCGGCGAAAACGAGCTGGCACAGGGCGTCGTATCCACCTGCAAGAACCCGCTCCGCCTTGCCTTCCGAAACCATCTGGAACGCATGGCCGATCGCGTTGGCTCCGGACGCGCAGGCATTCGAGACGATTCGCAATGGCCCGCGAACGCCGAGCGCGCGCATCATTTCCATCATCTGGAACTGCGGCTGATAGGTCTCGACCCGCGTCAGCTGGCCGCGCCGGGATTTTCCCTCGGTGGCTTGAAGATAGTATTGCTCACCCACCGGCATCGCCGCGGCCGAGGTGCCGATCACGACCGGCATGTCACCACCGGAAAGACCGGCGGTTTCGAGGGCCTCGCGAGCCGCGAGCCAAGCCATCCGGCTGCCGCGGTCCATGCGCTGCCACGCCTTGCGCGAGACGCCCGAGACGCTGGCAGGCAACTCCGCTTGGCCGGCGGTGCCGACCCGTTGGCGCGAGACATCGAAGAGATCGACCGGGCGAAACGCCGTGCGACCGTCTCGAAAGCCGGCGGCGTTTTCCGCGAGGTCCGCGCCCATCGACGTGAAGATCCCGGCACCGGTGATGGCGACGGGACGAAGGGCGGAAACTCGGGGTTGATCGGCTCGGAATGCCACCGGCGGCAGCTAGGCAATAGCGCGGCGGCTTGTCAAACAGAGTAGCCGATCGTGGTGCTGCCTCCGGCGTGCATCGAAGCACCACGTGGCCAACAGGCACGCCGGAGGCATGCACCACGATCAACCCGGGACGAGCTCTCCAGCCACCGCCTCCTCCGCTTCGATCTCCTCGTACGGCCGATGCCGTCCAGCGATGATCGAGTAGAAG
>CBKZPU010000039.1:0-32578 GCA_966696705.1 uncultured Verrucomicrobiaceae bacterium | reverse complement strand
TTCGATCATGGAGAAATTCTACCAGAATCCGGTTGCGGCGTAGACCGTTACTACCCTCCTTGACCGCGACGCGGTCGGGAAGATGGCTGGCTGCTGGAAGCCGCGGCTACAGTCAGTCCTCCGGTAGCGGCTTGCCCTTGGTCTCCGGAAGGAAGGGCAGGACGAGGATGCCGAGCAGGAAGATCAGGCACATCCACGACGCGGCGTCGCGGAAGGCATCGATCTTCGCGGCGGCTTTCAGCGCGGTCAGAGCCGCTTCGCCGGTGCCGGCGGGCGCGTTGGCCACGGCGGCACCTTGGGCCGCCTTGCTGAAGTTGGCGGCGAGCGCGCCGAGAGTGAAGGGACCGAGCGCCGCGAGGTAGCGGCCGACATTGTAGCAGAACGACACGCCGGTCGCACGCAGGCGGGTCGGGAACAATTCCGGCAAGTAAATCGAGAAGCCGGCGAACACCGAGAGGTGGAAGAAGCCCATCAGCGGTGCCATCCACAGGATGTCCCAGCGGCCATTGATTTTCCCGATCATCTGGAACACGAAGACCGTCACCAGCAGCGAGCCGGCGAAGAACGATCCGAAGGCCTTCTTGCGCCCCACCTTCACGGCGATGCGGGTGAAGATCAGCATGCCGGCGAAAGCCCCGGCATTAAATGTGAGCAGATTGAGCGACATCCAGAGCTGCTTGCCCTTGTTGATCTGCTCGGGAGGGACGCCGGCCTGGGAAAAATTGTGGGCGATGATGTCGCCCACCAAGTCGGAAGAGAAGACCCCGATGCCCCACAAGCCGATGACTCCGGCGCAGGATAGCACCATGCCGAGCAGGGCGTGCTTTCGCCACAGGCCGTGCCCGAAGAGGTCGCGGTAGGAACCGGCGCGTTTGCCTTCCGCGAGCGCCTTGTCGCGCGACAGCCTCCACGACTCCGGCTCTTTCATGCGAAGCTGGATGGTCGCCACCAGGAAGGCCGGCAAAGCGCCGATGACGAAGAGCCATTTCCAGTAATTCGCATTGTCGCCGAGCGCGGTCACGGCGATCGCCAGCCCGATGAAACCGGCAGCGCAGTTGCCAACCGCGGAGAAAGATTGAAGCACGCCAAGCGCCCGCGGCCGGACATGGCCAGGCACGGTGTCGGCCACCAGCGCCACGGCCAGGCCGAAAACGCCACCGACACCCAGCCCGGTGATGAATCGATAAATTGCGAAATCATTGAAGCTCTTCGAGAGCGCCGACAGGCCGGTGGCAATCGAATAGAGCAGCACCGTCACCGACAGCATCCTCGCGCGACCGAAGCGGTCGCCCAGCGAGCCGAAGATCATCCCACCTGTCGCCCAGCCCACCACGAAGATCGAGGTCGCCAGCGCCCCGGCGTCGATCGCGAATCTACCGAAAAGCTTCAGTTCCTGATTCGCCCCGAGCAGCGACGTCATGGCTGGCTTGCGCGCCAGATTGAAAAGCTGCTGGTCGAGGCAGTCGAACAACCACGCAAGCGTCGCAACGACGAACACGAGGCGCTGGAAGTGATTCAACTGGGACCACCAGCCATCGGACGAAGGAGAGTTGTCGGACAAGTTAGCCATCGGAAAGCGTTCTTGAGTTTCGGGGACTCCAGAGTGCCGGGGACGATCCGGCAAGCCTGAAAGCGCTGTTAGGGAAGCCTTTTCTCGACAAGTTTGTCATCGGCCGCTTTTCTCATCGCAGCGAGCTTCACGGGCACCTTGTCATACAGCTCGGAACCGCTACGAAGCCCTCCTTTCTTTCACACCAAAACCATGAAATTCGGAATCATCGGCGCCGGCATGATCGGCCACTTCCACGCCAAGGCGATCACCGCGATGACCGGTGGCGAACTTCACTCGGTCTTCGACCTGCGCGGCGAGGCCGCCGAGAAACTGGCCGCCGAATACGGAGCGAAGGCCTACTCGGACATGGCCGCTTTCCTCGCCGATCCCGAACTGGAAATCGTCACCGTCGGCACCCCGTCAGGCGCGCACCTCGATCCCTCGCTCGCCGCCTTGAATGCCGGCAAACACGTGATCTGCGAGAAGCCGCTGGAAGTGACCGTCGAGCGCATCGACCAGCTCATGGCCGCCGCCAAGGCCAATGGCAAGACCCTCGCCGCCGTCCTCAACCGCCGCTTCCACCCCGGGATGGAAGCCTTCAAGAAGGCCGCTGACGAAGGGCGCTTCGGCAAGCTCACCTCCGCCTCCTGCTACGTGAAGTGGTATCGTGACCAAGCCTACTACGACTCCGCCGGCTGGCGCGGCACCTGGGCGCTCGATGGCGGTGGTGCCTTGATGAACCAATCGATTCACACCATCGACGCGCTCATTTACCTCGCCGGGCCGGTGAAGGCGGTGCAAGCGAGCATGGCATGCCTTGCCCACGAACGTATCGAGGTGGAAGACATCGCCGTGGCGATCGTGGAGTTCGAAAGCGGTGCCCGCGGCGTGATCGAGGGCTCGACCTGCACTTGGTCGAAGGACGGCCATCCGGCGCGTGTCCAACTCTGCGGCACGGAAGGCTCCGTCTTCCTCGCCGATGAGGCCTTCGAGATCTGGGACTTCATGAACGAGAAGCCGGAGGACGCCGAAATCCGCTCGACACTGATGAAGGGCCAGGCCGCCGGTCTTGGTGCGAACGATCCCAAGGCGATCAACTTCTATCAGCACCAGCGGAACTTCGAGGAAGTGGTCAACGCCATCCAGGAAGGCCGCGAAACGACCGTGTCCGCCGCCGAAGCCCGCAAGCCGGTGGCCGTGATCCGCGCGATCTACGAGAGCGCCCAGAACGGCGGCAAGCGGGTCGAGCTCTAACACGCGGTAGGGCGCGGCGGCCCGCCGCGCCGACTTCCCAGTTTCAACTCGGCGGATCGAGCCGATCCGCCCTACCCTTTTACAGAAAATGAAACTCACCGGATTCGCCGACGAGGCCGCGCGCGACCTCGAAACCCAGATCAAGGCCACCAAGGAGCTCGGTTGGTCCGCCATTTCCGCACGCGGGGTGAATGGCGCGAACCTCCATGAGCTGCCGCAGGACGACTTCGCCCGCGTGGCCGAACGGCTCGACGAGGCCGGCATTCACATCCCGGAGTTCGGCTCGCTGATTGGCAACTGGGGCAAGAAGATCTCCACCGACTTCGCCATCACACTGGCGGAAATCGAGCGCGCCATCCCGCGGATGAAGCGCCTCGGCACCAAGCTCATCCGCGTGATGTCCTACGCCCAGGAGCCGTGGGGCGAGGACCAGCAGGAGCAGGAGCGCTTCCGCCGGCTGCGTGAAATCGTGAAGCGCTTCGACGACGCCGGCCTCACCGCCATCCACGAGAACTGCATGAACTGGGGTGGCTTTTCCGCCGAACACACGCTGCGGCTGATCGACGAGATCCCGGGGCTCAAGCTGGTCTTCGATACCGGCAACCCGCTGTTCCAGCGTGATCGTTCGAAAGGCGAGCCCTACCCGTGGCAAGATCCGTGGGAGTTCTGGACGAAGGTCCGCGACCACGTCGTCCACATCCACATCAAGGACTGCATCAGTCCCGCGGTCGATGGCGTCGAGCCGGTCTATACCATGCCCGGTGAGGGCGACGCGAAGATCCCGGAGATCCTCGCCGACGCGAAGTCCCGTGGCTATGATGGCTGGATCGCCATCGAGCCGCACGTCGCCACCGTCTTCCACGTGAAGGACCAGTCGCAGGTCGATTGGCAGCAGTGCTACGACAGCTACGTGGATTACGGAAAGCGGATGGAAAAGATCATCGCGGCGCTCTAAGCTTCGCCCGCATGAAACCCGTGGAGCTGGCGCAACGCCTTGCCGCGCGCGAGCGTCCCGCGGGCAGGCCGGTGATGAAGCAACGCTGGTCGCGCTTGCTGTTCCTGCATTGGCGCGTCGATCCGGAACTGCTGCGCCCGCTGCTTCCGGCGGGGCTTCACCTGGATCTTCATGAAGGTGAGGCGTGGATCGGCGTGGTGCCGTTCCTGATGGAGCGGGTCAGGCCGGTGCTCTTGCCCGCCGTGCCCGGGCTGTCGTGGTTTCTTGAGTTGAACGTGCGGATCTATTGCCACGACGATTCGGGCCAGCCGGGAGTGTGGTTCCTTTCGCTCGATTGCAACCAACCCGTCGCCGTGGAGCTGGCGCGCAATCTCTTCCTGCTTCCCTACGAGCACGCCCGCATGCGCTACGGCGGCGAGTTGAAGGCGACCCGCTATCATTGCCTGCGCGACGGTGAGCTGGACGAGGCGGTCTATGAATACGGCCCTGCCGGCGAGGTGAGGGAAGCACAGCCGGGCACGCTCGAGTTCTTTCTGTTAGAGCGATACGTGCTGTTCTCCAGCGGTCGGAACGGCCGGCTCTATAGCGGCAAGGTCCATCACCCTCCCTACCGCTGGGCTCCGGCAAAGTGCGATCGTTGGTCCACGCTGCCGGTGAAATGGGATGGACTGCCAGAACCTCACGGAGAGCCCGAGTCGATGCTGTGGGTGGATCACGTGGACGTGCACATCTTCCCGCTGCGGCGGCTTGCTTCCGGGATGTAGGTGCGTTCGTGAGAACGCGGTGAAGCAAGGTAACGTGCGCCTCTCTGGTGGCTTCCGCGTTCTCACGAACGCGCCTACGGTTGGAAACTCCAGCTCTCTAACAATGCGTCTCCACGAAGACGTGCTCCCACACCGGACGTTCCTCGCGGCAGGACGCGGCGTAGCTTTCCCAATCCCGCAGTTTTGGCAAATCGCGGTCCTCTCCGCGGGCGATCATCCGCTCGCGGCGGGTTTCGATGGGGCACCAGACGAAGTGCAGCACCGGCTTCACGCCGAGCCTCCGCTCCAGCCGCGCCGGCCAATCCGCCTCGCCGCCTTCGCGGGTGAAAGGGCCGGCGAGGACCACCGGAATCTGCGGAAGGTTCGCCACCGCGAGGTCGAACATCGCCTCATACACGGCGTCGCGATAGGCGCGCTTGTAGGCCGGCGAGTCGCGGTCATCGGGATCGAGCCCCGCCAACGAGAGCCCGGCACGAACGAGACGCTCGGTGGCGGTATCGCTGTCGATCAGGCAGGCCCCCAGCTTGGCGGCAAGCTGGCGGGCGTGGGACGATTTCCCCGCACCCGCCGGGCCGCTGACGATGTGGCACTCCCTCAAGCTCACGAGATGAAGCGGACCGTCAGCGGGTAGCGGTAGGACACGCCTTCGTTCGCCTTGATCCCCGCGATGATGCAGAGGACGATCCAGACAAGCGTGCAGAAGCCCAGCGCGATCCACAAGAGGATGCCGATCAACACGAAGGTGAGGATGAATGCGGCGATTCCCAGAAGGATCCCCCACAGCATCCAGGAGATGTTGAAATTGAGCGCTTCCTTGGCCTCCGCCGCGGCATAGGGCCTGGTGTCCTTGTTGATCAGCCACACCACCAAGGGACCGAGGATCATCCCGAACCCGGTAATCAGTCCGGTCAGCGCGGACAGGTGGGCGACCAGCGCCCAAGTGCGCTCTTCACTGGACAGCCCGGACTGCGGTGGAGCGATGGGCTCGGACGGTGGCGTGTAGGGATCGTTCATGGCAGCGATGCCCTTAACACGGCAAAGCGGGCGGGAAAAGGAATAGCCGTTCCAATTCCCCGCCTATTTTCAAGGGCTTACGCCTTCCGGAGCTTCGAATAGGCGCGCAGGTAGCCGACGCATTGGGCGATCTCCGGCACGTTGGTCTTCCAGTTGTGCTCGTACTCGATCGTCACGTTGCCGGCGAAGCCGTGCTTGCGGACCTCGTCGAGAATGGCGGCGTTGTCGATGACCCCGGTGCCGAAGGGCCGGTCATGGGTCCACTTGCCCACAGCCTCGCGGTCCTTCATGTGGAAGGCGTGGACTCGTGGGGCGACTTTCTTGATCACCTCCAGCGGGTCGAGGCCGGAGGTCGCCCAGTGACCGAGGTCGGCGCAGTAGCCGATGTTCGCGTGACGGTCCTTGATCGCCTCCCAGATTTTGTCCGGGTTCCACAACGCGGTCGGCTTCGGGTGATTGTGAAAGCAGACCTTGATGTCATACTCCTTGGCGAGTTTCTCGAGGGTATCGAGCGCATCGAGCGACTCGGTGGTCACCCCGTAGAGGCCCATCTTCTTGGCGAACTCGAAGGTCTTGCGGGCTTCCTTCTCGTCCTTGGAAATGCCGGTCACGCCGAAGTTCACCGGCGTGATGCCGTTCTTCTTCGCGTGGTCGAGCAGCTTGGCGATCTGGTCGTCGGAGAGATCCGGACCGAGCTTCGCATCGCCGAGGTCGCCGCCGATCTTCTGGCCCGGGAATACCTCGACCGCGCTGGCACCCGCGGCGGCGGACTTTTCGATCGCTTCCCACAGGGTGAATTCCTTCAGCGACCAGCATTGGACGGAAATCGTGAAACCGGCATCGGTCAGCGCGTCAGGATTGATCGGCTTGCCGTGAGAACGGAGCGCGAGCAGGGCGGACGCGGCGGGGACCATGGTGAAAAGAGAGCGGCGTTTCATCTTGGGTGCAAATTACGCGGCCCGAACGAGGAGAAGCGAGGGATTCTTTCGGATCATGACCCGATGCGCCTTCCCGCTTGCCGGAGGACGGCCGGGGCGGTTGTCTGCCGCCATGCCGCCCGTGTTCACGCCGTTTTCCGCCATGCATGGCTGGGCGATGGTCGCGGGCGTCGCGGCCACGGTGGCGGTGATCGCCTTCGCAAGATCGAGCGAGCGAAACGAAAGGATCGCCCGGGGGCTGCTGGCATTCCTGTGCTTGGCGGCCTTCGGCTACTCGCAGGCGGCGTGGGGCACGATCGAGGGCGACCCGGACTTGGACAGCTCGCTGCCGTTCCACCTGTGCGACCTGGCGGCGATCATCGCCGGCATTGCCCTGATCACGCGCCATCCCTTGCTGTGCCTGCTCACCTACATTTGGGGCCTGGCCGCCACGGTGCAGGCATTGCTGACGCCCGCGATCACGGTGGGCTTTCCCCATCCCGCGTTCATCACGTTTTTCGTCCACCATTTCTCGGTCGTGGCGGCGGCGTTTTACCTGCCGCTGGTCATGGGCTGGCGCGCGGGCCGGCCGTGGTGGAAGGGCCCGCTGAAGGCGTGGTTGTGGGGGAATGTCTATTTGGTCTTCTCGCTCGCGGTGAACGCGTGGCTGGGCACGAATTTCGGCTTCACCGCCCGCAAGCCAGTGAATCCGAGCCTGCTCGACCACATGGGGCCGTGGCCGTATTACATTTTCGCCATGCAGGGGGTGGCGGCGGTGATTTTCACCCTGCTGGCGCTGCCGGTGCTGGGGAAAAAGGAGAAGGATTGAACCGCCAAGACGCCAAGGTGGCCAAGTTTAAATCCCGAAGTCCTTGGCGTTCTTGGCGTCTTGGCGGTGCCCCAATCCTGCCGGGAAATGATTTGGTCGCGGGGAAATGCGGCGCTATATCGCCCGCGCATGAGCGAAGCCGCCCCGAAGCGCCCCCGAGTGAACGTCCGCCGCCCGGATGTAATGACCCAGGTCAATGCCGAGGTGGAGCGCCACTACCGGTCGTCCATCGTCGAAAAGATCCGCGCCAATGGCGGCGAGATCACGCTCGGCAATACCACCGTGCGCCTCGCCCAGCAGTTCGGCTTCTGCTACGGCGTCGAGCGCGCGATCGATCTCGCCTACGCCGCGCGCCGGGTCTTCCCGGACAACCGCATCTTCCTGATCGGGGAAATCATCCACAACCCCGAGGTCAACCGCCAGTTGGTGGACATGGGCATCGTCTCGCTGCCGTGGCAGCAACTCACCGACGATTACGACCAGCTCGATGCCGAGGACGTGGTGATCGTGCCGGCCTTCGGCGCGCCGACGAATTTCATGGAGAAGATCGAGGAGCGCGGCTGCTACGTGGTCGATACCACCTGCGGCGACGTGATGAAGGTCTGGCGCCGGGTCCGCGGCTACGCGAAGGACGGCATCACCTCGATCATCCACGGCAAGGCCGGCCACGAGGAAACCCAGGCGACCGCTTCCCGCGCGCTCGGTGAAGACGGCAAGGGCCACTACCTGATCGTGCTCACCCTGGAGGAGACCGATGTCGTCTGCCGCTACATCCGCGAGGGCGGCGACAAGGAAGCCTTCCTCAAGCGCTTCCCCCACGCCGTCTCGCCGGGCTTCGATCCGGACAAGCATCTCACCAAGGTCGGCGTGGCGAACCAGACCACCATGCTCAAGAGCGAGACCGAGGAGATCCAGCGCCGCGTCCGCGAGGCGGTGGTCGCGCGCGACGGCTCGGCCGACAATTTCCAAGTCTTCGACACCATCTGCGGCGCCACCCAGGAGCGCCAGGACGCGCTCTTCGAAATGCTGCGCCGGCCGATGGACATGCTGTTCGTCGTCGGCGGCTACAATAGCTCGAACACGACCCACCTCGTGGAAATCGGCGAACAGGCGCTGCCGACCTTTTTCATCCGCAATGCGCAGTGCCTCCAGTCGCTGGAGCAGATCGTCCACTTCGACCTCCACGAGAAGGAGGAAATCACCAGTGGTTATCCCGGCGCGCTATTGGGCGAAGCCCCGGCGGTCATCGGCATCACCGCCGGCGCGAGCTGCCCGAACAACCTGATCGAAGACACGATCTTCCGGGTTTTCGAAATGCGCGGGGTTCCGCGGGAGCAGGTGAAGGCGGTGTAAGGAGCGGGGACAATTCCGTCCACACCGGGTCCACAGGCTGTCGAAGCGCCTCATTTCATCCCCGGTCCATGCCGGCCTCGCTGCTCGTGAGCCGCCAGCCCGCCTCCCATGACGCGCTGACGCACGAAAGTCATATCGGTACGAGTTTTTTTCCAGCGGCTCACCCGAATGGTCGGCCTGCCCCCAGTAGCCCGTAGGGCGTGGGCCTGGATGGGGCCGCGGGTGATATGGCTTCAATGCCGTGACCGGTAGCCGGAATGCGCAGCCCGCTGGGAGCGCGGAGCCTCCGGCCCGCAGAAGCACCTGACCTCTCTGCTCAACCTTCAAGTTCGCGGTTAGCTCCGCAGGCTAAGCTCCTTGATCTGTCGAATCGAGCGGGCGGATCTCACTCCTGGCTTTGAGTCTGGGCCTCCGACGACGGCTACGCTTCGCAGGTCTCGCGGCCCTACAGGCCGCCATCCCTGCCTGCCGGAGACCCCGCCCGTTGGGCGGGGCTGAGGGATCGCGCCCCGTTGGGGCTCATTGGGGCTCCGGAGGGATCGCGCTTCCATGGGGCATTCGAAAAACCGTACCGATATGACTTTCGGGTGTCAGCGCGTCATGGGAGGCGGGCTGGCGGCCGGAGCCCGGAAAAACTCGTGAGAATCTGACTTTCGGGTGTCAGCGCGTCATGGTAGGCGGGCTGGCGGCCGGAGCCCGGAAAAAACTCGTGAGAATCTGACTTTCGGGCGTCAGCGCGTCATGGGAGGCGGGCCGCGGCGAGATGCGCCGCCCCTCACCCGGCCGCGCCGGCGGAGCGTCTCGATTCCTTGGCGGGCACCATGGCATCGACCGCCTCATCTTTTGCCGCTTCCGCTTCGGCCGGGACGGGGCCGTCCGCGTCCGCTTCCCCTTCCCCGGCCTTCTTCGCGGGCGCCGCTCCGGCCCTATTGTCGGGAGCCGCTTGAGAGGAGGTGCCTTTCGCCTCCGCGACTTCCGGCGGGACGATCTCGCGGTAAATCCCTTCGGTTTGCTCCGCGATGGTGTCCCAACTGAACCCGTAAGCCGCCTTCACCCGGCCGCGGCTGCCCATCCAGCGGGCGTGATCGAAGTTCGAGAACACCGCCTTCACCCCGTCGGCGATGCCCCAGGCGCTGGCATCGACGATGTAGCCGTCCTCATTGTGGGAGACGAAGTCGCGCGGCCCGCCGTTGCGGGTCACGACCACCGGTTTCGAGGCCGCCCACGCTTCCAGCACCACGATGCCGAAGGGCTCGTTGCGGCTCGGCACGCAGACCACGTCGGCGCTTTTGAAGAGATTCATCACATCCCCGTCCGGGCTCATCGCGCCGGGGAAGCGAGTGGCATAATCGACCCCGAGTTCGCGCGCCCGGTGCACCAGATGGCTGCGCATGTCGCCATCACCGACGAACACCGCCTTGGCATTCGGCTTGTAGTGGAGAATCGACGGCATTGCCTCCAGCAACAGGTCCGGCCCCTTCTGGGTGCTGATGCGGCCCACGAACAAAATCAACGGGTCCATCGGCGCGACCCCATAGCTGGCGCGGCAAACGGCGGGATCGATGGGGCCGTCGAAGCGCATACAGTCGATGCCGTTGTAAATGACGCGCAGCTTCCACTCCGGCACCTCATACTGCCACTTCACCTCATCGGCCAGGTAGCCGGACACGGCGATCACGCGGTCGGCGACGTAGGTGCCCTCGCGCTCGATCGCCCGGATGCGGTCGCAGACGCCCGTGTGGAGATTGTTCCCGGTGCGACCGAACTGGGTCGAGTGGATGGTGAAGACCGTCTTGCGCCCGTGGTCGTTCTTGGCCTGCGCGATGGCCTTGGAACACAGCCAGTCGTGGCCGTGGACGATGTCGAAAGGCTTGCCGGATTGGGACTCTTGGGCCGCCAGGAAATACATGAGCGCGTTGCCCATGTTATTCGTCTCCGTGATGAAATCCGGATGCAGCTCGATGGGGCAGCGATGGTAGTGGACGCCGTCGATGATGGCGGCGGTGGTCTGGCCTTGGCCGAGGCGGGTGAAAACATGGACCTCGTGTCCCCGGCGTTCGAGAGCGGCGGCAAGTTCGGTGACGTGGACGGCTCCTCCCCCCACCGGAATGGAGTGGAGGCTTTCCCAAGACAGCATCGCGATCTTCATGTTGGTCGGCGTGACGTAACGCGCATTGCATCCTGTATGCCGATCGCGAACGGAAGTCCATTTCGCCGCGTTTCAGCTCATGAAACTTTTGAGCGGAATTCATGACACACTCACCTTCCCCCGCGCGCCGCGTGGATTTTGGGGTGTCCATTCCGCGAGCTTGGCATGCGTGCGGCTTGAGGGTTTAATTCCCAGCGGCGTTCCCCCCGACCCCGCCACTCACCCATGGCATCTGAAGAATTCTCCGGCAATTACATGGAGAAGCACCGCACCGCGCAGGTCGCGGCGGACTTCTTTCCCGGCAACATCCGCGAAACCCGGAGCACCCGCGCCGGGGTGTTCGAGTTTTTGACCGACAACGGCGTGCTGCTCCGCGTCCAGCTCGTGGCGGAAGGCATCGTGCGCTTCCGCTTCTCCCCCGACGGGCGCTTCGACGACGACTTTTCCTACGCGATCGACCCGGCCTTTGCCCCGGCCTTGCCGGAGCACGAGCTGATTGAGTTCGCGGACGGGTTCGCGCTGAAAACCGGCGCCCTTTCCATCCGGATCACCCGCCACGGGCTGAAAACGACCATCACCGAGACCGCCACCGGGAAGATCCTCTGTCAGGACGACAAGGGCTTCCACTGGGAGGACAACAAGGTTTTCGGCGGCGAGGTGGTGAAAATGAGCAAGGTCTGCCAGCACGGCGAATACTTCTACGGCCTCGGCGACAAGTCCTGCGACCTCAACCTCCGCGGCCGCCATTTCGAGCTGTGGGGCAGTGACACCTACGCCTACGGCCCCGCCACGGATCCGCTCTACAAGAACGTCCCCTTCTATCTCAGCCTGTGCCACGGCCGCAGCTACGGGATCTTCTTCGACAACACCTTCCGCAGCGGCTTCGACTTCGGCAGCGAGCGGCCGAACGTCACCACCTTCCACGCCGAGGGCGGGGAAATGAACTACTACTTCCTCCATGGTGACACGCCGCTCGACGTGGTGCGGCATTTCACCCGCCTGACCGGCCTGGCGGAAATGCCGCCGCTGTGGGCGCTGGGCTACCACCAGTGCAAGTGGAGCTACTACCCGGAGGCACTGTTCCGGGGCATCGCCAAGGACTTCCGCGACCGCAAGATCCCCTGCGACGCGCTCTACCTGGACATCGATTACATGGATGGCTACCGCTGCTTCACCTGGGACGCCGAGCGTTTCCCGGATCCGAAGCGGATGGTCGCCGACTTGGAGAAAGCCGGCTTCAAGACCGTCGCGATCATTGACCCCGGCCTCAAGATCGACCCGAACTATCCAGTCTGGGTCGAGGGTGTCGAAAAGGGCTATTTCTGCCGTCGCCAGGACGGTAACCTGATAAAGGGCTCGGTGTGGCCGGGACTCTGTCACTTTCCCGATTTCACCCGCCCCGAGGTCCGCGACTGGTGGGCGGATCAATTCAAGGGGCTCATTGGCGACGTCGGCGTTCACGGCATCTGGAACGACATGAACGAGCCGGCCGTGTTTGAAGAAGGCACTTTCCCACACGATGTCCGCCACGACTACGACGGCCATCCGTGCTCGCACCGCAAGGCGCACAATATCTACGGCATGCAGATGATCCGGGCGACGCAGGAGGGCCTGCGGCGCTTCGGGAATGGCAGGCGCCCCTTTTCCATCACCCGTTCCGCCTACGCCGGCACCCAGCGTTTCGCCTGCGGCTGGACCGGCGACAACGTCGCCTCGTGGGAGCACCTGAACATGGCGAATACCCAGTGCCAGCGTCTCGCCACCTCCGGCATGTCGTTCATCGGGTCGGACATCGGCGGCTTCATCGAGACCCCCTCGCCGGAACTCTACCTGCGCTGGATCCAGCTCGCGGTGTTCCACCCGTTTTTCCGCACGCACTCCTCCGGCGATCACGGCGATCAGGAACCGTGGTCCTTCGGCGAGGACACCACCGATTGGGTCCGCCGCGCGATCGAGATGCGTTACCGCCTGCTTCCCGCCGTCTATACCGCCTTCTGGCAATATGTGAAGGACGGCACGCCGATGCTGCGCTCGCTGCCGCTGGTCGATCACCAGAATCCGGATGCCTACTGGCGGAGCGCGGAGTTCTACTTCGGCGACCATCTCTACGTGGTGCCGATCCTGGCCGAGGGCGAGGAAGGGCGCTTTCTTTACCTGCCGAAAGCGGAGTGGTTTTCCTACCACGATGATTCGCGGCCGAAAGCGGTGGCCACCGACATCTGGATCGAGTGCCCGATCGATCGCATCCCGGTCTTCGTGCGCGGCGGTGCCGTGATTCCGCATTGGCCGCTCCAGCAGTTCACCGGCGAAATCCCCCACCCCGAGCCCGAACTCCGGGCATGGTGGAAGAACGGCAGCGAAACCAGCCGCTGGTACGAAGACCAAGGCGACGGCCAGGCCTGGAAACGAGGTGTCTATCGCGACTCCACCCTCCACCTCGAAGGCGCGGAAGGCCGCGTCGCCCTGACCCGCCAATGGGAGGGTTCGTGGACGCCCGGCTACGAGACGGTACACCTCACCTTCTGCGGGATCGGCAGTGCCGACCCCGAACTGCTGGTGGTCATCGACGGCCGCGAAATGGTCGCGCTCCGCGGCGAAGACGGCCGCTATCGCGTCTCAGCGCCACGGGATTTCCGGAGCGCGACGCTGGAATGGCCGCCGGTCCGGGTGGGCCGGCACCACGGAAGCAGCGTGGAAGCCTGACCCACCCTGAAGATCCGGTTCAAGGCTCCAGCCCGTCGGGTGCCGCATTGGCCACCATCGTCCCGGCATCGCTGCGGGCTTGGATCACCGTGCGCGCCACGCGCACGAGCGTTTCCTCGCCGCGCGGTGAAGTGAAGTACAAGGCGCTCAGGGACGCCAGCAGGCAGCACGACGCCGACGCCAGCGATGGGCGCGACCGCGGCCGCGAGCGGCGGTGATTTGTTCCTGCCTTGCGATCGCCGAAAAGCACGCGGGCTTCCTGATAGAAGGCCACCCGCGGGAACAGCGGCATGGCCACGCTGGCCGCATGGCATTCCGCGCAAAGCAATGTTTTACGAATGGCGAACGGCGGTCCGGCAATCACCGGATTGGGGTTCGCCGGGGGAAACGAAGGGACATCCATCGCGGCACAGGCCAAGCGACTGATCTTCTCCTGATCGGTCATGGGGGATAGGGGGTAGGGGGTTATTGCACGTGGGGGTTGCCTTGGAGAGCGGGGTGGATCTCCAAGACGCCCGCACTTTTAGGAACTCCGGACATTTCGGCCATTACGCGATCGCGTGAGTGTCTCGTGTCTCGTTTGACCGGACACCCCCGCATGCCGAGGGCCGCGGATGACGGCGCTTTCTCAGTTCTTCGCGTCCCCGTTCCATTGCCAGCCGGGGTGCTTCACGTAGGCCAGCGCTTCCTCACAGCGGATGCCCTTGCGCGCTTCCGTGACGAACTGCTGCTTGTGGCGTGCCCAAGTCGCGAGATCGGCTTGCGATGCCTTGTGGCGCTTCTGGTAGGGCACTTGGTTTCCCACCATCATCACGAGGAAACCTTCCAAACCGAAGTCGTTCTCGGTGCGCGGCAGCCGGTAGCGGCAAAAGCCGGTCGGCCCGTTCTCTTGATAGAATTCGATGAAGTCCGCGACTCCCGAAACATCCGTCTCCGCTCGCGCCCTTTGCCAGAACGGTGTGTCGAGCATGCCGTTGAACTTGTAGTGGAGCGAGAGGAAGTGCCGGATGTCTTCCCAAGTGCCGGACGTCAGGTCGTTGTAAAGGTCGCGCATCGTGGGTGTCGGCTCCAGCGCGCTGTGGAGCAGGAAATCCACCAGCGTTTGGATGTGGGAGCACAGGATCATGATGGCCGTGGACTCCAGCGGCTCCACGAAGCCCCCGGCATTGCCGAAGGCCACCACGTTGTCCACCCACTGACGGCGGAAATGGCCGGAGCGGAAGTTGATGATCTTCGGCTCCACCTTGGCCTCCGGATTCTTGCGTTGGAACTCCGCCGCCGCTTCGTCATCGGAAATGTGGTCCGGACAATAGACATAGCCGCGGTTGATCAGGTGCTCGTGATCGATTCGCCACGCCCAGCCGGCATCCATGGTCTCCGCCGTGGTGTAAGGCAAGATCGGCTCGTCAGGACCGCGCTCCCAACCGCCAATGATGGCCTTGCTGCAGAATAGCGATTTGTCGAAGCTGACCCACGGCTCTTGCATCGCCTTGCCGAGCAGTTCGCTGCGGAAGCCGCTGGCGTCGATGAACAGGTCGGCTTCCAGCCGCCGTCCGTCCTCCAAATGCACGGCGGAAATCCCCTGCGGGCCGCGCTCGCTGCCGGTCACCTTGCCGTCCGTGACTTCCACCCCCTCCTCCTTGGCCACGATCTCGAGGATCTCGATGAACTTCTTGTTCTCGATGTGGAAGGCGTGCCACGGGTGCACGTCGGGCGATCCATCCGCCTGTCGCGGGAAGGCCATGTCCTGGCGCATCAGCGCGCCGGGCAGGCTGGCATTGGAAAAATCGTCGTCGCAGTAGAATCCGGTCGGCCTGGCGAGGTCGGAATAGTGGGAATCGAGCTGCAGGTTGAAGGTGTAGTCGAAGCGGCCGCGTGAACCCCACAGGAAGCAGATGCCCAGTTTCCACGTCGGCTGTGCCAGCTCGTAGAAGCGTTTGCGGGAGATGCCGAGGTACTCGAAGAGGTGCCGCGGGAAATTCGGCGTGGTACTTTCCCCCACCCCGATCACGCCGATGGCGGGGCTGCGCACCACCAGCACGCGGAGTTGGGGAATCTTTCGCTTGAGTGAAATCGCGGTGATGAAGCCGGCGCTGCCGCCGCCGAGGACTAGTACGTCTTGAATCATGGGTTTGATCCCTCGATTAGGTTTGAAAGCCTGAAGCCACAAGGCGATTCGCTGTCACGCCCTCTCTCGCTAGCCCGGCAAGTTGCCATACAGGAGCGGCATATTCGCTTGGTGCAGCGAAGAAACCAGTCCGCCCTCCGTATTCCCAAGCCAATGCTAAAAGTCTCAACGTGGCCGGGGCTCGGGAAGATCGTGTGGTGTGGCCTCGGCCTGTCATCTATCGGAATCTCCTTCGCCGCGCCACCGGCCTACGAGGACCCTGCGCCGAAGCGCTACGATCTAACCGCACGGGCAAGTCTCATCGACCAACGGGCCAAGGAGCACCCCGAGATCGGCTTCGTCTTTGAAAAAGACGGCAAGCCGCAGGACATCGAGCACGCCTGCGTGGACACCCGCGTCGCGCCGCAGGGCAAGCTCGTCATTTGGTTGATGGGCCACAACCAAGGTCTCTTCGAGCGCGTCTCCGGCTACGGCCTGCACGCCATCCAAGTCCACTATGCCAATGGCTGGTTCCCCAAGCTCCATGGTGGGCCACCGCCGGAAGACGACCTGTTCCTTTCCAAGATCCGCCTTGAAGCCGCCACCGGCGAGGACCACTCGAAGGCCATCGATGTCCCCCAGCCCGACGGGATCATGGAGCGCTCGTTCCAATTCGTGAAATGGCTGGCCAAGGAGCACCCGCAGGGACAGTGGGACCAATTCCTTTCCCGCGGTGGCAAAGGCCTCGCTTGGGACAAGGTCGTCCTCGCCGGCATCTCCCACGGCTCCACCACCGCCGCCCGCATGGCCAAGCACATCCGCGTCGATCGCGTGGTGATGTTCTCCGGCCCCCGCGACCAATTCGAATCATGGCAAAGCCTGCCCTCCGCCACGCCCGGCGAGCGTTTCTTCGGCTTCACCCATGTGCTCGACGACGGCTGGAAGAACGACCACTACTGCCGCTCCTGGCAGATGCTCCAGCTCCACGACTACGGCCCGCAGGTCAACATCGACACCGCCACCCCGCCCTTCTCCAACAGCCGCCGGCTGATCACCGCGGCGGATGTGAAGAACGACCCGAACCGCGCCCACGGCGCCGTCGTCCCCGGCGGAACCTCACCCAAGGACAAGTCCGGCAAGTACCTCTACGAGGACGTCTGGCGCTACTTGTTTACCCATCCCGTCGGAGAAATCGGCGAACGCACCCCGCCCGATCCCGAGTGCCGGATGCAGCAGCGGAAGTGACCGGCTTCCTTCGTGATCGGCTATCACTCGGGTAGTCGGAGACCCGGACTGCGGCAGCCTGCTGCCGCTCAAAGCCAGCAGCCCTGCTGCGGGGAAGGAGCGGGTGGCTTGTACCCGGAGGAGCGTCCGACCGGGCTCAATCCGGACTGCTCCGGTGACGCGGAAGGCCTTTCTGCAACAACCATCCTCGCCCAACCCGGCGCAGCGGCCATCCTTGAAGCGGACGAAAACCTCCACCCACGCCTTGCCCATAGAACCGCCGCCACAAAGCAGAGCTTGCCAAGCGGCATTTCTCCGCTAGCCTCCGGGCGTCGGCAGCTTCTGTCGACGGGAGCCATTTGACGGTTCCCACCCTTTTCCGGTCTTCATCGATGAGAGATGGTTCGGGGATTACCTGAATGCTCATCGAGAATCCGCCAGCCGCCGGGAATCCGCGCGAGCAGGCCCCCATACTACATGACCCCGACCACGTTCGAGGCGCTGCCGCTGGCCGCGCCCCTTCACCGCGCGTTGCGCGAACTTGAATACACCACGCCCTCGCCCATCCAGGCACAGGCCATTCCACTGCTGTTAGAAGGCCGCGACCTGCTCGGCTGCGCCCAGACCGGGACCGGCAAGACCGCCGGCTTCGCGCTGCCGATCCTTCACGCGCTCCATGAAAAGCCGCGTGCGCCGAAACCGAAAAGCGCCCGCACCCTGGTCCTCGCTCCGACCCGCGAACTCGCGGTGCAGGTGGCGAAAAGTTTCAGCACCTACGGCAAACACGTCCGCTTCCGCCAGACGATGATCTACGGCGGCGTGGGCCAGAACCCGCAGGTCGCCGCCATGCGTGCCGGTGTCGATGTCCTCGTCGCCACGCCGGGACGACTGCTCGACCTGATCGAGCAAAAGCACCTCGACCTTTCCGGCGTCGAGTTCTTCGTGCTCGATGAAGTGGACCGCATGCTCGACATGGGCTTCCTCCGCGACGTGAAGCGGATCGTCTCGATGATTCCGCAGCAGCGCCAATCGCTGTTCTTTTCCGCGACGCTCGCGCCAAACATCGTCCAACTCGCCGAGACCATCCTCAAGAACCCGGCGAAGGTCAGCATCGCGCCGCAGACGACGACTGCCGAACGCATCGAACAAAAAGTCGCGTTCATCCAAAAGGAACACAAGAGGTTCTTGTTAGAGGTACTCTTGAAGGAGCAGGCGGAGGCCGGCGAGTCCAAGCTGACGATCGTCTTCAGCCGCACCAAGCACGGTGCCAACAAGCTCGCCAAAGGCCTGACGGCCGCCGGCTTTGAAGCCGACGCGATCCACGGCAACAAGTCACAGGCCCAGCGCGAGAAAGCGCTAGATCGCTTCCGCAAGGGACTCACGCCGGTGCTCGTCGCAACCGACGTCGCCGCTCGTGGCGTGGACGTGAAGGACGTGGGACTGGTGGTCAATTACGACCTCCCGAACGAACCTGAGGCCTACGTCCATCGCATCGGTCGCACCGGCCGCGCGGGAGCGGAAGGTCGCTCCGTGTCGTTCTGCTCGGAAGAGGAGTTCGACTACCTGCGCGAGATCGAAAAGATTATCCGTATGGCTGTGCCCCGCTGGAACGAACACCACTGGCACGCCGAGTCCCTGGTGGACCGTTATCAGCGCGGTGCCCGCGGCAGCGTGGCGCAGGGATCAGCCGGCGGTCAGCGCAAGTCCTCACAGGGCGGCGGTCGATCGCAAGGCGGTGGGCGCAGCAAGCAAGGGAGCGGTCGTTCGCAAGGCGAACCTGTCGCGACCCAAGGCCAAGCAGCTCCAGCGGCAGCTTGGACCGGACGCCGCCGCCGCGGACCGCGGGGACGGCGATAAGCGCCGGCTCGACGGAGAGCTCAGCAGGTGACAGGCTCTCTATCTGGATGTCGACGAAGACGAGAGTATGGTTGGTGCTCGCAAGCCTCGTGCTAGCGGCACTGACCCTACTGATTCTTCCGATGTACCGAGAATACGGCGGTCACAACGTCAGCCTGGCCATCATCCGCTACATGGAGCGGAACGTTGGCCATTGGCCGTCCTCGTGGGACGACATCGAACCCTATCACCAAGACCCCGTCTTGGGGATCCGTTCGACAGTGATCGTGAGACAGTTCTGGGATGTGAACTGGAATGTCGATCCTCGGCAACTCCACCAAGAGAGCCGGACGACGCCTCGTCCGACGACATCTCTCGAGCGGGGCGTCTTGCCAGTGGTGTACAACCGGAACTGGTATCCGAAGGACCGGCCCGTGACACGCTGGGTGCTCTCTCCTCTCCTCCAGCGTCATCTCGACAGGCAGGAGGAGGAAAAGCAAACGACTTCGGGAACTAGCGTCCCACTTCCTCGTTGAAGAACACCTTGATGAACTTCTTCCCCTTCTCCTCGTCGAAGCCGCGTTCCATCACAGGCTCGGACTGATCGGCGAAGGTCGGCTTCACGTGAATCTCCACGCCGGTGTCGAGCTTGACCACGGTGCCGATGCGCTTCTTGGCCTTGCTCACGTCCTTCTTGGAAATCTCGAACTTGTCCTCGAAGCGCTGGCCCTGCTCCTCCTCGACCTTGGCCTTGTGTTCGCGGAACTTCTCCACCGCCTCCGGTGTCCGTAGTACTTGCTCCTCGAATTCCTGCAGGCTGAAATGCTCCTTCTCCTCGAAGTAGGACAGCGCGTCCTTGGCCGCGGTGGTGGTTTCCCACGGCGGCGTATCGTCGATGGCAGGCGCGTCATCCTGTTTGCTCTCTTTCTTGGCTTCCTTCTTCGCCTTCTCTTCCTGCTTCACGAAGGCGACGGCCATGTCGGTGAACTTGTTGGTGAGGAACGGGCTGTCGGTCACGGCAACCACGCCGAGGAAATCCCGCACCCAGAAGCGCGAGTCGGAGCCCGAGCGATCGAAGGTCAGGACCAGGAAGCCCTTGTTCGGGTGGTGGTTGAGGATCAGGCAGCCCTTGTCGATCTTCTCCGGATTGATGCCGTGCTCGGTGTGAAGCTGGAGATCGCCGTCCCTCGTCGAGATGCTGAGGAAGGGCACCACGCTTTCGGACTTCAGGATGCACAGGCCGGTGACGGGATTGCCATCCACCTCGAGGTCGTCGATCCAGGCGATGCACAGGTCGCCGGACTTGATGTTCGGGTGGTTCGACTTGGTGTAGAGCCGCTTGGCGATGTCGCAGCCCTTTTCGAGCAGCTTCTCCGGATCCTCGAAGATCGCCTTCGCGCAGGAGTTCAGCTCGTGCTGGTCGAGCGACGAGTGATGGTGGAAGCGGTAGCCGGAGAGGCTCTTGAAGGGCTTGAGGAAGATCCCGGTCAGCGTGCTCCGGTCGGCCTCGTCGATGGGATAGACCTGCTTCGAGGTCTGCAGGGGCTCCTCGCGTTGCGGGTGGCCGATTTTCGCGAGGACGAGGCGGGTGGCGGAAGCGGAAGTGAAGCGGATCTTGGCGGACATGCGATGCTGTGCGGGGCGCGGACGCTAGGAAGCCGCGACGCGGCGTGCAAGGACCGGTTGAACGACTCGACGCGGATGCTAGGATCCAGGACGTTCAACCCTCGAAAAAGTCGTCGATGTCTTCCTTTCCCGAGCCCGTGCCCCTGTCGGCCGAGGGCGAAATGGACCTGATCAAGGTCCAGCGCGTCAACCAGAGCTGGATCGTCCGCGGTCACTTGCGGGACACGGCGACGGCCTGGATCGAACACCTCCAGGGAAGCGCTCCGGGACGGTTGGAGAAGTCGTGTTGGCTGGCCCTTTTCCTGACTCGTTACAAGAAGAGCACGCTGCGTGATCCCAAGCCGCTGTTCTACGCGGGTCTGTTTGCCTTCGCGACGCGGGAGGAGGTTGACTGGTTTCTTGCCGAGCACCCGATGACGCGGGCGATCACCCTGCTAGGCTTCGGCGATGATTCCGGCTTGGAAGGTCTGAGAGATCATGCCCGCGATCTCGCCACCGGCGTCGCGGCGGAGATCCGCGAGATCCGGGCCTGCGAGTAGAGACCGGGCGATCATTTGATCCCGATCACCATCGAGTCCGGGCCGACGAGGTGCTCGACGCGGCAGTCACGGAAGCCGGCGTCTTTCATCCAGCCAATGCAATCGGGACCGGTGTAGTCGAATCCGCCGGGCGTCTCGATCAGCATGTTCAGGCTCATCAAAAGGCCGAAGGCATTCTGCGAGCGGTCGTCGTCGATGATGGCGTCGTAAACGATCACCGCGCCACCGGGCGGCAGGGCGCGCCAGGCTTTCTCCAAGAGCATGCGCTTGGTGGGTAGGTCCCAGTCGTGAAGGATGTGGCCCATCAGGATCACATCCACCTGCGGGAACTCGTCTTGGAAGAAGTCGCCGGCTTGAAAAGTCACCCGGTCGGCAAGCGCGAGACCGGCGATGTATTCGGAGAAGACCGGGCCAACCACTGGCAAGTCGTAGCCGATTCCCCTCAAGTGCGGATTTGCCAGCGCGATCTGGGCGGCCAGGTCTCCTTGTGCGGTGCCGACGTCGGCACAAGTCCGGTAGTTCGCCCAAGGGAAATTCCTCGCGATGGCCAGGTTCGCGCCCCGGCTCACCCCGGTCATGGCACGCAGGAAACCACGCAGTCGCTCCGGCTCGGCATAGATCGTGGCGAAGGGCTCCTCGCCGTTCTTCACCTCGTTCTGCGGCTCGCCGCTGCGCAGCGCGGGGATCAGGTGATCCCAGAAGCCATAAAGCCGCCGGCTGGCCATCTCCAGCATGCCGCCAATGTAGGACGGCTTCGCCTTGTCGAGAAACAAGCCGGCTTCCAGCGTGTTGCGGTAAACGCCATCCGTCCGCTCCAGGAAACCCAGCGCCACGAGGGCGTCGAAGAAGTCCCGGGCTCCGCGATCTTGAAAGCCAAGCCGCTGCTTCAAGGCCTCCACATCGGCGGGGGCCTCACCGAGAATCGTGAAGACCTCGAGTTCCACGGCGGCCAACAAGGTCTTCGACGACCAAAAGCCGCTACCAACTTGAAAGATGCGTTCAGGGGTGGGATCCATCCGAAAACCTAACTACGGCCCGGTTTGGGTCCGCAAGGATCGCCTGCGTGGCTGGTCCTTTCGTTCCAACAGGACTCCGATTGAAATCCACGGCCGGCATGATTGTATCCGTCACATGGCCCGATTGGTTCCCTTGCTCGCCCTCGTCTTGGTGGCCGCGATTTCAGCTTGGGCGTGGTTTCGATCCAGCGAACCGGTGGTCCTTCCTCCGCCAGAGACACCTCCGGTGGCGACTCCCCTGCCCTTGGTGGAAGTCCCCTACACCACCGGTCCGGCCACCGCGGACGGGATCGGCAAGTTCTTCCACGGCCGCGAGATCGCGAAGGTGATGGGACATCCCGCCATCGGCTGGCTGGAGCGCACCGAGCGCGAACAAGAGGAAGCCCCGAGCAAGGCCATCGCCGCCATCGAACTGGCACCGGATGCCGTGATCGCCGACATCGGCGCGGGCTCGGGCTACTACAGTTTCCGTATTTCGCCGAAGGTCCCGCGCGGCAAGGTGGTCGCCATCGACATCCAGCCGGAGATGCTCGATTTCCTGCGGCAGAAGGCGGCGGAACTCCACGTGACGAATGTCGAGCCACATCTCGGCACGATCGACGACCTGAAGCTCCCGGCCGCCTCGCTGGATGCCGCGCTGCTGGTGGATGCCTACCACGAATTCTCGCATCCGCGCGAGATGCTGGCCTCGTTGCACCGCGCGCTGAAGCCGGGCGGGCGGATCTTTCTGGTCGAGTTCCGCGGGGAAGACCCGAACGTGCCGATCAAGCCGCTGCACAAGATGACCGAGGCACAGGCGCGCCTCGAGTTTGAGAGCGCTGGGTTCCGGTTCACGGGCAATCTGCGCCCGCTGCCGTGGCAGCACCTGATGGTCTTCGAGCGGCCGTGAGGCTTTCGGGGTTGCCAGTCCCGGGGTCTTCCGGCCCATCTTCGGCCGTGCCCTTGTTCCTGCGCCCGAAGGATAGCTACCTCACCTGCCGCGACCGCGACGATGGCGGTGGCGCCCAGATCTCGGCGCGGATTTCCACGATGATCTGCGCGAAGATCAAGGGCCTGACGTATGCCCACAGTCCGGTCGCCGACGTGGCCCACGTGCCCCACGGAACGACGCCGGCCGCGTGGGCGCAGGCATGGGAGGAATTCTTCAATCTGGGGGCCGGCGAGGTGTACGCGGCCGAGATCGAAGGGCGAGGCTACCCGGTGGTCCCGGTGCCGAAACCGCACCGCTTTTTCCCCCGCTCGCGGCGGCTGCATGTCGTGGCGCACTGTCACAAGGTCACCGACCGACACCCCGAGGCATGGGCCGCCATCGCCCCGGCAATCCGGGAGAAATACCTGCTCTCCCCGAAGCCGGAGCTTGCGGGCTACGACAACGGCAAGGTGCAGATCGCCGTCCACCTCCGCCGCGGCGACGTGGGATCGGCCGGGCGCTTCTCGGAACGATTCACCGCCGATGATCTGGTGCTCGGCCGGCTCAAGCGCGTGCTGGATGCCGTGGGACCGGAGCAGGTCACCGTCCGGCTTTTTTCGCAGGGCCAGCCGGATGACTTCCGCGCCTTCACCGACCTCGGGGTTCAGCTTCATCTCGACGATGACGTCTTCGAAAGCTTCCACCACTTCGTCCGCAGTGACGTGCTGTTCGTGGCCAAGAGTACCTTCAGCTACCTTGGCGGGGTGATCGGCGGAAATGTCTGCCTGTGCGAACCCTTCTGGCATCCCCCACTACCGGGATGGCTGGATGCCGACTTCGACGATGCCGCGTTCCGCCAGGCGCTGGATCGCCATCTCAAAGGCCGCGCTTGAGGTCGAGATAGCGGCGCATCGCGGCGATGCGGTTCTCCACGCCAAGCCGCTGGAAAACCGCCTCCAGGTGCTTTTCCACGGTGCGCGGGCTGATGCCCAGGATGATGGCGGCCTCGGCGCTGGTCTTGCCCTCGGCGATCCAATCCATGATCTCCCGCTGGCGGCGGGTCAGGATGGTCACCGCCTCCTCACCGACCGGCTCGTGGCCGGAAGTCGGGAACATGAGGATGACCTCGCCACTGAGCTTCGGAAGGGCGTGGATAAGGATCGGCCCAGCCCCGAGATCCAGCGTGACGTCCCGCCAATCGGCAGTGACGGGATTGATCCATCCGCCATCCACGACCTGATCGACGAGCGCGATTTGATCGGGGGTGAGCGGGCGAACGGCTTCATCCGGCGCCCAGCGGGATTCCGCGAAGGTCACGGCAGCGTGATTGAGCGGGCAAACCTCGAACGCCTGATTGACAAAGAAAATCGCCAGGGGCGCGCTGGCACCGAAGATCCGCTGCCGGACCACGCGCTCGACATTGTAGGCCTCCATCCGGTCGAGCACCCCCCGGACGGTGAGCAAGATGGCATCGAAACGCTCGCGCGCCTGAACGGTGATCCCGGATCCGGAAAAATAGCAGAGCAAATAGGCCTTGCGACGCACTCCGCCAACGAGCTGGCCAAACATGACGTCCGCCATCGTCATGTCGCCGTAAACCTCCCGGGCAAACTCGCTCTCCCGGTATTCCTCCGGCGACATGTGGTCGCTCATCGCGAAGCCGAGATCCCCGGGATCGTCGAAATCGACCCGGCTCAGGATCGGGTGGCGCCCGGCCAAGCGATTGATCACGTCCATCCGCTCGGCCAAGTGCTTTGCAATCCGTCCGTGGTTGGACACCGAGCAGACTCCGGAAAGGGGTGATGATTCCAAGACCAGCGCTTCATCCGTCCCTATCAGGCCGGGTAACTTCGCGACGAGCAGATCAACGACATCGTCGAAATTCGTCGCCCGATAGATTGCTTGGGCCAGATCGAAGTAGGATGTTCCGAGCACGATGTGGAAGGCGGGTGGGTGACTGCTCCACGATACGTAGTCTCCCGTAAGTATCAACACGCATTGTTCGGAGAGGGTTTCCGTGGCATTAGATTCACCAGTTCGGGGTTGACGTGAGCAACGCGACCGGCGAACCAACAGCTTTCCCTGGGGGGGGAAAAGATGGCCCCGTCGGTCCTTGTGATTGGCGGGGCCATTCACTTTTTATCGCCAGCGCTTTCCGCGCGTCGGCAATTCCCGTCTTCCGCTTTACTGATTCAATGCTGGTCGCCTTTCACAAACCTTACGGGGTGCTGAGCCAATTCACGCCCGACCATCCGGGGCAACGGACGCTTGCGGAATTCCAGTTTCCCAAAGGGATTTTCCCGATCGGCCGGCTCGACCAAGACTCGGAGGGCCTGATTCTGCTAGGAAACGAGCCGCGGATGGTGGCCCGCCTGTTGGACCCGCGGCATGGCCACCCGCGGACCTATCACGTCCAGGTCGAGGGCGAGCCGGACGACGAGGCCTTGCGCAAGCTGACGGCCGGGGGAATCGATCTGAAGGGCCACCGCACCCTGCCCTGCCAGGCCCGGCAGTTGGGCGACCCGGGTTATCCGCCGCGCGATCCGCCGGTGCGTTTTCGCAAGAGCGTGCCGGACCGGTGGATCGAGTTGGTGCTGACCGAAGGGAAAAACCGCCAGGTGCGCCGGATGACCGCCGCGGTGGGCTACCCCACCCTGCGCCTGGTCCGCGCGGCGATCGGCGGGCTGAAGCTGGAGCGAATGGAGCCGGGAACGTGGCGCGAGCTGACGGCGGAAGACCGGCGGCGGTTGGGGTGAAGGGGCACACTGGGAGCGCGGAATTTATTCCGCTTCACGAGGTCCTGCGACCTACCATCCAAGCGGAATGAATTCCGCCCTCCCAGTAGATCCGCGCGGTGCCGCCACCGCAGCCGGCCGGATCGCCCCTCACGGCAAAAACTCGACCCGCAACCGCAGCGGGCACTCGCCTTCCGGGATCGGCATGTCGAGGGGCGTTTCCACGCTGATCTCGGTGCAGCCGTCCTCCAGCTTGCGGCGGAAGACTTCGCCGGTGCCCTTCCATGGGCCTCGACCGTTCTTGCGGGCGATCTCGATGCGCTTCCCGTCCTCCGTGACCAGATCGACCACGTAGCTGACATCGCGCGGGATCTCCCTCGGCAACACGAAGGTCATGACCGGTTCCGGCGGGTCGCCGATGAAGGCGAGCGAGGGCAATTTCTCCCACGCGTCCGGATCGTTGACCGGCGCGAGGTCGAAGGCATAGGCCATCAAATTCGTGATGCCGTCGGTGTCCAAATCGGCATCCGGCTCGGCGAGCGGACCTACCAACCCGTTGGCATCCGCCCACTCGAGGTAGCCCTCTTGCGCCGACGCCACCTGGAGACCTGCCAACAGCAGGCCGCCCGCGGCGACGACGGATTTCCAACGCATGAGGCGAAAAAGATAACTTCCTGAAAATAGGCGTCCAGCCCCGAATCGGACAGCAATTACTGGTGTTCGGCAAGGAAACGCTCGGCCTCAAGCGCCGCGGCGCAGCCTTGTCCGGCGGCGGTCACGGCCTGGCGGTAGTAGTGGTCCGCCACATCCCCGGCGGCAAAAAGCCCCTCGGTCTTGGTCGAGGTGCGGCCGGTATTCTGCACGATGTAGCCGTTTTCGTCCTTGTCCACGAGGTCGCCCAAGAAGGCGCTATTCGGCACGTGGCCGATGGCGACGAAGACACACTTGAGTTCCAACTCGCTCTCCTCGCCAGTCACGAGATTCTTGAGCTTCACCGCGCGCATCTCGCCGGCTTCGTCGGTGAGATACTCGGTGACGGTCGAGTTCCAGACCGGCTCGATCTTCGGGTTCGCCAAAGCGCGGTCGGCCATGATCTTCGACGCGCGCAGTTCGTCGCGACGGTGGATCAGATAGACCTTGCTGGCGAAACGGGTGAGGAAGGTGGCCTCCTCCGCGGCACTGTCGCCACCGCCGATGACGGCGACCGGGACATCGCGGTAGAAGGCGCCATCGCAGGTGGCGCAGGACGTGAGGCCGCGGCCGATGAGCGTCTTTTCATTTGGCAGCCCGAGGTGCTTCGGAGCCGCTCCGGTGGCAATGATCACGGTGCGGGCGTGAAGGTCGCCGGAGGAAGTCTTAACCACAAAGGAACCGTCGCCGTTCTTCGCCACGCTCTCGACGTTGGCATACTCGATGCGGGCACCGAACTTCTCCGCTTGCTGCTGCATGTTCATCATCAGCTCCGGGCCCATGATGCCTTCCGGGAAGCCGGGGAAATTCTCGACCTCGGTGGTGGTGGTGAGCTGGCCGCCGGGCTGGGTGCCGGTGAGCATGAGCGGGGTGAGATTCGCGCGGGCGGTGTAGATGGCGGCGGTGTAGCCGGCGCAGCCGGTGCCAATGATGATGACGTTTTCCATGGTCCAGGTCCTTCGGGAGTCGGGGCCGCGGAGTATTCGGGCGGGAAGTTGCTGGCGTCAACTGTGGGAAGCGCCGATCGCTTCTACTGCCCGTACCGGATCCCCCTTTTCTCCTTCTCCTGCTGGATCCACACCCGGTCGCCCGCCGAGAGGTTCTTCTCATGCGTCCGGACCCGCTGGCCATCCGGCTCCACGAGGATCATCTGGCCGTCCTTGTAGGCGCCGAGCTTGGCGAAAATCACCTTGCCCTTGTCGTTCGACCAATCGCGGTAGCCCTTTTTTTCCAGCGAGGCCTTCCACGACTGGTGGCGTTCCTTGGCAAGGGACACCCCCTGCTTGAGCTGGCCCCACAGGAAGTCCTCCTGGCCGGGACGGTAGCTTTTGTAGCGACCGATGACCTCGCCCGAGGGCGCGAGGACGTGCAGGGACGGGTAGCCGCTCGCCTTGTATTTCTTCTTCAGATTGCGGGAGTGGAGGACCTTGGCGGTGGTGTCATCGATGTTCTTCCCCTTCACCGACTGGTCCACCACCAACCGCACGGTGTTGTCCCTGGCCCAATCCTCGAATTCGCTGCGCGTGAGCAGGTTGTTGCTCAAGCTCTTGCAGGCGGTGCTACGCACGCTGTCGGTGAACCAGATCAGCAGCGGCTTGCCGGTGCGCTTCGACTCGCGGATGGACTCGGTTTCGCTGTCCCACCACGGGCCCTTTTGCTTCGGGCCGGTGAGCAAGCCATCCAGCTCAGGCAGTTCGGCGTCGGGGTTGTCGGGATCGGTCCAGACCAGTTCGTCCGGATTGTGAGCCTCCAATGCCCGCTTTTGGGCGTCCGCCGAGACATTGCCGCCGGGTTGGACGGCCGCGCCGTGCTTCTGCCCCGCGCGCAGTTGGGGCGGCACGCCGGTGGGTCCGAAAGGATTGCCGGCCATCTCGGGCTTGCCGCCCTCCTTGACCCCGAGGCCACCGCAACCGGGTAGCAGGAGCGCGACGGACAGGACGGGAATGGCACGGACAGGGAACCAGCGCATGCGGGCGACGCTAGAGCGTCTCCGCCGCGGATGCAATGCGCCCGGTTTCCCTTGCGACGGGAAGCTTTGCGGAGAAACTCCTGCCGCCCCATGTTTCCGATGAAGCCAGTTCTCCTCCTGATCGCCATCCTTTTCGCCCTCCTGCTGCCTGAGGCAGCGCACGGTGCCGGCGGACACGAGGTCAAAACGCCGGAATTCATCACCCGCATGGAAGCCTTTCCCCAACAGGAAGCCGCGGCGGGTATCGAAGGCATCGGGGCCAAGCTCGCCTTCAGGGCGAAGGAGCAACCCTTCCTGCTGGTCGCCACGGTCATCTTCCTGCTCGCCATCCTCCACACCTTTGCCGCCGTTCCGATCACCAAATTGGCTCACAAGGCGCAGCATGAGCACGACGAGAAAATGCGCCAAAAGCACGGCAGGACCGGCCGCGCCGATGACCGGGTCAGCTTCAAGGCAACGATGCTCCACTTCTTCGGCGAGGTGGAAGCCATTTTCGGCATCTGGGTGGTCGTGCTGTTGGGGGCGATGCTCTTCTACCACGATCTCGACACGGTGACCGGCTACCTTGGCGGGGTGAATTTCACCGAGCCGCTGTTCGTGGTGGTCATCATGGCCTTGGCCTCGACCCGGCCGGTGCTGCGCTTCGCGGAAAGCTGCCTCCGCTTCTTCGCACGATTCGGGAAGGAAAGCCCGGCCGCATGGTGGCTATCGATCATGATCATCGGTCCGCTGCTCGGCTCGCTCATCACGGAGCCCGGCGCCATGACCATCGCCGCCATGCTGCTGGCGAAAAAGTTCTACAAGCTGAAGCCCTCGCCGGTCTTCGCCTACGCCACGCTCGGCCTGCTTTTCGTCAATGTCTCGGTCGGCGGTGTGCTGACGAATTTCGCCGCACCGCCAGTGCTCATGGTCGCATCCAAATGGGGACTCACCTCGCTCGAGATGCTCCATCACTATGGAGACAAGGCGGTGGTCTCCATCCTCCTCTCGTCGCTGCTTTACTTCGCGATCTTCCGCAAGGAGCTGGCTCAAATGGCCGTGCGCGCCGGCGATCACGACGGCGACGGCAAGGGCGACCTCATTTCCAAGAACCGACCGGTGCCGGTCTTCGTCACCTTCACCCACCTCGCCTTCATGGCGTGGACGGTCGCCTTCTCCCACCACCCGCCGCTGTTCATCGGCGGCTTCCTGTTCTTCCTGGCCTTTTCGCAAGCCACCGCGCACCACCAGTCATCCATCATCCTGCGCGGTCCCATTCTGGTGGGCTTCTTCCTCGGCGGGCTGGTGGTTCACGGCGGCCTGCAAGGCTGGTGGCTGGGCCCGATCATCACCAGCCTGAGCGAATGGCCGCTGTTCCTCGGCGCGACCCTCCTCACGTCCTTCAACGACAACGCGGCCATCACCTTCCTCGCCAGCCAGGTGGACGGTCTCGGCCCGCAGTTGAAGTACGCCGTACTCGCCGGGGCCGTGACCGGCGGAGGCCTGACGGTCATCGCCAATGCCCCGAACCCCGCCGGCCAAGCCCTGCTCGGGCGCTTCTTCGGCGATGGCGTGTCGCCCGCGAAACTCGCCGTCGGCGCGCTGATCCCCACGGTCATCGTGGCCGCCTGCATGATGTTTTTCCCGGACCGCGGCGTTGACGAGATGTTCGCCGCCCCACCGGCAAAGGAAGCCACCGCCGAATCCCCAGCCCACTGAACGGACATGTTCACCGGACTCGTAGAAGCCATCGGCCGCGTTCGCTCGCTTGAGCGCCGCGGCGAGCAAGCCCGCCTTTCGCTGGAGATCCCTTTCGCCGCCGAACTCGAGATGGGCGAGTCCGTCGCCGTCAATGGCTGCTGCCTGACGGTCGCCGACATCGATGCCGCCGGGGCAAGCTTCGACCTGCTCGGCCAAACGCTGGCCGTCACATCGCTCGGCGACCTAACAGACGGCTCGATCGTGAACCTCGAACGGGCCCTGCGTGCCGGTGACCGCTTCGGCGGTCATTTCGTCCAAGGTCATGTCGATGCCACCGGCACCGTGCTCGCCCTCGACCCACGCGGCCAGGATCACATCTTCGAAGTTTCCCTGCCGCCCGAAATCGCCCGGCTGTGCATCGACAAGGGCTCGCTGTGCGTCGATGGAATCTCACTTACGATTGCGGAGCTTGCGGAGGACCGGGCACGGTTCTGGATCACCCCGCACACGTTTGCGGTAACGCACTTGCCCGGGTTGAAGGTTGGGGCGCGGGTGAATCTCGAGGCCGATCTGCTCGCGAAGCATGTCGCGAAGCTGTTAGGAGCTTCGAGGCATTAATTATGAACGCCCGCACCAGTGTTAGCGCCCGCCGTCGCGGAAGTCGTGTGGAGGGACACCACACCGCTCGGCCAACGCGGGTTTGCCCGGCTGGAAACTCGGATGAAGCCCTGAGATCCCGGAAGCACTTCCGCTTCCACGCTCACAAGCCCGCCCCAATTCAAAGCGCCCTCACGTAGCGCAACTCGCGGACCGGGCAGCCGGAGATCTCCTCGGTCTTCTCCGAACCATCCGTCGAAAAACCGAGGCTCTCGCAGAATCGCTTGGCCCGGTCGTTTCCACCGATCACCCACTGGGTGATCCGCGAATAACCGCGACGCTTCGCCTGATCCAAGACTTCCTCCGCCAGTTCATGTCCGGCCCCGCGGCCCCATGCAAGGGGGTCGATGAAGAACGATCCGATCTCGGCGGTCGCGGGTCCGGCATCCGGATCCTCCGATTGCGACAGAGTGCAGAATCCGGCCATGCGAGTGCCCCGCATGGCGACTAGGACCGTCTGTTGGCAAGAGGTTCCCAGCACGTCCTTCCATTCCATGGCACATCGCGAGGCATCCATCTCACGGAGCTTGGTTTCAGGCACCAAGCCATGACAGGCGGCTTGGCAGGAGCGGACTTGGATTCCGGCGATTCGGGGAGCGTCGCGGCCGGTGGCATGACGGATCAAGAAGCGGGTTAGGGTTTTCACGTTGCATTACTTTGCATTCGATTCGTCCGGCATGCAACCCGCCAGCTATACTCCTAATTCCGTGGTTCTTCGTAGTCGGCAGATTCTCGATTCCGTCTCGCGGCCTCGATCTGGCAAACCAAGTAGCTTCTTTGGTGATTAAATGCGGTTTTCGCATCATCTTCCCCCGTAGTCACTTTTCTGATCTTTTTAGCATCATACCAAACCAAAAACGCTACCGCTCCCGCCGTAGCTAGGACGCCCAAGATTGCCCCCCATGTTCCATAGTCGACACACAGCGCTGCAATGATCACTATTGAAATGAGGGTCACGGCGCAGGCAACAAACCGAGTTACAACCCACTCGATAAGCCGATGGAATCTTTTTTCGGAGAACTTGTCGCTGGTCGGCTTGAATAGTTCCGGGCGGCTTTCCCAATCACGATCAAGTCGTTCGAGCTCATTCTGAAGCTCGACGATGCGCAAGTTGTCGGCGATTTCCTCGGTGTTGCGCTCGATATCTTCCAGCAAACGCGTGTGCGTTACCATGGGATCGTGGACGATCTCCAGCCGGGCGTGGCAATAGTTGCAGGTCGCGAAGCGGATCGTTTCATCGATCTGCAAATCCGCCCCGCAACCTTGGCAGCACACCTTGGTGATCTTCATGCCCTGGAGGATGCAAGAAAGCCGCCCCCGCGCGCACGTGGAATTTCATCGCAAGTGTGGCGCGCTTGAGGCCAAAGACGCTTACCTTCGCCGAACCTCTTCCATCCGCTGCATCACGCTATATCTCCTCCCCTTATATGCCGCTTCTGCCTTCTTGTAAGCCGTCGCCCGCTTTTGTGAGTAATAGAGCAAACAGAGCGAGGAAGCAATAAGGACCATCGCCCACATGGGTGCCCATTCTCCGATGAAAAATGAGAGAGGCAATGCCACGATTCCAACGGCGCCCATGATAGCACCCAAGGCATAGTTATCGAATTCGGTGGGCAACGCTTTCCGGCGCCCCTCTCCGGTAAATATTAGATGCCGGGCCTGTTCATTCTCCCACTCCCACTCCCGCTCCAGCCGCTCCAAGTCGTTTTGAAGCTCGAGGACATGAAGCCTGTCGGCACTCCTCCCTGTATTCAGCGCGATGTCTTCGAGCAAACGGGTGTGGGTCACCGTCGGATCGTGAACGATTTCCAAGCGCGCGTGGCAGTAGTTGCAGGTACCGAAGCGGATCGATTCATCGACCGGCAAATCCGCGCCGCAACCTTGGCAGCACACCTTGGTGATCTTCATGAGGCGGAGGGTGACGGAAATGCACTGCTTCCCGCACGTGGAATTTCACGAGGAGAGTGGAGTGCCCGCCTCGCTTGGTCTGTGACCGCCGCACTTTTGCGGCACCAGCCGCATCATGGTTGCTCCGAAAAGAGAATCTCACGATGCGGCTTGTTGCCGCCAGTTTCCGACGGTCATAGACCGCCGCTACA
>CBKZPU010000038.1:0-33241 GCA_966696705.1 uncultured Verrucomicrobiaceae bacterium | reverse complement strand
ATCATCCTCAACGGCGTCACCGGACGCATGGGCACCAACCAGCACCTCGTGCGCTCCATCCTCGCGATTCGCGAGCAGGGCGGGGTGATGTGCGGCGACACGCTGGTCATCCCCGATCCGATCCTCACCGGCCGCAATGAGGACAAGATCCGCGCGCTGGCCACAAAGTATGGCGTGGAACGCTGCACGACCGACCTCGATGCCGCGCTGGCTGATCCGCACAATGAGATCTTCTTCGATGCTTCCGGCACGCCGTATCGCATCGGCTTCCTCGAAAAGGCCATCGCCGCCGGCAAACACGTCTATTGCGAGAAGCCGACCGCTGTTAGCTTTGATGAAGCGCTGCGCATCGCCGAAGTCGCCGAGAACGCCGGTGTGAAGAATGGCGCCGTGCAGGACAAGCTGTGGTTGCCGGGCTTGCGGAAATACCAGCTTCTCAAGGAGCAGGGCTTCTTCGGCAAGATCCTCAGCGTGCGCGGGGAATTCGGCTATTGGGTCTTCACCGGTGAGCATCAGGGCCAGCCGATCCAGCGCCCGAGCTGGAACTATCGCAGCGAGGATGGCGGCGGCATGATCGTGGACATGCACTGCCACTGGCGCTACGTGATCGACAACCTCTTCGGCAACGTCACCCGCGTCTTCTGCAAGGCCGCCACGCACATCGAGCAGCGCTTCGACGAAAGCGGCAAGCCCTTCAAGTGCACCGCCGATGACTCCGCCTACGCGTTGTTCGAAACCGACACCGGCATCATCTGCCAGTTCAACTCCTCGTGGAATGTTCGCGTCCGTCGCGACGATTTGCTCACGATGCAGGTGGATGGCACCGAAGGTTCCGCCATCGTGGGTCTGCGGAAATGCTGGGCACAGCACCAGAGCATCACCCCGCGACCGATCTGGAATCCGGACATCGACAGCCCGATCAACTACTACGACCGCTGGACCGAAGTGCCGGACCAACTCGCCTTCGACAACGCCTTCAAGATCCAGTGGGAGCTCTTCCTCAAGCACGTCGTCAACGACGAGCCGTTCCGCTGGACCCTCCGCGAAGGCGCCAAGGGTGTGCAGCTTGCCGAGCTGAGCTGGAAGTCCCACGAGACCGGCGCATGGGTCGATGTGCCGGCGCTTGGGTGAGAAAGAGGGAGCTTCGTTGGATTGGCTCAGGCTTCGCAGGTCGGTTTGGGTTGAGACACCACGGAGAGCGCAGAGGAAAGGCAGGAGGACACAGTGTGGAAAGGCAGGGGAATCCTGTCTTTCCTCCTTCTTATGCCTTTCTCTGTGAACTCCTGGTCCGACAGCTATCGGAACTCCGGGCAAGCTGCTTTCAACGAAGTGGCTGGGGGTTCACCCGCCTCGGGCTGCAAATACAGAGGCAAGGGAGAAAGCAGCTATCGGATCCCAGCGCGGGTGTCGGAACAATCAACGCGATGAAGAGGGGATTTTGAGAAAGATGACGGCCCGTTGCCGGAGCCGTTCGAGGGTCTCCTTCGCGGCCGGTTCGTCTAACAGGTTCCTCGTCTCAAAGGGATCTTCCTTGTAGTCGTAAAGTTCCTCGGCTTGAAGTTCATTGGGTTCGTTCCTCCGGACCCATCGCACGTAGCGGTAGCGGCCATCGCGGAAAGCGTAGCCCATGCGCGCACCGCGCGGATACTGGCTGACGGCAAATTCCTTGGTGATTGCCTTGGGATCATCTAGCACGGGTACGAGACTTTTTCCGTGCAAGTGTTCCGGCGAAGGGATAGCGGCCAGCTCGCACAGGGTCGGAAAGATATCGACGAACTCCACCGGCGCCGGTGCCTTGGCGGCCATGCCGCCCTTGGCGCGGCGGGCAATGATCAACGGTGCCCGGGTCGCTTGCTCGTAGTTGGTGTGCTTGCACCACATGCCGTGGTCGCCGAGGTGCCAACCGTGGTCGCCCCACAGGACCACGATGGTCTTCTCCGCTTCGCCGCTTTTCTCCACGGCATCGAGCACCTTGCCGAACTGCGCGTCCATGTAGGAGACACAGGCCATGTAACCTTGGATGAGTTCTTTCTGCCGCTCTGCCGGCAGCGCACCCTGCAGATTGGCAAAGCCAGCGAAGCTGCCGTTCTTGAGTTCCCCGGAGTCTTGGAGCGCGTACTCCGGCGCGCCGGCGGGCCGCTTCTGGAACGGAGCCAACCGGATCGCTGAGAGCGGATAGAGATCCGCATACTTCTTCGGTGCCACGAATGGCAGGTGAGGTTTCGCGAAGCCCACGGCGAGAAAGTACGGCTTCTCGTCGGGGGCCAACTCGCCGATCGCCTTCACCGCCTTAGCGGCCAGGATCCCGTCGCCATAAGCTTCGTCCCGAACGTCGTGGTCCAGCTCGCAGACCGGCCCCCCGCCCAGCACCTTTATCTCCTTCCGTTGGGCGGCGCGGGCGCGCGCGACGAATTCCTCGCCGAGGTAACCGAACTCGGACCGCGGGTTGACGGGAAGTTGGGTGTAGGGCCGCGACCACGATTGCGGGTCGTCCTTGCCAGGCCCGTCGACGCTCCGCGGATCGAAAACCTTGCCCATGCCGACCGCGACATAGCCATGCCGCTTGAAATGCTGTGGCAACGTCACAACGTCGGGGAGTTGGTCGCGAAGCCGCGTCTGGAGGTCCCACACCCGGGTCGTGTCGGGCCGCAGGCCCGTCAGCAGGCTGGCGCGGGACGGGCCACAGACCGCCTGCTGGCAATAGGCATGCAGGAACACCGTGCCGGTGGCGGCAAGCCGGTCAATGTTTGGCGTCCTGATACTAGACTCGCCGTAGCAGCCGAGCAGCGGCTTGAGGTCATCGACGGCGATGAACAGCACATTCGGTTTGTCCGCGGCTGCCAGAACGCCGGAGGAGAGCCATGCGGCGGCCAGCATCCGGCAGAGTGAAGCGCTCGAAGATAAGAACAGGGTAGGGATGTTCATGGGTAAGTTGGAAAAACGGCGGCTCAGCGGAGGGCGGCGAGGCGTGGAGGGCTCACTCGCCGCGCTGGCGGTTTCGCGGCATCCGTGTCAGGGCCTTCTCTTCGGTCGCTTGGCCTTCATCGCCTTGGGACTTCATCCACGCGTCGAGTCGGCTCTTCAGATCCGCGACCAGCGGCGCGAGCGAGTGATCACCGATCAGGTTCTTTCGGTTCCACGGGTCCGCCTCGCAATCGTAGAGTTCCTCAGCCGGACGGTGCTGAAACTCGCGTGCAAGCCTGGCAGCGTGAGGATTCCCGCTCTCGCCCGCGCGGATCCAGCTTTGGAACACTTTCCCCGGTGTGACCGCGTTCTGGAAAGTAACCTCCGGGGTGAGGTTGCGGATGTAGCGGTAGCGTGTGCCGCGGATACTACGGATGCCGTAGTGAACCGGTCCATGGTTGATGCCCTTCGACGTTTCCTGCGCGTAGGTGAATTCGCGGTGCGTCTCCGCCGTTCCCTCCAGCACGGGCAGGAACGATTTTCCATCGAGCCCTTCGGGCCGCGGCAAACCGGCGGCTTCGAGGAAGGTGGGAACGATGTCGGTGTATTCGACGAGCGCCTTGGAGGTCGAGGCGGGCTTCAGCTTGCCCGGCCAGCGGACGACGCAGGCACTGTGTAAGCCGGCGTCGTAGCAGGTCCACTTGGCGTAGGGCAGTTCGTAGCCTTGTTCACTGAGCACGATGACGATGGTGTTCTCCCGCAGCCCGCTTTGATCGAGCGTCGCGAGGATCTCGCCGACCTGCGAGTCGAAGAAGGTGATTTCCGCAAAGTAGGCCGAGAGCGCTCGTCGTGTGGCGGGCGTGTCGGCCTGGATGGGCGAGAGCTTGATTTCGCCCGGCGGATAGGCGCTGGCGTCGCCCTTGTTGTGCGGTGAGTGTGGCTCGTTGGAGGCGGCGACGAGAAGAAACGGCTTCCCGCCCTCCTTGCACTCGCCGAGGAAGGTGCCGATCGCAGCGAGATCCGGATTGTTTCCCGCGGCGGAGTATTCGAAGGGAAAAACCGTCTTCGGCGCGATGTGAGTCTTGCCGGAAAAATGGGTGCGATAGTCGCCTGCCTGCAGGTAGTGAGCGATGCTCTTCACGTGGTCATAGGCCATCGTATGGTTTGGCCACGCGCCGGATTTCACCGGATAGAGGCCGGTGAAGAGGTTGTGCCGGGTGGGCGAGCAGGTGGGCGAACTTTGGAAACAGCGCTCGAAGGTCATGCCTTCGGACGCCAGCTTCTTGAGGTTCGGTGTCTTCGCTTGCCCACCGTGGATTTCAAGATCACTCCACGTGCAGTCGTCGGCGATGATCAGCAGGAAGTTCGGCTTCCCGGTGGCGCCCAATGGGGAAAGCACCAAGGCCGCAAGCAGGATCCAGGATTTCACGGGTTTCTTGATACGGTGAAGAGGCATTGGGTTTCGCAACCTCTTCGGAAGAATGTCCCGCCGGCGCTATTCCCCCGAAATAGACGCCGGCGGGCTGCCTTCCTCTTCGTCCACTGACCTCTCGAAACCCGAGCTGGGCGAAGGAGCTGGCGTAGGTGTCGCGAGCCGGGGAGGGCGGCTCGCCATGAACGTCACGGTGTCGAGGTCACCTTGGCGCGGAGGAACGCGGCGGCCGCGCTCGTCACCGGCGTGGCGAGGCGGAAGCTGCGGTATTCCCAGCCTGCGCCGCTGAGTGTGGGCAGGCCACTGCTGAGCGCCGGCGTGACTTCCGTGACGTTCAAGTTGAAGGTGGCGAGGTTGGCACTGCCTTCGATCGCATAGTCCAACTCATCGACCGTGCTGGTGAGCGGTCCGCTACCGGCGAAGGTCGCACCGGCGCGCACGGGCAGCGTGAGCACGAGGCAGTTGTCGCCCGAGACATTGGCGATCTTGGTGACCACCTTGCCGGTGGTCGTGGCGCTGACGGGATCGCCATCGAAGGCGAATTCGAGCAGGTTCGACAGGCCGTCCTTGTCGGGATCGGCATCGGCTTCCTTGTCGGCGGGATTGGTCAACGAGGCGAAGCCATCGATCCATGCCGTGAACGGATCGGCCGCGCCGGGAATCACCAGCGAACCGGTGCCGGTGATGAGGCCCGGGCTATTCGTTGCGTTGTAAGTGCCGGGGCCTTTGACCGTGCCGCCGAGGGTGAGGCCTGCGACGGTGTCGCTACCCGCGAAGTCGAGGTGAAGGGCCGCGCCCGTGGCCACGGTGACCGACGAGGTGTCGGCGAAGTTTGTGCCGGCGACCGCCAGCGTTCCGGCGGCGACGGTGGTATCGCCGCTGTAGCTGTTCGCGCCGGTGAGGGTGAGGGTGCCGGCGCCGGCCTTGGTCAGGCTGCCGGTTTGGCTCGCCACGTTGACGACCGGCCGGTCGAGGGTGGTGCTGAAACCATTGGTGTCGATGGTGCCGCCGGTAGCGCCGACTTGGACGATGCTGGTGGCGCCCGCGGAGGTGATGAGCTGGGGCACGTCGGCGGTCAGCCGCAGGGTTCCGCCACCGGTGAGGATGAGGTTGGCGGAGGTGCCGGCGGAATTCGCCGAGGTGTTGTTGCGGAAATTGACTCCGGTGATGAAGGTCCCGCCGTTGACGGTGAGGTTGGTCAGGACGTTCAACGAGGTGCTCGAATCGAGGCGGAACTGGGCCGGCGACGTGTAGGTGAAGGTGGCCCCGGCGTTGACGTTCATCGCGGCGGGTCCGCCTCCTTGTGACGTCACATTGGTCGAACCGTTCTGGGTCCAGGTGCCGTTGATGTTGGCGGTGCTGACGCGGCGGACCAACAGCGTGCCGTCGTTGGTTACGGTGCCATTGGCATTGAGCGTCCGAACCCCGAAGTGGCCGGTGGTGCCGCCGATGCCGATGCTGTTGCCGCTCGCCACCACGACCGTCGAGCCGCTGTTGAAGTTGACGGTGCTGTTCGCGGCGGTGGTGCCGTTTTCGTTATCGATGGCCCAGCCGCCGGTGGCCGCGCTTTGGTCGCCATTGACGTTCACGGTGAGCGCCGTGGTGGTGCCGCTGGCGGCTCCGCCCACCGTGATGCCGCCGGTGTAGCTGTTGGTGCCGGACAAGGTCACCGTGCGGGTGCCAGTCGAGCCGCCGCTGCCGGCGACGATGATGTTGCCCGTGCCGGTGATGGGCTTGGTGATGGTGATCGCGCCGTTTAAGCTTCCCACCGGTGGGGCCACGCTGAGGGTCAAGGGATTCGCCCCAAGGTCGAGCGCACCGGTGCCACCCAGGGTAAAGGTTTGGTTGGTGCTGCCGCTGGCGGTCGCCACGGTCAGCGGGGCGTTCAGGGTGATGGCACCATTGAAGTTCGGGCTGCCGACTCCACCGGTGTTGGCGGTCAGAGTTTTCACGCCCGTGCTGCCTGCGGCCACGACCAAGGGATTGACGAGGTTCATTCCGGAACTGCCGATGCGCAGCCTGGCCGCATCGGTTCCCGAGGTCGCACCCAAGGTAATGGGGCCGCTGCCTGCCTGGGTGGTCGAACCGCTGGCGGTGGATAGGCCGACTTCGCCAGCGTTGATCGTGATGCCACCGCTGAATGTATTGGTGCCGTTGAGGCCCCAAAAACCGGTGCCGTTCTTGACGATTGCGAGAGCGCCGCCGTTGGTGCCGTCCGAAATGGTGCCGGTGACGTAGTTGTTGCTGCTCTGGCTGCCTCCGGAATTGGTGCCGTCGAGCGTGAGGGTGGTGGTGTTGCCGGTGGTGGATGCTCCACTCACGCCGCCGGTGATCGAGAGCAGGCGATTGGTGGTGGTGGCATTGGCCGCGAAGCTCGCGCTACCGCCATCCCCGGCGAGGGTGATGGGCGTGGCGATCGTGTCGGTGTGGGCGGTGCCAGCGCCGGAGGTGCCGATGGTTCCTCCGTTGGTGAGAACGAGCGAACCCTCGCTGAGAGTGTACGCGAAGGAGTTGCCGGAAAAGTCGATGCCGCTGAGGTTGCGTCCGGTATCCACCGTGATCGCGGTGGCGGCGGTGATCACGCTGCCGAACAGGGCAGTGTCGGGACTGGTCGATACGTCGGTGGCACCGGGGACGCCGGGATTCCAGTTAAGCGCGTCGTTCCACGCGCCATTGGCATCCACATTCCATGCCGCGTTCACGGTGGTGGCGGAAGCTTGTGACGAAAGCGCCGCCAGGAACAACGGAGTGGCGGCGAGGAGGGTATCAAGTCGGGATTTCATGGGTCGAATGAGGTCGAGGGTTGGTTTTGCGTTGAAGGGGTTCGGGAGAGCGATGGGCGGGTTCGGACGGGGGGAAAGCCGTTAGAAGCCGGGTTGCGCTTTGGGTTGTCGGACAGATTCCAAGCTTCCCGCCGATTGGCGAATTGATCCGTTTCAGCTTTCGCGAAAACCGAATCGGAATTCGCGCAGACGGCGCCGCTGCGGCAGGCTATGGTCGGGCCTGTCAGCTATTGCTCGCCCCCGGGCTGAAGGCTGATGTTCCATGGGGCTTGCCCTCGATTGCCATGGCCGATCCGCAACCCGCCGTCACTTCGCCTCCCGGGGTTTCTCGTGAGAGTTCCCGGCCTCGCGTGCTGTTCGTCCCCGGCGATGGGAATTACCGGGAGGAGATTCTCGTGGGAGTTGCGGAGGTGGCGAGGGACCGGCAGTGGAACCTTCATTCGAACATGAGGTTCACGCGGGTCTTGCCCTCGCTGGAGGGGGCCGCCGGCATCCTCGTTTCCTGCGCTTCGGACCGGATCTGGGAGTGGTTGGCGGACATCACGAATCTGCCCGTGGTTCATGCCGAGTTTCCCGTGACATCATCGGTGCCCAAGGTGCTGGCGGGAGCGAGGCACGCCGTGGAGCCCGACTATCGGGAAGCGGGACGTTTGATCGCTCGTCATCTGCTCGAACTCGGTATGCCCAGGTTCTATTTCTGGAACATCCCGTGGGGAACCGAGCCTGAATTCGAGGGTTTCAAGGAGGTCCTGGCCGCGCATGGCAAAGCGGTCACTCATCTCGCCCATGAAGCATCCCGAGGTGGCTTCCTGTTCGGCAGTCGCTCGCGCGATGAACGTGTCGACTGGCTCGCGCGCTACCTTCAGACCGTGGAGACCCCTGCGGGCTTCATGTTCAGTGACGATGTGGGTGCGGTGGAAATGATGGAAGCCTGTTGTCGCTGCCGGCTTCGCGTCCCGGAAGACATTGCCATTGTCGGATGCGACAACCGCCAGGTCGAGCAAGCGCTGGCTCCGGTGCCCCTTTCGACGGTGGACATGAATTACCGGCGCATCGGCCGCCAATCCGCCATCCTTCTCGACGACCTGATTAACGGACGTCGCCGGTCGCCGGAAGTCCACTTCGTGCCGCCCGCGGGGCTCATCATACGCCAGTCGTCGGCCACTTATATCTGCGACTCTCCCGCCATTTCCGCGGCGATGATCCACCTGCGCCGGCACTTTCGCGAACCCTTGCGGATTGGACAGTTGGCCAAGTTGGCTGGGTTATCCTTGCGCGCATTCCAGATCGAGTTCAAGCGTCACACGGGCAGGACCGCGCTGGAAGTCCTCCAATCGGTGCGCATTGCAGAGGTCGAGAGGCTGCTACGCGAAACCGACCTCAAGCTGGACGCGATCGCCGTTGAATGCGGTTTCAGTTCCGGCCAATACCTCTCCGACGCCTTCTTGGCGATCCATCGCGTGCGACCCAGCGTATGGCGGGAGGCGGTGAAGTAATGGATGAGCCGTGCCGGATTCTGAATTACCAAGCAATCATGCAGGACGGGTTGCTTACTGCGCCCGGCGGGGACGATTGAGCCGCTCGACAAGCTGCGGGGGAAGCTGCTGCGAGTTCGAGTTCATCCACTGCCGTGCGGCGGCTTCGTCACGACGCATCCAATCGTTGAGATAGCGCCAGTAGTAGCCCTGTTGGCGATTTTGGTCGCTGAGATGGGAGACGAAATTGAGCGAGGCTTCCGGCGAGTTGCGGAAGCTCTCCTCGATGTAAACCTGCCGGGCTCCGTCAAGGTCCGGGTTGTTGCCCAAGCCGGCCAGCCAACGGGCCGCGGCATCGGGATCTTGCCGGGCGAATTGCCGAGCCACTCCTTCAGCGGCTTCCGTCCTCGTGTCTTCCGGCAAGCGTTCCACCCACGTGCGGGCGGCGGCGAGATCCTGACGGGCCCAATGGTCCGCCACGGTTTCGGAAATATCGCGACGGGTGTTCAGGTCGGTGATCGCCGCGTTCCACTGGCCGGCTTGGGCGGGATCGAGGCGGGCCATGTCGCGGGCCAATTCGCGCGACGCTTGATTGCGCAAGCCTTCGTCGGTCAGGCCGGCGAGCCACGATGAAGCATAGTCGAATCCGAACTGGGTGACATACGGCTCGACGGCATCGATCGCTTGGTCACGGGTGCGGCCTTCAAGCTGGGCGAGGTAGTCGCGGGCCAGTTGCGGGTCGGCCGCTGCAATGCCGCGGGTCGCGCCGAGCAGCCAGTTGTTGACCTGCCCCTCATCGGGAGCTGTCGATGCCCATGCGAAGGCGGCCTGCGGATCGTTGGCGGCCCAAGTGGAGAGCGCGGTTTCCCGCTCCCAGTCGTTCGCGTTGCCTTGTTGGAGGAAAGCCACGGCACCGAGCGGGTCACGCTCCGCCCATGCCTGTAGGATCAGCGAGCGCTCGGCTCCGCGCAGTTCGGCGGACGGGGAATTGCGCAGCTCGTCGTAAACGCTGGCGAATTGGTCGGCTGGCAGGCGGTCGAGAAAGGCGAGCAGCCGCTGTGTGCGATCGAGCCGGCTTGTCACATCGAGGATGGACTTGAGGTCCCGGTCCACCGGCTTGGAGGCATCGCGGCCTTCGCCGGCGCGCTTGCGCTCGAGTCGCTCGGCCAGACTCAAACCGGCCGGTCCGCTTCCCGTGGCACGACCTTCAGTCGCGCTGCCACCGGCGATGGTGCCGGATTTGTCCGGCGCGCTGACTCGCCCGATCATCACGCCGGCACCCAGCGCCAAGGCGAGACCACCGGCGCTCCAAATCCATTGGGACTTCTTCGGATTCATCGTGAGGATGAGGTAAGGTTTGGAAACGGCCGATGTTTCAAGCGAATGTCGTGTTCGACCACTTTTCCAGCGCATGGGAGGCGCGGCGGCGTAAAATCTTCCCGGAAAGTCGCGTTACGGGAAGATCACCCGGAAGGTCGTGCCGTGGTCGCTTGCTACTTCGATCCGGCCGCCATGGTTTTCGACGATGGTCTTCGCGATCGCGAGGCCGAGGCCGGTGTGGCCGTTGGTTTGGCCCCGCGCGGAGTCGGCACGGTAAAATCGATCGAACAGTCGCGGCAGATACTCCGCCGCGATGCCGGGACCGTTGTCCGAAATTTCCAGGATCGTTCCGTCTCCATTCACCGAAGTTTTCAGCACGACCGTGCTGCCCGACGGGGGATGGACGAGCGCGTTCGAGAGCAGGTTTTGGACGACCATTGCCAGCGAGTGCGGGTCGCCCTTGAGCGGGGCAGGGGAAAGCTCGCGCCGCACGGTGATCGAGTGTTCGTCGGCGAGCGGCTGCAGCAGGTCGGCGACTCCGGTCGCGATGTCGGCGAGGTCGCAGGCGACGGGCTCGGATCCCGAGGCTGGGAAGTCCTGGCGTGCCAGCACGAGTAGCGACTCCACCAGCGCGCGCATCCGCTCGGCGGCGGTGCGGCAGTTGGCGAGGATCTCGCGATACTGCTCGGGCTCGCGCTCGCGCTTCAGTGCCCGCTGCGTTTCGGACAGGATGATGGTGACCGGCGTGCGCAACTCGTGCGAGGCATCGGCGGTGAAGCGCTTCTGACGTTCGATCGCAGCGGCAAGTCGCTCGAAGGTGTCGTTCAAGACATGGCCGAGACGATCGAGCTCGTTATCGGTATTGGCGATCTGGATGCGCTCGTCGAGATTGCCCGCCGCGATACGGGAGGCGGTGCGACCGATGGTATCGATCGGCTTCAAGGCACGGCCTGCCAGCCACCATCCACCGCCGAGGCCGGCGAGCCACAAGGCACCGCCGCCGAGGGTAAGGAGCAGCCCGAAGTTCCGCAGCTCGTTTTGCTCCGCGCTGATGTCGCGGCCCACGATTGAGCTGATGCCGGTCGGGTTGGTGCGGTGATGTTCCCGGCGGTTGGCCTTTTCGATGTACTGGGTGGAGCCGTCCTTGTTGGGGTGAGGCGGGCAAAGCTTGTCCGGGGCATTTGCCGAGATAAAAAGGGGAGCTCCATCGCTATCCCAGAAGGCGAGATAGATGCCGCCATTGCCGCCTTCGAAGAGCGCGTGAAGTTCCGGAGGGAAGGACGAGACCTCGCCGGGGTTGCGCAGGCGGTCGCGAATCTCGTCGAAGCTCGGCGGATCGTTCTTGTTCGGCAGCGGGCGCGAGGCGAACAGGCTGCGGAAGATAGTACCCTGGAAGCCTCGGATCTCGCGGTCGATCTGGAAGGTGCGGTCATTCGACGCCAGCCGGAATGCCAGCAGGCAGAGACCCGCGATGAGGCACATCAGGATGAGCGCGTACCACAGCAGCAGCCGCCATCGCACCGACTGGAAGAGGAGCTTCATTCGATGCAATAGCCGTGACCGCGGCGGGTGGAGATGAAGGTGGCCCCGAGCTTCTTGCGGACGTTGGAGACGTGGACGTCGAGCAGGTTGGAGAGCGTGTCGTCGCTTTCGTCGAAGAGATGCTCGTAGAGTTCCGTGCGGCTCACCACGCTGCCGCGATGAAGGGCGAGGTATTCGACCAGCCCGTATTCGCGTGGTGTGAGCGAAATGATTTCCCCGCCGCTGCGGACCAAGCGCGCGGCGGTGTCGATCTCCACGCCGCCAATTTCCAACAAACTCGCTCCCAATCCGGAGCTGCGGCGGATCAAGGCGCGCAGGCGGGCGAGCAGTTCTTCAAAATCGAAGGGCTTGGTCAGGTAGTCGTCGGCGCCGGCATCAAGGCCGCGGATGCGATCCGGAACGGCATCGCGGGCGGTGAGCATCAATACGGGCGTCTTCTTCTCACGCCGCAGCCGCGCTAACAGCTCCCAGCCGTCGATTCCCGGCAGCATGCCATCGAGTACGATGCAGTCGTAGTCCGTCGCGCGGGCTTTCCCCAATCCCTCTTCGCCATCGGCCGCGGTATCGACCGCATACAGCTCCTCCCTCAGCCCTTCGCTCAGGCTGTGGAGCAGCAGCGGATCGTCCTCGATGACTAGCAAGCGCATGTGGAGATGGTGGATGGCGGGATGGTAGATGGCAGATGAGAAAAGCAGGAGGGAGAAGGGCTGTTTATCTACCATCCATTATCTGCAGTCTCCCATCTATTCATGACGGAGCGCTTCGATCGGATCCAACCCGGCGGCACGGCGCGCGGGCATGAAACCGAACAGGATGCCGATGGCGGCGGAGAAGATGAAAGCGATGCCGTTGATCTTGGGATCGAACACGAAGGGCGCGCCGACGAGCTTCGCCAGCCAGATGCAGAGCCCGTAGGCCAGCGCGATGCCGCACAGCCCGCCGACGCAGGAGAGAGTCACGGCTTCCACCAAGAACTGGAGCATCACCTCGCGCGCCCGTGCACCGATGGCCATGCGGATGCCGATCTCCCGCGTCCGCTCGGTCACCGACACCAGCATGATATTCATGATGCCAATGCCCCCGACCAGCAGGCTGACTCCGGCCACCGCGCCGAGCAGCGAGGTCATCACCTTGGTGCTGGAGCTGACCGCATCCGCGATCTGGCGGCTGTCGAAGGCGGAAAAGTTGTTCTGCTGGCTGCGGCTCAGGTGACGTCGCTCGCGCATCAGCGAGTTCAGGTCCGCCACCACCGCTTCGCTCGGGTAACCGTCCTCGGTGGAGATCATGATCTGGCCGAGGTTTTGTTTCGAGAGCTGGCCGTTCAACCGCCGCTGCAGGGTGCTGATGGGGATGATGATGTTGTCGTCGAGATCGTCGCCCCAACCCGCCTGACCTTTCACGGTGGTCACGCCGATCACCGTGACGGCCGTGCTGAGCAAGCGGATCTTCTGGCCGATGGCGTCACCCCTTGGGAAGAGTTCCTTGCGGATCGTCTCGCCGATCACGGCGACGGTCGCGCCGTCCACCACTTCCTCATCGGTGAAGAATCGTCCGTCGGCGATCTGCCAGTTGCCGATCGGGAAGTATTCCGGCGTGGTGCCCTGGATATCGGTCTGCCGTGCTTCCTCACCGGAAATCGCCTGGACATTGGTACTAGCCATGGGTGCGATCGCCCGGATGCCGGGGACCTGTTCGCGGATGGCTTCCAAGTCGTCTTGGCTGAAGAGCGGCGCGGATTGCGGACCCCAGCCTTGGCCGGGCCGGAGGGTCAGCAGGTTGCTGCCCACTTTTTCGATCTGTGCCTTCACCGACTCGGTGGCACCGCGGCCGAGCGTGACCAAGGTGACCACGGCGGCGACGCCGATGACCACGCCTATCACGGTGAGGAAAGCGCGCGTCAGGTTCCGGCGGATCTCGCGCAACGCGATGATGAAGGCGTTCCAGAACATGGCTTCAGCGGGTTCGCAGGGTGCGGGTGGTGTTGATGTCGTCCGAGCCGATCAGACCGTCACGGACATGGACGATGCGCTTGGCGTAGTGCGCCACGTCGTCTTCGTGGGTGACCATGATGACGGTGATGCCGAGATCCTCATTCAGACGGCAGAGCAGCTCCATCACCTCGAGCGTGGTCTTGGAGTCCAGGTTGCCGGTCGGTTCGTCGGCGAAAAGCGTGTCCGGATTGGTCACTATCGCGCGGGCGATGGCGACGCGCTGCTGCTGCCCGCCGGACAGCTCGGCGGGCGTGTTGCGCTCCTTGTCTGGCAGGCCGACGCTGGCGAGCGCCTTGCGCGCCATTTCATGCCGCTGCTTGCGCGAGTAGCCGCGGTAGAGCAGGGGAAGCTCCACATTCTCCAGCGCGGAAGTGCGTGCGAGCAGGTTGAAGCCTTGGAAAATGAAGCCGAGCGCGGTGCGACGGAGCAGCGAGCGCTGGTCCTTGTTGAGCGTCTCGACCCCCACGCCCTCGAAACGATAGCTGCCGGTGGTTGGCGTGTCGAGACAGCCCAACAGATTCATCAAGGTCGATTTGCCCGAGCCGCTGGGACCCATGACGGCGAGGAATTCACCTTTGGCAATGTCCATGTCCACGCCGCGCAACGCTTGGAACGCGGCATCGCCGCGCCCGTAGGTCTTCGTCAGGCCGCGCAGTTCGATCAGGTTGCTCATGATTTCATCGCGGGCTTGGCGCTGACGATGATGTCCGCGCCTTCGGTCAGTCCTTCGCCGGAAATCTCGGTATGACTGCCATCAGTGAGGCCGGTCGTGACCTCGATCTCGACGGGTTCCCCGTTGCGCAGGATCCATACGCTAGTGCCTTTTTTCTCGGGTCCGGATGGAAGGGAGGAGCCGGCACCGCGGCCGAAACGGCGTCCTCCTCCGGGAGAAAGTTGTTGGACGATGGTGCGCCCTCCAGCATCGGGATCTTCGCCAAGTTTCGCCGCGGCCGCGGGGTCGAAACGCAGCGCCGAGTTCGATACGACGAAGATGTCCTTCTTCCGCTCGATGAAGATGTCGGCGGTAGCGGTCATGCCGGGACGCAGGCTCAGGTCATCGTTGTTCACTTCCAACTCGGTGCTGTAGGTCACCACGTTGTTGGTGAGTGTGGAGCCGTAGAAGACCTTTTTCACGGTCGCGTTGTAGACGCGCTTTGGCCAGGCATCGACGGTGAACTCGACTTGTTGGCCCTTCTCGACGCGTCCGATATCTGCTTCGGCAACGGCGACAGGCAGTTCCATCTTCCGCAGGTCTTCGGCGATGATGAAGAGCTCGGGTGCGGTGAAGGAGGCGGCGACGGTTTGTCCGACCTCCAGCTTGCGCAGCAGGATGGTGCCGTTGACGGGCGAGCGGATCACGGCTTTCTCCAAGTCGCGTTCGTTCGATTTCACGGCGGCCTGGGCTTCGGCGACGGAGGCATTGGCGCTTTCAAGGTCGGCCTTGGAGCGCTCGACCGTGGCGAGCGAAGAGTCCATGTCGGCCTTCGACGGCGTCTGGCCGCCGCTGAGCTTGTGCAGCTCTAACAAGCGTCCGTGCGATGCCTCGCTCTCGCGTAATGTCGCTTCCGCCTGGCTGACGCGGGCCTTGGCCGAAAGGAGGGTGGCGCGGGTGCGCTCGGTTTGCTGGGTCAGCTTGATGGTGTCGAGTTTCGCGAGCTGCTGGCCTCTGGTCACCGTGTCGTTGGTATCGACATAGACTTCGGCGATGGTGCCGGAGAGTTCGCTGCCGACGATGACCTGATTGGTGGGTGCCAAGTTGCCGGTGGCAGTGATTTCGATCGAGATCTCGCCGCGTTCCAAGGGCTGCGTCACGTATTCCGGCCCTGTTTGGCCGTTGCCGTTCTTGTTGAAGTAGTAATAGGCCCCGCCTCCAAGGACGGCGACACCCAGCGCAATGGTGAACCACTTGCGGATGGGCCGGGATTTGCCGTGCTCCAGCACGGCGGCGAGATCTTGCGATGAATCGGATGGCTTCATGAAGAATGGGTGATCAGGAACCGGCGGACCAACCGCCACCAAGGGCCTTGTAGAGTTGGATATGGGCAGCGGCGCGGTCGGCCTTCACCGCGGCCACACTTTCCTCAAGCGCGAGGTCGCTGCGCTGGGTGTCGAGCACCGTGGTGATGTCGATGACCCCGGCGCGATACTTCTGGCTCGAAAGCTTCGAAGCCTCTTTTGCGGCGGCGGCGGCCTTTTGCAGCGTGGCCAGCCGTTCTTCCGTGCGGCGGCAGGCAATGAGCGCGTCTTCCACTTCCGAAAGCGCGGTGAGAACCGTCGATTGATAGGCAAGCAATGCCTGCTCCTCGACCGCGCCCTGCGCCACGATATTCGCGCGGATACGGCCGGCGTCGAAGATCGGGCCGGAAATGCCAGCGACGAGACCGGTGGCAATCGTTTCGGGATTGAAGAGCTTGTTGCTGCTCAGCGAGTCCACCCCCAACGAGCCCGACAGCCGCAGGCTTGGCAGTTTCTCCGCCTCGGCCACCTTGGTGCGGGCCACGGCGGCGACCCACTGGTAGCCGGCTCCTCGGACGTCCGGACGCTGGCGGATCGTGTCGGCGGGAATGCCGACCGCGAGACGACGGGCAGGCGAGGGGATATCGCCGGCTCCTGTAGACACGCCTCCCGGTGCGCGGCCGCACAGCAACGCCAAGCGGTTCTTTGTCTGCGCGATGCTTTGTTCCTGCGAGGAAATCTGCGAGCGTGCGGTCTCGAGGCTCGATTCCGCCTGCCGCAGTTCCAGTTGATCGATCTCTCCCGCCTGTGCGCGCCACGAGGCGAGCTGGGTGGTTTCCTCACGGGTCGTCAGGCTGCGCTTCACGATTGCGAGCCGCTCTTCCGCCGACCGCAGGTCGAGGTAGGCGAGCGCGACCTCCGAGGCCAGCGACGACTGGGCCGAATAAAGGTTCTCCTTTGCGGCCTCCGCCTCGGCCGAAGCCGCCAGTACCGCCTGGCGGTTCTTGCCAAAGAAGTCCAGTTCCCACGAAGCGCTCAGACCCGCCGAGTAGGCGGTGCTGGATCGATCGGCTCCGTCATCGACCCAAGCCTTCCCCGAACTACGAGATCCATCGTAGTCCACCGAGGGGAAAAGCGAGGCGCGTTGGGCGTCGCGTTGAGCCTGGGCCTGGCGGACCCGCGCGATAGCGGAAGCGAGATCGCGGTTTCCCGCCAAGGCCTCGCGGATCAGCCGGGTCATCTGCGGATCGCCGAAGGACGACCACCAATTCGCCAGATCGCGCTCGGGCGAGGCGGTGGGAAAGCCGGCCGCATTTCGCCAAGAAACCGGCAGGACGACGTCCGGGCCTTGGGCGGGTGACACGCGACATCCCGGCAGCGCGGCGAGCAGCGTCGCGGTGCAGATGGCGAGGCGGACGGGGAAACTCATGGGCGAACGGTGGCAGGGTTCACCTTTAGGGAACGTGAAGACGCCCGGCTTCCTTCCAGCGGTGACTCCGCCGCGTAACCCGTTCGGGTGTCTTGATGGTTCCGGGACTCTTCCCGACTGTCCCAAATGTTAGAAACCCATGAAAACCCGGATTCTGGCATGGTCCTGCCTCGGAGCAGGGCTCTGGTTGTTTAGCGCCGTCGGGACGTCCCCGCGTTGGGAGGTGGCGCGAACCGGCCACGGCTCCGAAGAAGCGAGCCGCATGGAGACCGGGTCGGTTCGTTCCTCGCGGGAAGGTGCAGAGAATGTTTGCCGACTTGCTCGAAAGGGAAGGATCCGCGACGCATGGAGCGAGGCGATGGCGCTTCCCGCGGCGCAACGGGACGAGTGCCTTCCGTTGGTGTCGGCGATTCAAGCGGCGACGGATCCGCGAGGCGCGTGGCAGGCGGCCCTTTCCATCGCGGAATCCGGTCTGAGGCAAACGTGCCTGATCGCCGTGCTGCGGAGCGGCTCGGACGCCTGCCTGCCGGACCTTGCCGAGATGGCCGCCACTTTCCCGGACGCTGCCCTGCGCGAGGCCATGCTCCGGGAGGTCGTCTCGCGATGGGCGTTGCAGGATCCTTGCGGCCTGTTTGCGTGGCCGGAGTTGGCCGCGCTGCCCGCCACCGTGCGCGACGAAGCCGCGCGCTGTCTGGTGATCCAGGGCGACCGCCTCAACCGCAGCCCGGCGGTCGCGGGAGCTTGGGCGGAGAGCATCGAGGAACCGCAACTCCGCACGGCTGCGATGGAGGCCGCGGCTCGCGAATGGTTCGCGGAGGATCCCGCCGCGGCGAGCGAGTTCGTGCGGCACTCGCCTCGTCTCGATGACGCCCGCCGCGCCTCCATCCTTTCCGCCCTCGCCGGGCAAGCGCCGCCCTGACCCCGCGGCCCGACACCTTTCGCCCGATTGTTGCGGCACCTGTGATCGGACGGACCCAAACCCAAGCACACACATAACCCATGATCCATGTATCGTTCCGCGGCCTGATTGCCGCGGCTCTTGTCCTTGCCGCCCCGTCGGCGCATGCCGCCTTCGGGCTCAGTTCCACCACCGACTTCTACACGGTCGATACCGGTGCGGGACTCGTCTTCAAAGTCCGCCGCACCGACAACGGCTCCAGCACCCAGTCGCCCGGAGACATCGCCAGCCTCGTTTACAACGGCGTGGAGTACCAGAACCAGAGCCGCGGCTCGCAGGTGACCTCCGGCTTCGACTACCTCTACAGCGGCATTTCGGCGGTATCCGTCAGCGCGGCGGTGGTGAACACGAACTACATCAAGGTCACCGTCCAAGCGGGCAACCTGACCCACTACTACATGGCCCGGAATGGCTACGCCCACATTTACATGGGCACCTATTTCACCACCGAGCCGGACATTCACGGCCTCGTCCGCTACATCGTCCGCATCCCGCAGGCGAAGCTGCCGAACGGGCCCACGCCGTCCGACATCCGCAACACCACGACGACCGTGGAATCCGGCGACATCTTCGCGCTGGCCAATGGCGAGACGCGTTCGAAGCACTACTCCAACCAGCGGCTCAAGGACTGGTCCTACATCGGCGCGACCGGCACCAACGTCGGCGTCTGGATGGTGCGCGACAATCACGAGGGCGGCTCCGGCGGTCCCTTCTATCGCTCGTTGCTCAACCAGTGCGGCAGCGACCAGGAAATCACTTACATCGTGAACTACGGTGAGGCGCAGACCGAGGCCTATCGCACCGGCATCCTCAATTCCTACACGCTGGTCTTCAATGGCGGTGGCAGCCCGGGAACCCCCGATGTCTCGTGGTTCGCGAACATGGGCCTGTCCGGCTACCTCAATGCCGCCGGGCGCGGCCGCGTCACCGGCGTGGGCATCAACGGTCGCGATACGAACTACGCCTACACCGTAGGCTTCGCCAACAGCACCGCGCAGTACTTCACCGCCGCTGCCGCCAGCAACGGCTACTTCAACTGCACCGGCATGCGGCCCGGCACGTACACGATGAAGGTCTATAAGAACGAGCTCGCGGTGTGGACCGGCAGCGCCACGGTCACGGCCGGCGGCACGCAGATTTTCAACACGATCACCATCACCGGCGACCCGAGCAGTGTCACGCCATTGTGGCGTGTCGGAAACTGGGATGGCAGCCCCGCCGAGTTCCGCAATGGCGGCAGCATCACCACCATGCACCCGTCCGACCCGCGGCTCTCGTCGTGGACCCCGGGCACCTACGTCATCGGTAGTAGTTCGCCGTCGTCCTTTCCCTGCTACCAGTGGAAGGACATCAACGGCTCGCAGGCGATCCAGTTCAACCTCACCTCCGGCCAAGTCGCCGCCCGCACCGTCCGGGTCGGCCTGACCTGCGCCTACTCGAATGCCCGGCCGAAGATCACGGTGAACTCGTGGACGTCTTCGAACCCGTCGGCCTCGACCCAGCCCTCGACCCGCACGTTGACCGTCGGCACCTACCGCGGCAACAACGTGACCTACACCTTCAGCGTCCCGGCGAGCGCCTTTGTCACGGGCACCAACACGCTGACGGTGATTCCGATCAGCGGCAGCGGCCTCACGGGCTACCTGAGCGCCGGCTACAGCATCGACTGCGTGGACATCTACTGAGCGGTCCCGGAAAAAAATGGGCCGCCCCGCCGAAGTGGGGCGGCCTTTTTTGGTCGCAAATTGGCGTCGCGATGTGCGGAATTCCCGGGAATGGCGGGCATTTGATACGCATCGATGCCGCCGGATTTGGCGTTGTGGGAAGGCGCGGGTAGCGGATCGGCACAGAAGCCCAGTCGTCGAATCGATCGCCTGACCCAAGGCGAGTCGCGGCCCCTCCCGGAGAGTTCCCGGTTCTCCGTCGCCGTTGACTCGCATCTCCGCAAGCAGCGGGACTTGGGGAGTCGCGTGATCCGGCGGACGGGGTGGTCTGACCCGAATCCATCCAAACGCCTCATGATTACCCGAAGAACCCTGACCGCTTGCGGTGCTGGCACCGTCATCCTGTCCCTCGCCACCGCGCAAGCCGCCGACGTCAGTTGGGTCGGTGACACCAGCACCGACTGGAACACCGGCACGAACTGGTCCACCGACCTCTTGCCCACCGCCGTCGACAACGTGCTGGTCAACACCAGCACCGGCAACATCGCGACCCTTTCCGCGAACTCCGCCTTCACGCCGGTGGACATCAAGGTTGGCACTACCGGCGCCGGCCGGCTCGACCACACCGCTGGCACGGTTGCCACCGGCAACAACAACTGGGCCATCGCGGGGCAAGGGACCAATACCGGCACTTACAATCTCGCGAACACCGGTGCGACCGGCGGAGCGACCACCGGATTCGGACTTGGCAGCGGCAGCCTCGACATTGGCGGCACCTCGACCAATGGCGGCCGTCTTGTCCTCGGCGACGGCGGCGCCAGCAACGGGATCTTCAACATGAACACGACCGGGACGCTCGAGTCGTGGCACACCAACCCATCGATGGTGATCGGCACCAACGGCGGCGACGGCACCTTCAATCTCGATGCCGGCACGGTGAACACCCGCGACGTGTGGATCGGCGACAACAACGTCAACAGCGCCGGCACGATCAACATTTCCGGTGGCACGTTCAACACCGAGGACTTCCTGCTCGGCCGCGCCAATGCCCAAGGCGTGGTGGCCATGACCGGCGGCACCGTCAACGCGACCTGGGTGGCCGTCGCCCGCAGCACCGCTGCGGCGAACACCGGCACCGGCACGTTCACCATCGGCGCCAATGCCACGGTGAACTCGACCGGCTACGTCGAGGTCGGCCTCGGCGGCAATGGCGCGACTGGAGCGGCGCAAGGCACCATGACCGTCAGCGGCGCGCTCAACGTCAACACCGGCAATCTGGGCGGCAAGCTCGGGATCGCGACTTACGACAGCGTGAAAGGCACGCTCAACATCGAGTCGGGTGCCCTCGTGAAGCTGCACAACAACGCGCAATTCGCCTTCGCCAACGTCAACAACACCGGCACCGGCGTGGTGAACCACAACGGTGGCACGGTGACCTTCTACAGCAACGGCGGCACGACCGAGGGCGGCACCGGCTTCCTCAACATGCAGCAGGGTGGCAGCGGCGCCTACACGTATCACCTCAACGGTGGCACGCTCAGTGTCCCGCGCATCGGCTCGGTGGCGGCGACCGGCAGCCGCACCTTCAATTTCAACGGCGGCACGCTCAAGGCGACCGGCTCGAGCGCCACCTTCCTCGACCTCGGCACGGGAACGGCCCGCATCAACGTCCGCAACGGCGGCGCGATCATCGACACCAACGGCTTTGACGTGACCGTCACCGGCGCGCTGCTTCACAGCGATGTCTCCGGCGACGCCGCGACCGACGGCGGCCTAACAAAGAACGGCGCCGGCACGCTGGCCCTGAAAGGCGCGAACACCTTCACCGGCTCCGTCACCGTCAATGCCGGCAAGCTTTCCTACGGCGACGCGCAAATCCAGCCGCTCACGGTGGCCGGCGGCGCCACCCTTGCCGTGACGCCGTCCACGGGCACCATCGGCACGCTGACCGTGCCGTCGCTCGCGCTCCAAGCCGGCTCCACCGTGGAAATCGAGCTTTCCTCCGGCGGCGGCTCGAACGACCAGATCGAGGCGACCACCGCGGGCACCGGGCTGAACCTCGGCACCGCCAGCGTCCGGCTGCTTGAGGACGGCACCACGAATGCCTTCCAGACCCTGGGCACCTACACGCTTTTCAAATACACCGGCGGCTTCACCGGCAGCGCGAGCAATCTCACCGTCGCGAACCCGGTGCTGGGCTTCACCTACACCTTCGCCGCGACCGGTTCCGAAATCACCGTCACCATCGCTTCCAGCGACTCCGACAACGACGGCTTGCCCAACGCCTGGGAGATCGCAAACGGCTTGGACCCGAACGATCCGAACGGCGTCAACGGCCCCGACGGCAACCTCGACGGCGACTTCGCCACCAACCTGGAGGAGTTCCAAGCCGGCACCGCCGCGAACAACGCCGACAGCGATCCGCTCGACATCGACAACGACGGCCTGCTCGACAGTTGGGAAGTGACCCATTTCACCAACATCACCGCCCGTGATGGGACCGGTGACTACGATGGTGACCTCGCGACGGATCTCGCGGAGTTCGTGGCCGACACGCTGCCCAAGGCTGCCGATCCGTCGGCCGATGGCGATTGGCCGGATGCCGACGGTGACAGCATGAATGACGCGTGGGAGGTGAAATACTTCGGCAGCATCGCGGCGAAGGACGGCTCCGCAGACTCCGACGCCGATGGCGCGAACGACTTGACCGAGTTCCAGGCGCTGTCGAGTCCGACCGATGCCGCTTGGACGCCCACGACCTCGAAGCTCATCCACCGCTGGAGTTTCAACAACAGCCTCGCCGACTCGATCGCTTCTTCGGCGGCGGGGCCGGACGCCCATGCGAACAGCCCCGCGACGATCGAGGATCCGAACGGCGTGGATGCGAGTTCGGCGGTGACCCTTTCGTCCACCGATGTCCTGCTCGCCGGTGGCGCGCGCGGCACCTCGGACTATGTGAAGCTTGGCTCGAACTTGCTCGGCGGCCGTGCGGTGCCGGCGACCATCGAGGTGTTCGCATCGCAGGTATCGATCCAGAATTGGTCGCGGGTCTTCGACTTCGGCAGCGCCGAGACCGAGAACCTCTTCATGAACTGGACCAACGGCACCGCGGCGGGCACCACGCGTGTGGAGTTCCGCGACTATGTCATCAGCAGCGGCGACACGACAAACCAGCCCTACGCGCTGAACACGGAGTATCACATCGTGTTCACGTTCGAGCCCGGCAAGGGCGACTTCGGCACGAACCGCGTGACCTATCACGTGGCTCCGTCCGAGGCCGGCAACCTCGGTGCCGCCCGCGGCACCTTCAGCACGGCGAACAACCTCACGAACTTCGCCGACACCGCGGCCACCCTCGGCCGCTCGTCCTATGCCGGTGACAACACCGCCAATGGCCGCTACAATGATGTCCGCATCTGGCTGGGCAACCTCGCGGAGGCGCAGCGCGAAAAACTCCACGACCTGGGTGCCGACAGTGTGGATCTCACGGATACGGATGGTGACGGCCTACTCGACGCGTGGGAGACCACGTGGTTTGGAAGCGCCGCCGCTGGCGTGGCTTCGGCCGATCCGGATGGCGACGGCTTCGACAACCTCGCCGAACAGGATGGCCGCAGCATTCCGGTCGGAGCCGGTGCCACCGCTTCGACGCCGTTGGACCGCGACGCCGACTTGCTCGACGATACCTGGGAGATCACTAATTTCGCGGGTCTCGGCCAGACCGGTTCCGGCGATCCCGACGGGGATCTGGCGACCAACGAGGAGGAGGAAGGCGCCGGCAGCAATCCTAACAATGCCGCATCCTGGCCGGACACCGATGGCGACCTGATCAAGGACGCCTGGGAAATCCTCCACTTCGGCGACCTCGACATCGACGATGACGCCAACAATGCCAACGACGGTGCCGCCGACTTCGACGGCGACGGCTCCACCGACAAGCAGGAGTTCGACGCCGGTAGCAATCCGACGCTCGCCTCAAGCGTGGCACCCGCGGTTGTGGTCTTGCCTGCCACCGGCACGGACGCCGCATCGGACATCGCTTCGACCAAGACCTACACCCACGCGATCGACTTCGGCGCGACCGTCACCGCGGTGGCGGTGAATGGTGTCGACTTCCATCAGGCAAGCGTCCCGGCCACGGGCAATGACGGCTCCAACAACGACCGCTGGGACAGCATCGACAACACCGGTGGCCGCAGCGGCCCATTCCGCATGGACAAGTCGATGGCGAACGATTGGCCGCAGAACAACAACAACCCGGCCAACGTCGGCTCCGACGGCAACATGGCGAACATCCTCACCGACTTCAGCCACATCAATGGCACCGTCGTCGGTTCGACCCAGACCATCACCCTCGGCGGTCTGACCGCGGGCACGCGCTACAGCACCCGCCTCTACTACCGCACCTGGGCATTGGCGGGAGCACGCAGCACCACGCTTACCTTCGATGGCGACGGGACCAACGTGAACCTGACGTTCAATCCCGATCAATCGGCCACGCCCGAGTCCGGCTACGTGAAGTACGATTTCACGGCGAACGACAGCGATCTCACGATCGTGTTCGCGGCGAATTCCGCGGGGAACTCGTGGCACCAGTATGCGTTGACCAATGAGGTCGTGCCTGCCGGCGATGCCGATAACGATAGCCTGCCCGACGCGTGGGAAATCACCTACTTCGGAGACACCACCTCGCAAGGCGCGGCTGGCGATCCGGACAACGATGGTACCGATAACCGCGCGGAGTATCTGCTCGGCTTCAGCCCCGTCGATGGCAGCCAGCGCTTCAGGGCGACCGAGAGCAATGTCGTCCCCGGCGCCGGCGTCACGTTGACTTGGCCGGCCCAGAATGGCCTGACCTTCACGGTCTGGCGCAGCACCAACCTCGCGAGCTGGACCCAGCTTGGCGGCACGGTGACAGCCAGCGGCAGCACCGCCAGCTACACCGACTCCACGGCTCCGCTGGGCAAGGCCTTCTACCGGGTCACCCTGACGACACCGTGAGCCTGCCGTTCTAGCAGAACCTCCCGCGGCGGGGCGAACCGGATGGTTCGCCCCGCTTTGCATGGAAGAAAGGGGGCTGCTCTTGGCGGCGCGTTCACGGGGCGCGGCTGATACGCATCAATTTCGAGGAAGTTGAAGGCATGGTGTTTTCCCGCGATGGGTTCTCCGGCCCGGCGGGTTTTTCCGGCTCTGGTTTTTGGGTTTTCCGGTACCGGGAAAAGTCGCGGTGCCTTTGGCCGGGGCGGATCGATCGGTCCGCCCCGGCCTTTCTTTCGATAGCAACGCGTCGGGGAGGCGCGGCGACCGACGGCGGTCTTGCCACGGCACCCACAGCGGAGCGACGCTGGCAACGACGGCCCGCTCGCCGTGGATGTCACGCTCAACGGAACCTCTGGCACCAGCGTGGCGGCGGGTGCCATGCGTGGCGGCAGCGGCAACATCACCACCGCCACCGTTTTTCGCTGCGGGAGCGGGTTTCAACCGGTGACGGAGGACGAATTCGACAGTGGGTGGCGGAAAGATCACACCAAAATGCCCGGGCCACGACGCCGGGGCGACGGGTGCCTAGGTCAGAACTCCCCGAATTATGCCGATTGGAAAGGATTTTCGCGGGGATTTGACGGCCGGCGCGAGGGTGGGGAAAAATATCTTTTGGGATGGGGGTGGTGAAAAGCTACACGGCGTGTGCCGCCCGATACTAGCGATTCCGGAGTTCGGGCCTAGGCTTTGTCCACCTGCCGCAGGAAACCCAATCGGAATCATGAGAAGAACGGATCTGCCGCCCACCCAAAAGGAGCTGGCCAAGGCCTTGGGCATGGCCCAATCGACCGTGTCGATGGCCCTGCGCGGTCACCCGTCGATCACCGGGCGGACGCGTGAACAGGTGCTGCAAGCGGCGGCTTCCATGGGCTACCGCCCGAATCCGACCGGCACGGCCCTGGCCCACCTGCGGCAGACTTCCACGGTCTCGCCGGTACAGGCCTCGATGGCGTGGATCAATGGCTGGACCGTTCCCTCGAAACTCCGCTCGTATCGCGAGTTCGACCTCTACTGGCAAGGCGCGGCGCAGGAGGCAGCGGAGCATGGCTACCGGCTCGACGAATTCGTGGTGGGTCCCGATTTGCCCCTGCCAAAGCTCGAGCGCATCCTCCGGACCCGCAATGTCCGCGGCCTGCTCGTGCCACCCGGTCCGATGCCGCAGGGCTGGGAGGGATTCGACTGGGGGAGGTTCTCCGTTGTGCGGCTCTCCCATCTGCCGGATCCCGGCGAGTTCGCGCCCTGCGCGGTGGTCGGGGACCAGACCAGCAATGCCCTCGTCGCCGTGCGGAACATCCGCCGGAAGGGCTACCGGCGAATCGGCTTCGCCGGAAATTCCGACGGACGCCGCGGCTTTGCCGCCGGCTTTCTGTGGGGACAGCAGGAGATTTCCGAGGACCTGCGCGTGCCGCCGCTGCTGATGGCGAATGACGATCCTGGCCCGTGGGAGAAGCACTTTTGCAAATGGTTTGTCACCCACCGGCCGGATGCGGTGCTGACGGATATTCCCGAGGTTCCCGCGGCACTTTCACGCCTCGGCGTGCGCGTGCCTGAAGATGTCGGCGTCGCGGCGCTCGGTATCCTGGATTGCCCGGTCAGCGCCGGCATTGACCAGAACTCCCGCGAGATCGGTCGCTCGGCCGTGCAAATGCTGCATGCCCTCATCAAGGACGGAGCACTCGGCCTGCCCCACATCCATCGCGAACTGCTGGTCAAGGGCACCTGGGTCGATGGCGACAGCCTGCCGGATCGCGGTACCCAACGGGAGTTCAAGCCCATCGAACTCGCACCGTGCGTGGCAAGCGTCCGCGGGACGGACTTGCGCCATGCGTCGTGAGGGGGGGCTATTCCTGGGAGCGCGGAATTCATTCCGCCTGCAGGGCCTGCGGCAAATGGTCGGGATCGCTCTCGATCTCGTGATCACTTGATTTCTACCGCAATTCGTTCTCCCGCATAGTTCACCAGCTTTTCGCTTCCACCGGGGATCAACTCGACTCGGAGCTTCTGCGGCTGCCTCAACCGATGTCCGGGGGTGAGGATGGGCTCGATGGTCAGCTTGGTCGCCTGATCATCCCACGTCAGCGACGTCACCGCGGACTCGCCCTTGAGATACCCGTTGCTACTTCCATCGTCGTGGTAGATCCGCGCCGAGCCGTCGGTGCCACGATAGATGCGGATCGTCAGCGGCTCCTTCACCTCCTCGCCGGTGTGTTGCCGGATCGGATCGATCGGCAGGATTGCCCCGGCTCTGACGAAGATTGGCATCGTCGCGAGATCGACCGGCCGGCTTATCGTGCTGCCGCCCTCGTGCGCTCCACCGGACCAGAAATCATACCACTGGCCCTCCGGTAGATAAACCTCGCGGCGGGTAGCACCCTTTTCGAAAACCGGCGCGACGAGCAGATCACGACCCCACAGGTATTCGTTGCCAACCCCGCGGGCCTTTGCATCGCTGGGATAGTGCAGCCACAAGGCGCGCATGAATGGCAGGCCGGTTTCGCGGGCCTGCCAGGCTAGCGTGTAGTTGTAGGTGAGCAACTGGTAACGCAGCTCGGCGTATTTCCGCGCGATCGGCTCGATGGCAGGATTCTTCAGCTCGGAAAGCAGCGGCGGTTCCTTGTCTTCCACCGGCCCCAGCGAATCGAGTCCCCAGCCCCAAGGCAACCGTGTCCACCACGTCCGTCCATGGGCGCGGAACGAAGGACAGAACGCCGCGAATTGAAACCAGCGCGCATAGAGTTCGCCCGTCAGCTCCGGGGTGGAGAAGAAGCCGCCGATGTCCGATCCCCAGTAGGGCGAAAGGCTGAGCGAATGGTTGATGCCCACCGCGATCTGCGCTTCGAGGCTCTTCCACGTCGATTGCGTGTCGCCCGACCACACCCAGCCTCCCCAACGCGCCACGCCGAGGTGGCCGTTGCGGTGCAGGCTCCACGGCCGGCGAGCCGGTTGCGTGGAAAGCGGGCCGTCGTGGTAGAGCTGATGACGCTTGAATCGCTCGTGCAGGTCGAACCAATCGCCCTCGTCCGGCCACCAGCCGTCCACTCCCGCTTTCACGAGGTCTTCGTGCTCTTTCCAATAACTGCCGAGACGCGCGTCGTCTAACAACGGGATCCGGTCGCGGTCCCACGGCACCATGTGGAGCACGACCTTGGCATTCCGTTCGTGGACATCGGCGATGAACTTGGCCGGATCACCCTTGAAGACCTCGGGGTTGAACTCGAAGGACGGCTGCTTCTTGTTCCAGCCGCGTGGCGTGAAGCCGGTGCCGAGGTAGATCACGGCATCGAGCGGGATGCGCTTCTCGCGGAAGGTATCGACGATCCGCAGCATCCGCGAGTCGTCTTCCAGCGTGCGGTGGGATTGCATGTAGCCGAGCGCCCACTTCGGCGGCATCACGGCGTGACCGGCGAGCTCGGCGAGGCGGTTCATGAAAACCGCGGGCTCGCGGGCGTCGAAGATGACGACGTCAAGCAAGCCGGGAACAAACGACTCCATCGGCGGGATGCCCTTGCCTAGTTGCAATTGCTGGTTGCCGTGCGTCTGGCGCATGGCCTTGGGATCTTTCGCCTCGATCGGGATGAACTTCCCCGTGTCGGGCTTCGAGAGATCGATCTTTCCCCACGGTGTCGCGAACCAGAGTCCCCAGCCGCGCGTGCCGGCGAGCAGGGCAACGGGGTTGCGCGAGCCATAGGCATCCGATTGCCAGCGCGGCTCCATCGAGTCGAGGTGTCCACTGCGGTCGAATTGCACCGGCGCGTTCCGCCAGTCCTTGCCCGGCATCGGCCCGCCTTCGCCGAGTCCGAGCACCGGTTGGTCATCGAGCGGGAAGGAAATGCTGCCGTCATTTTGAAACGCCAGCTCTTGGATCAGCACGCCATCCGCCGAGGACACGCGGACCGTCAGCGGATCGGGCTTTACCCAAACCTTGAGCCCGCCGGCCACGATCTCCTTCGCTTCGCCAATCTTCTGAAGCCGGAGGAGCGGTGCATCCATTCGATCTAACAACGCCGGATTCCCGGGAAGCTCCGGCTTGAACTCGAGCGGCTTCAGCGTGACCCGAAGCGCGCCTTCTCCCACCACGCGGATGCTCAGCTCCGCGGGCTTTCCAGCGGTGACGAGAGGGGCCGCGTGAACGGCATTCGCAAGCAAGGCAACCGCCACCATCCGGCCAGGGACGCGTTTCATGGCTTATCCTTTCAGCTGTGGCCGCGCGCGGGAAACAAAAAGCCGCCTCCCGCGTGACATGCGGGAGGCGGCTGGAAACGCGACCGGGCCTACTGTGGCGCGGCGCTCACTTGCGGGGAATTCATCCCTTCGCTGGTGGCGGTGTAGGCAGCGACCACGTAGTAGTAGGTGGTGCCGGTGGTCAGCCCCACATTGGTGAAGCTGGTGCCGGTGATGTTCGACGCGACGATCGTGTAGGGACCGCCGCTGACGGTGGAACGCAGCACGTCATAGCCGCTGGCGCCGGCAACGGCCGGCCACGATAGCGAAATGAGGCCGACACCGGGAGTGGCAGTGGGCGTGGACGGCGTGCCGACCAAGCCGACCGGACTGCTAGCCATCAGCGAGGCGACTTCGGTGGCGGTCAGGGCGCGACCATAGACCCGGAAGTCGTCGAGGCGACCGGCGAGGTAAGGATCGGCATACTGCGAACGGCCAAAGTAGTTCAATGTCGTCGCGCCGAGGCTGGTCGGCGTCAGCGTCATCGCGGTGTTCTGACCGACCTGCGCACCATCGAGGTAGAGCGTGCCGGTTGCGCCGTTCAGCGTCACCACCACGTGATGCCAGCCGGTAGCGGGGAAGGTGCCGGTGCCATCGATCCGCTGCTCGCCATTCCCGCCGGCGGTGGTGATGGCGAAGCGCAGCTTGCCGTTCGCACCATTCCTTGGCGTGAGGAACATGTTCACCGTCGTGTTGCTTCCGAAGTCGAAGAAGCGCTGCCAGTTCGAGGTCGAGTCGAGGTTCGCCCAGAAGCTGATGGTGCTGCCGGTCAAGCCATTGACGATGCCGGTGGGCAGGGTGACGTGGTCGTTCGTGCCATCGAGATCGACCGACGCATTGCTGCGGCCAACGCTCCAGATCGGCCCGTTCACCAAGGTGCCGGCCCAGCCGTTGCCAGTAGCGTCCGCCGCGGTGGTGCCCGTGGCGTCGTCGAGCTTGTGGTAAACCTCCGGATAGGTCGAGAGGACCGCAGCTTCAGCGGAGTTCCCGCTGCTGCCGCCGCCATTCACCGCGGCCACGACGTAGTAGTAGGTGACGCCGTCCGCCGCGGTGGTGTCGGCATACGAGGGCGTCGCGATGCCGCTGGCGATCGTCGAGTAACCGCTGCCACTGGTGGTCGAGCGTTTCACCGTGTAGCTGCTCGCACCGGAAACGGCGGTCCACGACAACTCCGCGGCACCGGTCCAGCCGTTGCCGGCGAGTCCGGTGGGCGTTGCCGGCGCCGGGGGCTGGGGCGTTGCCACGAGAGTCGTCGTGGCAATTCCTTCGCCGAGCGCGTTGGCGGCGACGATCTGGTAGTAGTAGGTCGTGCCGTTGACCGCGGTGGTGTCGGTGAAGCTGGTGCCGGTCAGGCCGACGGCGAGATTCACGAACGGCCCGTTGCTGGAGGTCGAGCGTTTCACGATGTAGCTGGAGGCTCCGCTGACAGCGCTCCACGACAGCGCGACTTGATTGCTGCCGGCGGTGGCGGCGGGACTGCCGGGCGCGGGGATCGTTCCGGCAAGGCCGGCGATCTCGGTGGCGGTCAACGCACGGCCGATGATGCGGAAGTCATCGATGCGCCCGTCGAGGTAGGGATCGTTCCACTGCGACTTGCCGAGGTAGTTCTGCGTGGTGGCTCCGAGCGACGTCGGATTCAGCGTCATCGCCGTGTTTTGGCCGACCTGCGCGCCGTTCACGTAGAGCGTGCCGGTGGCACCATCGAGCACCACGGCGACATGCTGCCAACTGCCGGTGGCCAGGGCCGCGGTGCCATTGATGATCTGCTCGGCAACCGAGGGAGTGCGGATGGCAAAGCGGACCGTGCCGGAACTCGAGTGGCGTGGCGTGAGGAACAGGTAGTTGTTCGTGCCGGTGCCGAAGTCGAAGACCCGCTGCCAGTTCGCCAGTGCGTCGAGATTCACCCACGCGGAGAAGGTCGCGGTGGTGAGGCCGTTGATCGCGCCGGTCGGCAAGGTGACGTGGTCGTTCATGCCGTCGAGGTTCAAGGCGTTGCCGGTCTTGCCGGTGGTCCAAGTCGGGCCGTTGACCAGCGTGCCGGTCCAGCCGTTGTCGGTGCTGTCCGCGGCGACCGTGCCGCTGCTTTCGTCGAACTTCAAATAGGCGACTCCGTCGGCGGCCAGCGTTTGGACCGCGGCGGCATCGAGCGCATGGTTGTAGATCCGGAAGCCATCGAGGCTGCCGTTGAACAGCGGGTCGGCGAACTGGCTCTTGCCGATGTAGTTGACGGCTGGCTTGAAGTCGCCGGGGTTGAGCGTGAACGAGTTGTTCGACGCGACGGCATTGCCGTTCACGTAGAGCGTGGCGGTATCGTCCTTCAACGTGACGGCGACGTGCGTCCACTGCGCGGTGGGCAGGGCGGTCGTGCTGACCGACTGGCTGACTCCGCCGTGGACGATGGCGAACTGCATGCCGCCGCCGCTATTGGGCGTGAGCATGAGGTAGCTGGAGGTGCTGTTGCCGAAGTCGAAGATGCGCTGCCAGTTTCCGCCGCCATTCCAGTTCACCCAAGTTGCCACGGTGAAGTCCTGATAGTCCGCGGCATTCGAGGGCAGCGTGACGTAATCGTCGGTGGCATCGAGCACGATGGCATTCCCCACATGGCCGGTGGTGTAGGTGGGAGTGCCGGTGGCGGTGCCGTGGAGATTGCCGAGGCTATCGTCCGTGTTCGATTCGAAGGCGTAGTGGGCACGCAGGCTGGGAGCCAGCACGGTGATGGTGAGCGTGACATCGGCGGTCGCACCGTTTTCATCGGTGACTCGCACCGTGAAGGTATTCACACCGGCATCGGCGGCACCGGGCATGCCGGAAAGGACGCCGTTGGAGGAGACGACCAACCACGAGGGACCGGAGACCTTGCTGAATGTCAGCGTGGCACCGGCATCAACGTCGGACGCGTCGCCCGCCAGCGAAGCGGTGAGATACTGCTGGCCGGCGCTGACGGTGAGCTTGGTCAGCGAGGAGCTGCTCCAAGTCGGAGCGTCGTTGACGTTGTTGACGGTGACCCACAGGTTCGCGTCATCGGTGGCTCCGACGGAGTCGGTGACGCGCACGACGATGAGTTGCACGCCGACGTCGGAGTTTCCGGGAGTGCCGGAAAGCGTGCCATCCGAGGCAACGGTGAGCCATGTGGGGCCGGTGACCTTCGAGTAAGTCAGCGTGCCGCCATTGGCATCGGTGGCGCTGCCGGCGATGGTCTGGCCGGTGTAGGCCGTGTCTTCGGTCGCGGCGGACTTGACGATCGGATCGGCGGTGAAGGCGGGCGCGCTGTTGGATCCGCCTTGTCCCCACAGGCTGTAGATTTCGTCGCCGCTGAGGCCGTAGTTGTAGATGCGGAAATCATCGATGCGGCCGTTGAAGCGCGCGTCGCCGTTCCACATGCTGCGACCGAGGTAGCAGAAGGGCTGGGCGAACAGCGGATCGACGCCGTTGATGACCTGCGCGTCCACGGGAAGTCCGTTCACGTAGAGCGTGCCGGTGTCGCCATTGAGCGTGACCGCGACGTGGACCCACTGGCCGGTGGCAAGTATCGGTCCATTGAGCGTGCCGCTGCCATCGGTGCCGCGGGAGGTCGTGATGTGGAAACGCATGTTCCCGCCGGTGGACGGTGTGATGAACAGGTTCTTCTCGATCTCGCTGCCGAAGTCGAAGATGCGCTGCCAGTTCGCGCCGCCATTCCACCAGACCCATGTGGCGAGCGAGATGTCCTGATAGTTGCCGGAGCTGACGGGGAGCTTGACGTATTGGTCGGTGCCATTGAGCGAAATCGCCTGACCGCTTTGACCGGTGGTGTAGCCGGGCACGGTGGCGCCTCCCATGCCGGTGGCGTGGCGGGTGCCAGTGACATCGTTCGTGTTTCCCTCGAAGGTGTAGCGCGTGACCAATTCGCGGCTGACTCGCAGCGGCGCGCTGTCGAGATTGCCGGTCGGGGTGACGGCAGTGACGAGGTAGTAGTAAGTCGTCCCGTTCGCCGGCGTGGTGTCGGTGAAGTTCAAGTCAGCGCCGGTGACGGTGCCGAGCGTGGTGTAGGGACCACCGGAAGCGGTGGCGCGTTTCACCAGGTAGCTGGTCGCGGTGGCGCTGCCCCACCAATTCAAGGTGACGCGGTTCTTGCTCCAGTTGGCGACAAGCCCGCTGGGTGCCGTGCCGGTAGCGATGGGATCACGGGCGTAAGTGAGGCTGCCGAGACCGAACCAATCGACCTGCGACGGGTGGGCACTGACGTTGGGCCGGGGCTCGGGACGGATGGCTTCCATCGCGAGCTTGCTCCATGGAGCGGCGATGCCCTTCACGTTCGCATAGTGGTTGTGAACCAGCTCGTACTGGTAGTACTGCCCGATGCCGCGGCTGGCGCCGGAGAGGGTTTCGGTGTAGGTGAGCGAGGCATTGCGGTGGAAGACCCACGGCACCTCGGTCCCGAGGTTGTATTTGGCGTTGTGCTCGAAGGCGCGCAGCACGCGGTTGTTGTCGTAGGCGAAGAGGTCGTCGCCTTGGTTCCAGGCCATCTGGCAAAGCAGCGCCATGGC
>CBKZPU010000037.1:0-33287 GCA_966696705.1 uncultured Verrucomicrobiaceae bacterium | reverse complement strand
ACGCGCAACTTCGTCGAAACCAGCAAGCACTTCACCGGCACACCGCCGTATGCCTTGGCAAGCACCTCGCGGTAGGCGCTCATCTGGCCGGCATAGCGCTCGACCAGTTGCTCCGGTCTCTCCACCGCATCCGTCTTGAAGTCAATCAACTCCAGGGCGGTAGCTTTCCCATCCGCGCCGCGGATGACGTGAAGCCGGTCGATGGTTCCACTGAGCCATTTGCCCTCGAGAATCGCTTCCACCGGCTGCTCGCGGAAGAGCTGGACGTTGCGGCCACGACGCTCGAAGACGGTGGAGATTGCGGGCTTCGCCAGGAGTTCGCGGATCAATGTCCCGGCGTCCCCCGGCGGCAGTTCCGGCGGATCATCATCGAGCCAGCCGATGCCCTCGAAGATGGCGTGCACGTCGCGACCGAAGGCCATCCCCGCCAACGACGGAGTCACGGGGTGGGCCGCCTTCGCTCCCGACGGCGTAGTGCGGGAGCGTCGCAACTTCGCGACCCCTAAGGTGGGAATGGCCGGCTTCTCCGCGGCCTCGCGCTCCGGCACGTCATGCCACCACGACGGGTCGCCGGACTGGAAGCTGTCGCCGGCGGAGCGCGCGATCCAGTTCGCGGGCGAAGCCCATTGGTGGGAGTCCTTGCGCGATTTCGGCACTTCCGGCAGCAAGACGTAGAGCCCGCGCTTGGCCCGCGTGAGGGCGACGTAGAGCACGCACATCGCCTCATAGCGTTGGTCATCCGCCCACGACTTTTCCGCAGCGGCAAGTGCCGGCACCAACGAGCGAACCCACGAAGCCGGCGGTGCCAGCAACCACGGGAAAGCATCGTGCCACCCGCGAGCGACATTGAAGTCGCCATGGTTCGGCACCTGCGTGTCTTCGATCTCGGGCAACACCACGACATCGAAGCCGAGGCCCTTCGACTTGTGGATGGTCAGCACCTGCACCGCCGCGGCTCCGGGACTCTGCGGGATCTCGAGGTCCGTAATCCAACGCGCGGCCTCGCGCGGCGTGCCGGCCCCGGTGGCATCGAACTCCGCCAGCGCGCCGATCACGTCACCCGCACGGCGGCGGGAGAACCCGGACAGGTCCTCCCATAGCGGCTCAATGAGCTGCTCGACCATCGTGGCGAAACCAAGCTCGCGGGCCGCATTTAACAGACCTTCCCACGCTGCTTGCCAATGCACGCCGTGACGCTCCTTGAGAATCGCGGCGAGCGGCGACATCGCGATGACTTGTCGCGCGAAGGCATCGTTCGGATCCGCCAGCCAGCGGATCAGGTGAAACAGCGCGACACCCGGTGCATTGTCGGCCACCGGCTGGCGGCGGCCTTCCTCGATCACGTCGAAGCCATGCTCGCGGAGCAGCGCCGCGGTGGCCCGGACCTGGGCATTCGTTCTAACAAGAACGCCACACGTGAGGTTCTTCTGACCGATGCCGATTTCGCGCAACAGTCCGACCAAGCGATCCTCGCGGTCGTCTTTCGCCACCACCTCGACGCGCGCCTCACCGGTGAGGTGCGGCTTGGCGGAGACGTGCTCTTCCCACAGCCAACGTCGCGTCATCTCCTCGCCGAAAAGGTCGCCAATGACCGCGAAGTCGCCGCAGACGGCATTCACCAAATCCAGCACCGCGGGGCAGGACCGCCACGACTCCGGCATGGTGCGCGTCGCGAGGCCGCCGCCATAGCGATGCCCGACCTCGTCGAAAAGGGTCACGTCACCGCCGCGCCAGCCGTAGATCGCCTGCTTGCGGTCGCCGACAACGAAGAGCGTGCCGTCGTCACGTGTCGCCGCTTCATCTAACAACGGAACCATGCCATCCCACTCGGCCCGGCTGGTGTCTTGGAACTCATCGAGCAGCCAATGATCGTAGTGGCCATCGAGACGGAAATCGACCGCCTCGCGGCGCAGGCGGGATTCCTCGTCCCGTGTCCAGCGCCCCAGCAAGACCTTCACGTCGTCGAAGCCTAACAGCCCCTTGCGCCTCAGCCGCCGCTCGCATTCGTCGTCGAGGTTGGCGACGAGTTCCGCCACCGCGCGGGTGCGCGAGACTGCCGCGGCAAGTTCGCACCCCGCCAGAAGCCGGAACAGCTCGCGCCAGCGCCCGGAGACTTGATCGGAGAACCGAACGGATTTCCTGCCAAAGGGCACCTCGATTGCACCCTCCCCGGAGACGGCTTCCAACAAGCGATCGAAAAGCACGCCGGCCTTGGAGATCTTGCCGCTTCCGACGGTGTGGATCTCGAATTGCTCGAGCAGCTTCAGCGCCGGCTCCGGCAAGCCGTCCTGACGAAATGCGGCGAGCAGCGCGCGCTTGTCGCGCTCCCACGCCTCGACTCCCGGCAGGCCGCGGAAAAGCGCCTCGCCGCCCCAGCCATCGAGCGGGACGCCGGACTTCCACAGCCCGTGCCAGTGGCCGAGAAAATTCTCGACGTCCTTCAGCACGCCGGTGCCTTCCTTGCCCATCGTCGCGCGGCGGAAGGCGCTGAGGAAATCCTCCGCCCCTTCCCGATCCAGTGCGGCCCCGAGGATCTCCGCGAGCATGCCGGACATCGCTGCTTCAAGCTTCGGTCCCTCGATCAGCTCGAAGGTGCCGCCGGTCAGGCCAAGCTCGTACTGGAACCCGCGTACCACGCGCGCGAAGAAGCCGTCCATGGTGCCGAGCTGGAAAACCGGCAAGGCCCGGACGATACGCGCAAGGGTCTTCCCGGCGGCGAAGGGTTCGCCGATCTGGGCGCCGAGCATTCGCTCTTGCTCCAGATCCATCGCACACTCGGCAAGCTTCGATAGCACCGAGTCCGCGAATTCGCCGGCGGCCTTGCGGGTGAAGGTCAGCGCGACGATCCGGGCGGGATCCACTTCGCGCGAGCCGACCAAGCCGATCACGCGGTTGCCGAGCTGGAAGGTCTTTCCCGAGCCCGCCGAGGCAAGAATCATGAGGTTCTTGGAAAGAATGGGCGGTACGCTCACGCGGCACCTCCCTTCCACGCGACGGTTTCATCCAAGCTGCGGCCCAGCGCGAGCAGCGCATAATCATCGAAATCGACCTTCTCCGCCGGTGGCCAGAAGACCCGGCTCTTCACTTGCCCGACCACCCAACGGGCACAGTCCAGCGCCGAGTCCCGGTCGGCGATGGAGAAGCCGTCCCACAGCGAAAGCCTCACGTCGCCCTCCGTCGCACCGAGTTGGAAGTAGCCGAGTTCATCGACGTCCCCCAGCGCCGCGGAATAGAGTGCCACCTGCAGATTCTTCCAGCGCTTCGTCTTCCCATCCGAGCCCGCGCAAAGGATCTGCGGCACGTTCTCCAAATGGGCGGGAAAGCGGGTGCTCGCGATGACTCCCGTGCGATGCGAGCTTTCCACGGCACCCGCCGTCGTTCCCGTCTTGTAGTCGAGCACGCGCCGGCGGCCGTCATCGTGGCGCTCGATCCGATCGACTCGTCCGACGACTTTCACGCCATCGATCTCCAGTTCGAACTTCGTCTCCACTTCCGCGATCCGCCAGCCGCTTGCACGCTCGACCGCTTGCACGCGGGCGAACCACGACAGGCGCTGGCGCATCGACTCGCGCTGGATGCGCACGGCGAGCGGCACCTTCGCCCCGAAGCGCTCCGCGATCACGCGGTCGAGCTCTTCATGCACCCACGCCTCGATCGCTTCCGCCTTGGAGGAGTCCTTGGCCTCCTCGTCGAGCGCCCAGCGCTCCACGATGATGTGGGCGACGTTGCCGAAGTCGCGCTGGTTCCACTCCACCCGCTCGGGGTCCGGCGCGCTCATGCCGGCGATGTGCTTCAGGTAAAAGCGGAACGGGCACGCGAGGTAATCGGCGAATGAAGTCACGCCGATCCGAGGTTCCTTGTCGATGGCGGGCGGCTGCCACTTCCACGCCTCGTCGAGCGTCCACGCGAGCGACGAATCCGGCGGCTCGATTTCCCGGAAGAGTTGCTTCACCCGCACGGGCAGCTCGCCTTCCTCCGCGGCCAGGAGCAGCCGCGACGGGAGCAGCACGTCGCCATCCGAACCGGTCTTCGCGAGCAGCAGATCGACACGGCCGCCCTTGCGCCGGACCTCGATCATTGCCGTGAGCAAGTAGGCGTCGCGGGCGTGGCGCGCGGCATCGTGCGACAAGCCTAACAGCTTCCGCGTGCCTTCCGGCAGCCAGGCATCGGTGCTGGCACGCCCGGGAACCAGGCCCTCGTTCATGCCACAAACGACCAAATGCTTTCCGGGATCGTGGAAAAGTTCGAGCCACCCTTGGACATCGAGCACGCGATCCTCCGGCGCATGGGTCGCGGCCTCGGGCAAGGTGGAGCACAACAGGTCGATCCAGAAACCCGGCTCGCGTCTCACCTCCGCCGCGACCAAAGCGGTGGCATCGAGCCATTCGAGGACGGCGGCACTCTGATCGCCCGCGGGATGAATCCGATCTAACAGACGACCCAGGCCGGCATGCACGCCTTCGCGGAGGAAGGTCGCGCGATGGCGCTGAAGCGACTCCAGCGTTTCCTCCGCAAGTTGGATCGCCTCCGGATTGCGGGGAGTCAGTGCGGCGATCCGTTTCAAGTCATCGCGGTCGCGAGCCAGCCACTGGTCGCGGGCGAAGGACAGCGCGGCGACCCGCTGGGCGCGCTTGCCACCGGTCAGCGCACCGGTTTCGGCGAATCCTAACAAATCGATCGCCGCCGCGGCGTCCGGCCGCGAAACGAACTGCCGCCAGGCCGCCAGCCACGCCTTCAACGGTGCGGGCGGCAAGTGCGCTGGATCGTGCAGCACCCAACCCCCGCGACCGAACGCCCGGACCAACTCGCCCGCCGTCGCCTCGTCGGCCGAGCCGAGCGCGAGTTCGTCCGATGGCGTCCCGGCCGCAGCCACGAGCTGCATGGCTTCCGCCGCCTGTTGGCGGGGGTCGGCGGTGAGAGTAACGCTGCCGTTTTCCGGCCAAGCGATCTTTCGCTCTGTCCATTCCGGAACCGGCCGGCCCAATTCGTCAAAGTGTGAGGACTCGCTCCCAGGTGCACCGATGAGAACGATGGCCTCCGAAAGATGACGAACCACCGCCACGGGAAAGTCCGGCACGCCGGCCAGCACGACACGACGTGTGCCATCGACGTCGGCACCGCGCGCCAGAGCCCGGCTACGGCTTTCGTATCTCCAGCGCTTCAATTGCTGCTCCACCTTCGCCTCGAGTGCGGCGAGCGCCTCCCAGCGTTCCCCTTCCACGGTCTTGGCCAACCGGCGCGCGGCATCGGCGAGCATCAACGCATTCTCCTGCAAGCTCGTCCTGATGCCTGCCAATGACTTCGCCAGTCCCAGCGCCCACCCCGCAGCCTCGCCCTCGCCGGGAGGCAGTGGAAAGGCCGCGGCATAGGGCGACCAATCGCGAATCGACTCCAGCACCTCCACCCATGCCAAAAGCTCGATGGCTTCCGGCGCGGCGTGCTCGGCGCGCAGGAAATGCCCGGGCGTCACCACCTTCGGGGCCAGCAAGCCGCCCGCAGCCTCGGCCAGCGCCTCACGCAACAGCCGTCCCGCCTGGGCGGTCGGCACCACGACCAGCATTCCCGGCAGCTCCTCGCGTCGCGCCAACAGCCACTCTGTCAGCAGTCCGAGGAAGGGCCTGTCCCAGCCCAGAAAAACGCGCTCCGGCATGGGTTCATCTCACGCCGCCGGAGCTCGGGCGGCAATCGCTTTTGCAAAACTCACCAGAAGAGATTCCTCAGCCACGACAGCTTGTAGGCCTTGGTCTTGAGCGGCAGGAACAAGAACTCTTCCCGGCCCGCGATCTTGAGCTCCAGCAACGGCTTTCCTCCCGCGTCATCGACTTTCACCAGCAGCGTCTTGCCCGGCTTCAAGCGATCGACGTATCCCGCGACCATCCCGTTCTGATAAATCACCAGCCGCTGCGGCGCGCCGGTGTCGTTCTTGATCGAGATGTTCGCGGCTTGGGCGGCTCCGGCGAGGCACAGGCAGGCAAGAATGGTGGAAAGCGCTCTCATGCGGACCTTGGGACGGCGGGAAGTTTCGTTCGATTCAGCCATTTTTCGAGGGGGAAAGCGCCGCCATCCACTCGCTGGCAGAACGGATCGGAGCCAGGCAAACCTGATCCGTGCAGACGACCACGTCCCCGTCGCCCGGCGAGCGCGTCCACACGGCGCGCGGCAGCCACGCGCGGCGCATGGCTTCGGCCAAGGCAGGCTCGGGTGTGCCGCGGATTTCGATCTTCGTGATACCCCGCTGGTGCAAGTCGAGCGCGCCGAGCAGAACGGGGACGGCGAAGGGTTGCGTTTGAGCCACGCGGGCACCGGCGCGAAGGATGGCTTCGGCGCAGGTGACATGGGCGGGCTCGTCCAACAGGACAGCGAGCTTGAGCAAGTTCTCCGCGGCGACGTGATTGGGGGAGGGTTCGGCGCCGTCATAGTCCTCGCGGATCACAAGCAAGGGTTCGCCGTTCAGCTCGGCGCGGATCACATAGCCCGCCTGGCTTCCTTCCCAATGGTCGCGGTCGAGTGCCGCCTGCAGTTCGCGCGCCCAATCGAGCCATCCGGCGTCTCCATCCGCACCATGCATCTCAATGAGGCCCGAAATGAGGAAAGCGTGGTCCGAGGCGAAGCCGGGAGCATCGCCGCGCTTGCCGCGATAGCTGCGCCAGAGCTTCTCGCCGTCCCATAGTTCGCGGCGGATGAAATTGGCGGCATCGCGCGCGGCATCGACGAGATCGGAGCGATCCAACACCCGGCCGCCACGGGCGAGCGCGGCGATCATGAGGCCATTCCACGCGGTGATGAGCTTGTCGTCACGATGGGGAAGCGGACGCTTCCGGCGCGCGTCTAACAGCACCTTGGAAGCTTGGTCGAGCAGCGCCTGGATCTCGGTTTCAGGCAGATCGAACTTATCGGCCAAGCCACCAAGGCCGATTGCTTGGAATAGCGTGTTGCGGCCTTCGAGTTCGCCATGCGGATCGCTCTCCGCCCGGGCATTCCCGTTCTCCTCCACACCATACGCGGCGCAGAAAATCGCCGCGCTACGGGCATCCAGCAGGCGATAGATCTCCGCGGCCTCCCAAGTCCAATACGCACCTTCCTTCTTCTCGGAGTCATCCGCGGAAACCAAGCTGTCCGCATCTTCCGCGGCATGGAAGGCACCGCTCGGATCGAGCAGATCGGTGAGCACGTAGCGAAAGATATCCTCCGCCACTTCACGGTCGCGATCGTCCCCGGCGGCCTGCCACGACTCGAGGTAGAGCAAGGCGAGCTGCGCCTGATCGTAGAGCATCTTCTCGTAGTGCGGCACGTGCCAGTAGCGGTCCACCGAGTAGCGGTGGAATCCACCGCCGAGCTGGTCGTGCATCCCGCCGGCAGCCATCGCGCGGAGCGTGCGACCGGTCATCTGCAAGGCCGCCTCCCTTTCGTCGCCATCGAAGCGATCGGCCAGCTGAAGCAGCAAGCGCGGCACCACCGGCCGCGGGAACTTCGGCGCTCCGCCAAAGCCACCGAGCGCTGGATCGAACATCGCCTCGCAGCGGTCGAGGAAGTCACCGAAGACCTTCTCTGGCGGCAAGCCATGGAGCACGGCATCGGCGGATGACTGCTCGCGGAGGTGGGCCATCACTTTCGTCGCGCTGTCCTCCATGCGGACGCGGTCGTCCTTCCACAGCCTGCCGATCTCGGCACAGAGCCGCGGAAAGCCGGCGCGTCCATAGCGATCCTCGGGCGGGAAATAGGTGCCGCCGACGACCGGCTTGCCCTCGGGCGTGAGCCACACGCTCATCGGCCAACCGCCTTGACCGGTGGTCGCCTGGACGAAAGCCATGTAGGTCGCGTCGATGTCCGGGCGTTCCTCGCGGTCCACCTTCACGCAGATGAAGTTCGCGTTCATTACCCCGGCGATCGCGTCGTTCTCGAAGCTCTCGCGCTCCATCACGTGGCACCAGTGGCAGGTCGAGTAGCCGACGGAGAGAAAGACCAGCTTGTCCTCCGCCTCCGCCCGCGCGAACGCCGCCTCGCTCCACGGCAGCCAATCGACAGGATTGTGCGCGTGCTGGAGCAGGTAGGGCGAGGTCTCGTGCGCGAGGGCATTCGGCATGCAACGAACAAACCATGAAATTACCGGAAGACACGGATTTTGACCGATGGTGGCGAAACGTGATCCGGGCCTCGCCCTACGCCGGGCGTTTTGTCAGATTTTTCCCAAGGGATTTCCCGCCCGCGGGTCTTGAGTAGCAACGGCCCGCTCACTCATCGGGACCGAACGATTGACGTGGCCACGCCTATGAAAACCACTACACGCATCGCGTACCTCGCGGGCTTCGTTCTCGTAGCAGGATTGGCATTGCTTCTTCGCCACCGCGAAGAAGCTCGCGACGCTTCGGCTGCTAGCAACACCTCCGTCCCCTCCACCGGGAAATGCCACCGGGTCCCGTCCGATGCCCCAAAGGAAGAGCGTCCACCTGCACGTGATCGCAAGACCGGCCAACAGGAGTCGCTCACCGTGGACGAATTGGTGGCGATCTTCGAGAAGGACGGCGCAGAAGCGGCGCTCGCTGCTGCGAAAGGCATCGAGGGCCCTGACCGCGATTCGCAGGTTCTTTTCATCCTCACCTATATCGCCCGCACCGATCCCGAATGGGTCACGAAAGCCCTGGCGGACGCAGGGCTATCCATCGTCCATCAGGGATTCGTCGTCAGCGCGGTGATGGAGCATTGGGAGGATGGCGAGAAGGCCCTCGCATGGGCATCCGGCTTCACCGGCGACCTCCGCAAAAGCGCCGTGGGTATGGCCTTGCGCATCCTGGTGCGGACCGATCCCGAGAAAGCCCTCGCCCACGTGGATGCGATGCCCGAAAGCGGCAGCCGCACTCAGGCCATCACCGACCTCTTCGTCTCTTGGGGCGGATATGATCCAAAGGCGGCTCTCGCTGCGATCGATCAATATCTTCCCCCAAACGAGCGGCTGCACGCAATGGAGATCGTGGCCGGCGCTTGGGCGAGCAAGTCGCCGAAGGATGCCCTCGCCTGGATCGGCACGATTCAGGATAAGACGATGTCCGACCGCCTGCTCCGGGAAGCGGCGTTGCGCTGGTCCGCGGTCGCCCCCGAAGACGCCAACCCATGGTTGGCCACCCTACCCGACGATCCCGTCAAAGCAGGAATTCTGGAAAGCATCGCGGAACGGGAGCGAACTGCCATCCGTTGTGACATCAACCAGACACCTCCGGACCAAGGATGGAAAGGCAAGCCCCTCACCGAGATGACGGCCACCGATCTCAGACACTGGGGGTATCAAGATCCGGCAGGCGCAAAGAAGCATCTCGAACAAGCCACCGGCGAAATCGACTTGAGCGAATTGGCAATTACGGTCGCCGCCACGATGTCGACTCAAGAAGGTCCCGCAGCCGTTTTCAAGTGGGCTCAGGGTTTGGATCCGAAGGTCGGCGACCCGGCCCTCCGCCTCGCGATCATCTCATGGGCCGGCACCAAGCCGGCCGAAGCTGCTGATGTCATCGGTCAAGTGGAGCCCGAACGACGTCCGGCCTTGGCAAGTGCTCTCGCCGAAGCTTGGAGTCGGAATGACCCGGCCGCTGCCGCCGCTTGGGCCGCGACCTATCCGGGAGACAACCAGAAGACGCTGGTTCGCCAAGTCCTGCAGCAGTGGTCCGCATCGGAACCTCGGGAAGCCTATGCTTGGCTCAATACGCTTCCGGCGGGCGAAAGCCGCGACGAAGGGATCTCCTACATGATTATCCGCGAAGCCCCCTCCGATCCTGCCTCGCTCGTTCCGTGGATCCAGCTGCTATCCACTCCCGAGCTTCGGAAGGAGAAGCGGGAACTGCTGGATCAATATACCAAGGAGGCTCACGGCGAGTAAACCACCACCGGTCCGGTGCTGCCGCCTTGGACGCGGCGGAGTTTTTCGACGGACTTCTTCACCGCCTCCGCGGCGGCCATCGCTTCCTCCATCGTGTTGAGGCAGGAGAAGCCGAAGCGCAGGCTGCTCTTTGCCTTCGCATCGGAGAAGCCCATCGCCTTCTGGACGTGCGAGGGCTGCTGCTTGCCCGTCATGCACGCGGAACCCGCGGAGCAAGCGACGCCGAGGTCATCCAACAAGATCAGCAGTCCCGCGGCTTCGCAGCCAGTGAAGGAAAGATGGCTGGTGCTTGGCAGACGGTGGAGCAGGTCGCCATTCACCGTGACCCCTTCGAGTTCGCCGACGATCTTCGCTTCGAAGGCATTGCGAAGCGACGCCGGACTCTCCCTTTTGGAAAGGCGTTCCATCGCAAGCTCCGCCGCCTTTCCGAGACCTACGATCCCCGCCGTATTTTCCGTCCCGCTGCGGCGGTCCTTTTCCTGGCCGCCGCCGCGGAGCAGGGGCTCGAAGCGGCAGCCGCTGCGGATGTAAAGCGCGCCCACGCCCTTCGGCCCGTGGAATTTGTGCGCGGAGAGCGAAAGAAAATCGACCGGCACCTCGCCCACGTCCACCGGGATCTTGCCGACCGCCTGGATCGCATCGGTGTGAAAAGCGAGGCCGTGCTCCTTCGCGATGGCACAGGCGTCCTCGACCGGCTGGATGACGCCGGTCTCGTTGTTCGCCCACATGATCGAGGCGAATCCCCCACCCTCCCGGGCCGATTCGCAAGCGGCTTGAAACTCGTCGAGATTCAAGCGCCCGCCGGCATCGACGCCGACACGGGTCACCGGGTATCCCACCTCTCCAAAGGTCTCGCAGGGCTTGAGCACCGCGCTGTGCTCGATCGCGCTGGTGATGACCCGTCCCGACTTGCGACCCACCAGCCGCGCCAGCCACTTCAGCGCCGAATTCGTGCTCTCGGTGCCGCCGCCGGTGAAGACGATCTCATCCGGCTGCGCGCCGATCAGTGCGGCAACTTTCTCCCGTGCATTCTCGATCGCCTTGCGCGCTTCCTTGGCCCCGCGGTAGCTGGCGTTCGGATTGTGAAACCCCTCGCGCAGCCACGGCAGCATGGCGTCTAACACCTCCGGCAGGAGCGGCGTGGTGGCGTTGGCATCGAGGTAGATCACGGCGGGACGCTAGCCTCCGGAGACCGGTCCTGCAACGGCCTCGTCACCTGAATGCCGGATTCGCCGCAAGGCCTGCAACGCAATTGCCACGTGAGAAAATCGCCACACCGAAAGCGATGCACGAGACGGAAGCATCTGTGCCTATCAGCGCGGGTCGTGGCATCGCCATGCCACCGTCCACCCCCAAACACCTATTAAACTGCAGCGACCGTATCTATGAAACTCCACTCCTTGCGCCACCGCCTCGCGCTCACCGCCGCCCTTCTCGGCAGCCACGCCGCCATGGCCGGCACCGATGTCTGGTTCACCCCGCTGACCCAATCCGCCAACGTCGTCGCGCCCAACGGGCCGGAAGAACTGGCGTCGCCGTGGGTTACCCCGGAAGGCATCCACCAGAAGAACATCATCAGCCTCCGCGAAGTCGAAGACCAGGTCCTCAGCCCCGGCCAGTCGATCATCCGGGTGCCCGGCCAGGGCACCAGCGCGTCGATGTTCGACATGCTCGCCTACGACCCGACCGGCGATTACCTCTTCATCCCGCACGAAACTCCGATTGGAGCCGGCTGCACCCGCGTCAGCCTCTACGACAACCACGCCGAAACGATCTTCGCCGGCGACCAAAAGGGCGCCACTGGCGACTGGAGCAACGACTTCGGTGCCTTCGACCCCTGCCGCTGGACGCCGAACAACACCCTTTTCCTCGCCGAGGAATGGGCCGGCCACGGCCGCGTCATCGAGATCCTCAACCCCCTCGCCCCGGCGGACCAGATCCAGTCCCGCGAGCTGAACAGCATCCCGAACGTCTCCCACGAGGGAATCAATTTCAGCCAAAAGTTCGACGACACCATCTACTTCATCGACGAGAACAACTCCGGCTCGATCTACAAGTTCGTGATGTCCACCCCGGGCGACTACACCAAGGGACAATCCTTCGTGCTCTCGGTGGACGCCTTCGCTTCGAGCGGCGGAAACGCGGCGGAGAACTACAACTCCGCCTCCAACGCCACCGCGGTCCGCGAAGGCATGGCGACGTGGCTCCCGCTGACCGACAAGGACGGCGTGCCGCTCCCCGGCATCACCGATCCGTTCGTCAACGGCCCGGTCGGCTCCGCCAGCTTGGCCGGTCGCAAGGCCGCCGACGACGCCGGCGGCACCCCCTACGGCCGTCCTGAGGACATGTCGGTCAGCCGCGCCGCCAACGGCCGCGAGATGATCTACGTCGCCGTCACCTCGGAGAACAAGGTGCTGTCCATCGAGATCCTCGAGGGGAAGGCCAACAAGACCGGCAAGGCGATCGTCCGCACCATGGCCGACAACTCCACTCCGAAGAACCTGGGCTTTTCTCCGACTACCGGCACGATCAACTCGCCCGACAACATCGCGCTCGACTCGCAGGGCAACGTGTACGTGATCGAAGACGCCCCGAACGGCAATGCCGGCGGCGGCGACATCTGGTTCCTGCGCGACAAGAACAGCGACGGCGTGGCCGAATCCGTGGACCACTTCATGACCATCCAGGTCGCGGGCTGCGAAGCCACCGGCATGATCTTCAACCCGGCCAATCCGCTTGAGTTCTGCGCCGTGGTGATGCACCCGAACAGCACCGAACTGGCCAACGTGCCGAACGGCCTCGGCGACGCGGTGTGGATGTTCAACCTCGCGAACATCCCGAACCAGGATTTCGTGAAGAGCCTTGGGAAGGGCAAGCGCAACACCAACCAGTAAGCTTCGACGGAGCGCATCCGTGATACGCCAGGGCGGGCCCGCAAGGGTCCGCCCTCCTTGTTTGACGTAGGCGTGGTAGTGACACCGCGGAAGCCGCCGGACGAGCATGCTTCACCTACTGCTCTCGCGTCCTCACGAACACACCTTGTGCCAAAATCGCCCCATTGCCGCTATTTCTCCGCCACTGGCCTTTTCTTACGTGACCGGACGCAGCCCACCGACCGCGACATGAAACTGTCCCGCCCATTCACCGCCGTGTTCCTCCTCGGCATCACCGCGCAAGCGGATGAAGCCCCACTCTACCAACAGATCCTCGACACGCTCAAAACCAGCGAAGAGGTGCTGCCGCGGTTGCCGGCCGTGGCACCGGTCCACACGCTCTACAACGCCGAGGGCGTGGTGCCGCCGATGTGCTACACGCGCACCGAGGTCAGGAACAACCCCTGCTACGTCTGCCACCAGGACGGCATCGACGGCCGCGAGAACGTGATGAACGACGCCGACCTGCAACAAGCCTATAGCTTCAGCGACGTCGGCCTGACCAACCACTGGAAGAACCTCTTCGAAGATCGCAGGGAACGGGTCAAAGCCATCAGTGACGACGAGATCCTGAAGTACATCGCCGGCGACAACTACTCCGAGCTGCCCTCACGCCTGCGCGCCGCCGATTTCAAAGGCTGGATTCCCGATCTCAAGAACCTCCACCTCGGCAAGGGTGCCTTCGACGAGCACGGCTTCGCCAAGGACGGCAGCCACTGGGTCGCCTTCAACTACAAGCCCTTCCCCAGCACCTTCTGGCCGACCAATGGCTCGACCGACGACGTCATGATCCGCCTGCCGGAAATCTTCCGCACCGACAAGGCGGGCAAGTATTCCGCCGACATCTACCGGTCCAACCTCGCGATCCTGGAAGCGAACATCAAGGGTGAGAACAGCATCAGTTCGCTACCGGTCAGCGAAGTCGTCGTTGGCAAGGACCTCGATGGTGACGGCAAGCCGGGTTCCGCGACCCGCATCGCAAAGATCACCGGCTGGGTCGGAGCCGCGGATGGCATGCCCATGGAGAGCTTTCTCTATCCGGAGGGGACCGAGTTCCTTCACACGGTGCGCTACGTCGGCATCGGCAAGGACGGCGGCATCGGCCCCTCGACGCGGATGAAGGAGGTGCGCTACTCGAAGAAGGCGAAGGCCTACTCGAAGCCGATGTACGCCCGGAAGTACGAGTTGGAGGCGATGGAGAAGGAGCGCGGGAACCTGCCCGCCTACTACGACCTCGGCCACCACGGCCTCGACAACGGCAATGGCTGGGCGCTGCACGGATTCATCGAGGATCGCCAGGGCCGGCTGCGCTCGATAACCTACGAGGAAAACTTTTCCTGCATGGGTTGCCACAACTCGGTCGGCTCGACCATCGACAAGACCTTCAGCTTCCCGCGCAAGCTCGATGGCTCGAAGGGCTGGGGCTACCTCGAGTTGAAGGGCATGCCCGACGCGCCGACCAAGGGCGAGTCGCTCGGCGAGATCGTCACCTACCTGAGCCGCGCGGGCGGCGGCAGCGAATTCCGCAACAACGACGAGATGAACGCGAAGTGGTTCAGGCCGGATGGCTCGTTGGATCACGAGAAGCTGCGGGCGGCCAAGGACGTCTATGACCTGATCACGCCGTCGAAGGAGCGGGCACTGGCCCTGAACAAGGCCTACCGGACGATCGTGGAGGACCAGGATTTCATCTTCGGCAAGGATCCAGTGCTCACGCCGCCGAAGAACGTTTACGACAAGATCGACAACGAGAACACGCCGACCCTGCCGGAAGAGCGGACTTTCAAGTGGAACATCCTGCTCGATTGGCCGGAGTAGCCTTGTAGAGGCGGTCCATGACCGTCGCACTTCCAAGGGTAACCCAGCGACGGTCATGGACCGCCGCCACATCGAGTGCTTGGCCGGAGCCGCGGCGTCGGTTAGACTGTGCTCGATGCCGAGCCAGGAAACCGTCGCCGCCATCTTCGCCGCGGGGCTGCTGTTTTTTCATGTGCTGGGCATCCTGCTCGTCGTCCATGCGCTGATGAACGTGCGCACGTCGCAGGGAACGATCGCGTGGATCGTTTCCCTGCTCACCGCGCCGTGGATCGCCGTGCCGATGTATTACCTGACCGGGAAGTCGCGCTTTTCCGGCTACGTCCGGGCCCGTCGCGGCGAGGATGCCGAGCTGCGCAAGCTGGCCGAGGACATGCACCGGCGGCTGCGCCACTACGAGATCAAGCCGGACGATGCCTTCGGCAGGGCGGCGGAGTTCCTTGGTGGCTTGCCGTTCACTCGCGGCAATGAACTGACGCTGCTGATCGATGGAGAGGAGACCTTTGAAGCCTTGTTCGATGCCATCGCCTCCGCCGAGACCTACCTGTTGGTGAATTTCTTCATCGTGAAGAACGACCGCGTCGGCCAGCGCTTCAAGCAAGCATTGATCGACCGCGCCAACGCCGGCGTCCGCGTCTATTTCCTCTACGACGAACTCGGCTCCAACAAGCTCTCCCGCGCCTATTTGAAGGAACTCGAAGCCGCGGGAATCGCCCACGCCTCGTTCGGCAGGAACCGGCATTGGGTGTCCCGCGTGCAGCTCAATTTCCGCAACCACCGCAAGATCGTCGTCGTGGACGGCAAGGAGGCCTTCATCGGCGGCATCAACGTGGGCGACGAGTACCTCGGCCGCGACCAACGCTTCGGTGACTGGCGCGACACCCACCTCAAACTGAAAGGCCCGTCGGTGCAGGCAATCCAATTGGTCTTCATCGAGGACTGGAACTGGGCCGCCGACGAGATTCCCGATCTCGAATGGTCCGGCCAGGCAGAAACGGCCGACCAGGTCGCCGCGGTGATTCCGACCGGGCCGGCCGACCCCGTGGAGTCGTGGCAGCTCGTGGTCGCCGAGATGGCCAATACCGCGCGCGAGCGGCTGTGGATTGCCTCGCCCTACTTCGTTCCGGACGGCGGCGTGCTGACCGCCCTGCAAGCCGCCTCGATCCGGGGCGTGGACGTGCGCATCCTGATCCCGGAGAAGCCAGATCACCTGCTCGTCTGGCTCTCCGCCTTCACCTACTTCGAGCCGGCCATCGCCTGCGGCATTAAGCTCTTCCGCTATACCCGCGGCTTCCTCCACCAGAAGGTCATGCTGAGCGACCAGCTCGCCTGCGTGGGAACGGCCAATCTGGACAACCGCTCGTTCCGCCTGAACTTCGAAATCTCCGCGCTGTCGCCGGACCCGGCGTTTGCCGACGAGGTGGCGCACATGCTGGAACTCGATTTCTCCCAGTCACGCGAAGTGAAGGTGGAAGAATTCACGGACCGCTCGTTCGGCTTCCGGCTCGCTTGCCGTGCCGCCCGGCTGATGGCGCCCGTCCAATGAGAGGCCGACAAATACTCACGCGTCGTCGCAGATCCGCTCCACGCAGGTGTGGGTCATCCATGACAGGCGATGGGCGAGGTTGCGGGCAATCTCCAGCGTGATCTCGTGGCTGCCAGCGATGACCGCTGCCGCATCCTTCACCACGGCAAAGGTGCAGGGCGTCAACGCGAAGCCGCCAGGCCCTGCCCGCGCCCTCATCAACCCGGAATGGTGACGAAATCGTTCGTGCCCAACTGGTCCCGGCGGGCAATCCAACTCACCACTCGATGCCCACGCCCTCTTCGGGAATCAGGATTTTTTCGCTGATGCCCAACCGGTCGGCTTCCATCAACAGGCGCTCGACCGGCTCGCCGATCGGTTCGTTGCCGAGCGGAAAGGTGCCGTAATGCATCGGGATCATCACCTTCGCACCGATCTCGGCGAAGGCGCGCACCGCTTCTTCCGGGTTCATGTGGACGTCGCGGCCGCTGGGCGCGTCGTAGGCGCCGATCGGCATCAGGGCGACGTCGATGTTGGGCAAGCGGCGGCCGATTTCCGCGAAGCCATCGAACCACGCGCTGTCGCCACAGTGGAAGACGCTCTTGCCGCCGGACTCGATGAGATAACCGCCGTAGTCGCGATGAGTGTCATGCAAGTAACGGGCACCCCAGTGGTGGCTGGGAGTGTGGACCACATTGAGGCTGTTGAACTCGAAGTGATCCCACACTTTCACCTCGTGTACGGCGGGAAAGCCGAGACGCCTCACCAGACTCCCGCTGCCGCGCGGAACGATGATGCCGCCGCGCGCTTGCAGCACCTTCAGGCTCGGTTTGTGGAGGTGATCGAAGTGGGCGTGGCTGACCGCCACCAGATCGAGCTCCGGGATTGCCTTCAGCGGCAGGCCAGGCTCACGCAGGCGTTTGACGAAGCCATGCCAGCGCGCCCAGTTCGGATCGATGATCACCGAGTGGTCGGCGAATTGCAGCAGGAAGGAGGCGTGGCCAATCCACGTGACCCGCACGCAGCCGTTTTCCGGCACGGTCAGGACGGGCTCTTGAGCCGCCCCGCCGCGCTTGGAAAACATGCCGGGGACGATGCGGTGGCGGAAGAACTTGTAGTTCCGCGCCGGCCAACCCTTCTGCGGCAACAGGCCGGAATAGTGGGCCGTCACGTGACCGGTCTTCGGATGTCCTTTCCTCGGCATCGGGCTGCCACGTTAGCCTTTGCTACGAATTCACGCGACAGCTTCTTCGTACGCTTGGGAAATTCTCGCCGCCCACGAAGCGGCACGCTCGCCGTAGCTGCTGCCATCGTCGGCATAGAGGATGCCGCGGGAAACATTGATCACGTCCGGCGCGGTGCGCGCGGCTGCCGCAAGGGCGGCAAGGTCACCGCCTTGGGCACCGAGCCCCGGCACCAGCAGCGGGGCATCCGGGATCTTGGCCAGCACGCCGGCGGCATTGGTCAGGCCGACCACGTAGCCGACATCGGTGGGCAGGCCCTTGGCCCGCTCTCCAAGCGCGGTGACCAGTTCGAAGACCGAGCGGCCGTCCGCCAGTGTCTGGCGCTGGAAATCCGCCGAGCCGGCGTTCGACGTCACTGCCAGCAGGTAGATTCCCTTCCCTTCCCAACCAAGGAAGGGCTCGATGGAATCGTATCCGAGGAAGGGATTGAGCGTCACGGCATCCACCTTCCAGTGGGCGAAGTAACTGTGGGCGTAATACTTCTGCGTCTCGCCAATGTCGCTGCGTTTCGCATCGAGGATGACCGGCACCTCGGAAGGCATTTCGCCGAGCAGCGTTTCGAGGATCTCGATCCCGCGCAGTCCCATCGCCTCGAAGTAGGCCATGTTCGGCTTGAAGGCGGCGGCGTGCTGCCAAGTCTCCTCGACGACGCGTTTCAGGAAATCCGGGACCGCTTCGATGCCCCCCTCACCCGGCCGGGGATCGAGGCCCACACAAAGACGGGAGCCGGTCGCCACAATCCTCGCCTGCAAACGTTCGCGGTAGCGCATGCCCGGGTTGTAGCAGTGGCGGCGGTGGCGGCAACCCCTCACCCGCGCCAGCTTCAGTTTCAGCCCGGCAGCTTCATCTTGGTCCCGCCAAAGACGTGACCGCTCCCGCGCCGGCCAATCCACCAGATGATCAGGATCGCCAGCCAGTACAGGCCGAACTCGGCGAACTTCATGGTGTAGTTCATCGGCGAGCCGTCCGGATTCCCGTGACAACCGCAGGCAATGTTCAGGCCCTTGCTCCAGGCGTGGCCGACGCCGACGGCGAAAAAAGCGATCAGTCCCGCCAAGGCCCACAGCGCCCCGCGTTTCCACAGGCCAAGGATCAGGCAGGCCCCGACCACCATTTCCACCCAGGGGATGGTGTAGGCGACCACGGCGTCCCACGGCGAATAGACGATCCGGTAGTTGCCAACCGCCCGGGTGAACTCGTCGAGGCCGGTCCGGAAGACCTTGCTCCAGCCGCTCCACGCGAAAAGGCCACCGAGCACGAGGCGCAAGGCCAGCGCGACCCAAGGGGCGATTTCGTTGGATTTCCGGGATGGCACGGCGGGGCCTTTAGCTTAAATTGACCTTCAAGCCAAGCTCGAAAGAGTGCAATCTGCCCCCGAACCCGGCGTGTCCGGGTTTGTCAGGGCTTGAAAACGAAGCACAGGTCCGTCGTCGCCGCCAATTCCTCGACCCGCATCCGGCGCGGTTTGTCGCGCCCGGTCCAGCTTTCGAGGAAGAGGACTTCCTTCCGCTCCGGGTGATAGCCGACCACCACCGAGGCGTGCAACGGAGCGGCCTCGCCCGGCCACGTCGCCCGCTCGGCGGCACCGGCCGGATCGGGCAAAGTGGCCGAGGGATCGCGCGCGAGCTGCCGCATGAAACGGCTGTGGAGCTGGTTCCGCTCGTGGGAGAAACGCCGCCACACGACCACCGGGAAGCCTTGGGAATTCGCCCGCGCCGCGGTGGAGGCGTCGAATTTGGTGGTGCGGTCGAGGCCCAAACCGGCCTCCGAGGCGACCGCGTGATACACTTTCACCAGGTTCGCCCCGTCGGCACGGCCGGTATTCTGGAAACCGGCGGCCACCGCCAGCCAGTCTTCATCCAAATGCAGGCCGAAATGACGGGCCGCCATCGCCAGACTGTTCAGCCCACAATACGGACGATAGCCCTGCGGAATCGGCTGCAGGTCGGACAGGCTCACCGTGCCATCGTCCGCGCGCGCCACACTCGCGGCGAGCTTGGCCAGTTGCTCCCGCTCCGGCAGCGCCGCGATCGAAGGATCGAGCCACTGGTCCGACTCGCCCGCCGCGATGTTCACCCGCAGCAGCCGGTTGTTCGCGGCCAACAGCCGCACGTGCTTGCCCTTCTTTTGCCATTCCTCCACCGGCGTCTTCAGCCCGCGGGTGCGGCCGATCTTCGCCTCGGCCGGCTTGGTGTCGCCGCAGGCCGCGGAAATGGCGGTGCGCAGGTCGGCGTGGGCGTCGGTGTAGATCTTCGCGAATTCGGTCTGCTTGGCCGCCATCCGCAGCTCGACCTCCTTACGCGTCTCGCGTTTGCTCAGGCCGGCCGGCAATTCCTCGTCGAAGTAACCGAAGAACGAGCCCGCATCGACAAAGGTCGCCTCGAGCGACTCCAGCTTCCCGCCGCGCGTCACCGAACGCAGCAGGACCACGTCGTGTCCGAACAACTTCGGCCGCGCCCGCAGATGGGAAATCGTCGTGGTGGCGATCCGGCCCTCCTCGTTCCACTCGCCGGGAAGCTCCGCCGAGCCATCCCACACGCCCGCGCCGAAAAGCTCCTCCGTGAGATCCTTGCCATTGAGCGGACTGTCCGCAGCGGCGATCGGACCGAGGACCGAGTTCGGCAAGGCCAGCGCGCTCTCCACAAGCACGCCCCCCAGCAGCAGCGACGCCAGCACCCGCTTCATCCTGCTACGGATAGCCGGATTCCGCTGCTTTCCAAGCCGGGAAACGGCGGCTACTTCCCCGACGGACGGAACTCGAACTGCATCTCGGCTACGAAACCCCGCCTACCGGCTTCCACCCACTTCGTGGTGCGCACCGTCTTCTGTGTATCCCTACCCCAGTCCGTGTGCAAGGTGATCCGGTAGGTGGTGCCAATGCCATTGACGAGCCTCACCCGATAGCGCCCCGGCACGACACGCCGGATTACGAACTCGGCTATACCGGAAGCGGAGTTCAACCGCCCACCGATCGGACTGGTTCGCCAGCACATCCTTTCGTCCGGAGAACTTGGTGAAGAATCTTCGCTCAGCTCGGCAACCGGTCGCCACGCGTCCTGAAGGACCCCGCCCGGATGGAAAACATCCATCTGTGGCTTCAACCAAGGAAACTCCGACTGGACGGTGATGCGCACATCGCACGGCAGATTCTCCGCCATCGCCGGAAAGACCTGAGGATCCAGGCGATTCAGCTCGGCGAGAGCGATCACCGCTCCGTCCACCGACTGGCTCGATCCCACTGCTGCTCGAAGCAAATCCGCGGCCTCCCGCGGGCTGGCTGCCGTTTCAGCAAGGGCGAACTCCACCGGCAACGCATTCTTGCTCACCGGAAGATCGCGCAGCACCCGGGCCGCGGCCTCGGGCTTGCCAAACTCCATCAACCAGAACGCAGCCGCCTGCCCGCGGCCACGCTCGGACAGCGTGGAGATCACCCGCATCCCCAGCACATCATGGCCCGCTGCGAACAAGCGCCGCGCCGCTTCGATATGAAACAACTCCTCACGCAGCTTCCCGTCCTTTGCTTCGAGGTAAGCCCGATACGGATCGCCCCCCGACTTCAATCGTTCATCGAACGAAGCGAAGTCCGGCATCCCGGCTTCCATGGGACCGCCAACACCGACAACCCCAAGGGAATCCTTCGAAGGCTGATCGTTCTCCATTTCCTCATCCGCAGAGCCTCCATGGGCGGGAAACCACTCCGACTCCCACACGTCTTCCATTTCCACTACTGGAGCCTCATCGGCCGGATTGCGCTCCGGAGTTTCGGCGAAGGGATCGGCGCCGCCATCCGAGTATGGCTCATCCTCCACCACGACCATGTCGCCGGGCTTCAGCTCGATGTCCTCGAAGCGCTTGCTGAGGGTGTTGTAAACCGTCTTGCCGCTGTTCCGGTAGAGGGCCACGCGATCGAGCGCATCGGCCCACATCGGCCCGCCTGCCTTCGCGACGGATTCCTTCAAAGTCAGCCTGCCGTCTGCCTGCACTTGTCCCGGCCGGACCACCAGCCCGCGCACCGAGACCACCAGCGGCTTGCCCGGCGGCGGCGGATCGAACGGTGTCCGCGAAAGGCCCTTCCCCTCTTCCATCAAACGGTCGATCTGCGCGAGCCACTCTTGATAGGCGGCCTCATCCGGCAGCGCGTCCCGGCGCTCGATCAACGCGAGCGCCCGGTCGTGCCAACCGGTGACTGTGGCAAACGCCTTCGCATCCCACTCGCCGGGGCGGAAAACCTTCTCGATCGAGTTCTTCCACACGCCGACCTGACGCAATCGCGGAAGGAGCACGTAATCGAGTCCCGGAAAGTCCAGTCGGTGCCATGCCAGCCGGGCTTGCCACGCCTTGGCCAGATCCTCTCCACGGCTCTGACGGCGGGCGACAAGCTCGCGCTCGTACTGCTGCCTCAAGTCCGGCTCCGGCGGCGGAATCTCATACGTCAGGTGATCCTCGAAGCGCTCCAGCACGATCAGCGAGGTCTCGCCGCTCACCAAGCGATGCTCGCGGCAGTGGCGGACGATTTCCGCGCGGTTGCGATCCGGCTCACGCTCCAGGCTGGCCAGCTTCCGCTGTGCCCATAGCCGGCGTGCCACTCCCTCGTCCGGAATGGCTGGCGGCAATGTCACTTGCCGTCGCGCCCGGGTTTCTTTTCCCGCGCCGTAGGTGATCTCAATCGATCCGCCTCCGGCCGTTCTCAAGGTCCCGCAGATCCGCACCGGCCCGCCCGGAAAAAGAGCTTCCTCGCCCACTTGGAAGTCCACCACCGCCGCGCCGTTCACTCCAGTCACACGCCATGGCAGCACCGTCATCGCCTTCAACCCCACATCGACCGGCTGACCATCATCGACGGAAACCGCAATGCCACCCGTGCGATCCGTCGCCCCGCGCAACGACGCCGCGATTTCCCCCGCTCCCCGATGGAGCACCAGCAACGGACAACCGATGACGCCGGTGCTCGTCCCGAAGGTCGCCTGCCCATCGCCACAATAGATCGCGACATCCGCCTCCTTCGCATCGCACGAGATCCCGGCGAAGGAGGTCGCTCCGTCGTAGTCCACGGTTTCGAGAATTCTCCGGATCGTGCTCCAGTCACCGCCGCCCACTTCGTGAATGCCCGCGTCCTCGATTCCATCGCGCAGCAACTTCACCGCGACCTTCACGGCCCCTTGCTTCCGGAACCACGCGTCTAACAAACGAAATGCCGGCGCATGATCGAGGCGCGCGCCAGACTCCGAGGCATCCCAGAACAGCACGACCGACCTGACCGGAGGACGCGGCTCTTCCGGCATCGAGGGAAAGACATCGTTCAGCAGGAAAACCGGCTGCTTTTCTCCTTCTACCAGGATCTGCGGCCCATCTGGCAAGGGCAGCCGCAATTCCAGCGCCCCCTGCAAGCGCACCTTCGCCGCTTCACTGGTCCGCCGGCCGTTCGTGTTCACGAAGCTCAACGGGCCCTCCCCCGTGAGCTTCAGTTCCGCCGCTTCCGCACCGGCGATCTCACAACGGAACTTCGCCAGCTCGCCGTGGAAGGCCAACGGCACCCGGTAGAGGAGACGGCCATGCTCCGGCTTCAGCGTTTCCACGTAGCCGATCCGCAGTCGCTTGGTTCCCTTCGCCGGCACCGGGAACACACGCGTTCGATAGACATTCCCCGCCTCGCGCTCGACGATCCCCGGATCGATCATCTGCCGCTTGATCGACTCGTAGGCAGTCCGTGCCCTGTCCCTTTCCACCGCCACCGCCTCGCGCAGCGCGCCGTTCACTTCGAGCGCGTAACTGGAAACCGTCGCGCCTTCCGGCAGCGGCAGCGTGAACTCGCCCTCGACCATCTTCGGAGTGTCGTTGCGAAAGACCAATTCCATCTCGGTGCGGGCGACGCCGCCGGCGAGACGGATGTCCACCTGCGCTTCCTCGATCTCCAGAATCGTCGGCGTCCCCGCCACCGTCATCCGCGGGCCTTGGGCGTGGGCCGCGAACAGGGCACTCAGCCAGACCATGCCGATGAAGAGCGCCTTCATGGCTGCGAGGTCGGCAGGATCTCGGCCCCCACGAAGACCAGTTGGCGGGTCGCCGCCGCCGGCACCGTCGCGGGCTTCGGGTTGAAGACATTGAACAGCTCGAAGCGGCCCGCAGCCAAGGTGATGGCGCTCGTCAGTCTTCTCGTGTCAAAGATCGGCCGCTTCACGGAAGCGTCGCCCCACTCGTCGCGAAACTCCATCCATGTCTCCAACGCGGCGCGCTCCACCATTTCAAAGGAGAGACGCAGGTCGATCATCCCGCGCCCGGCATGGATCATGGGCTCGATCTCCAGCGTCGTGCCCGTATTGCGAGTTTCGAACGAAACGAAGTCCGTTGGTCTGAGAAGAATGGGAAAGGGCTCCTTGGAATCTAGCGGGTTCCCTTCCAAACCCATGCCCGATGGCTCCCACTCCGTCGGATAAATCGTCTCCGCGATCGACTCGGTGACGGCCTTTTCCCCGCTGCGGACGACCAGCACGTTGGTGTCCACGATCTCCGCCCCTCCGGCGAACGCGAGCTTCAGCGCGCGGTCGTGAAGTTCTTGGCCGCCCGGCCTTTCGCCGGCCGTCCATTTCGTCAGCTCCCTATGCGGCACCTCGATGACCCGCACGGTCACGCGGACCTGCTGGGCCAGCGCGCCGGTCGCGAGAAGAATCAGGAAAAGCGCCGCTTTCATTCCGCGAAAAAAGTCAGCGTCCCACGGTCAGTATGTCGCAGCGGATGAAGACCATCACCTTGCGCTTGAAGTCCGGAAAACCGTTCTCGCCTTTCGGCGACAGCGCCGCCACGAACAAGGGCTTGCCCGCCATCAACGTCGCCGCGGTGGTGAGGCGGAGGCTATACATAGTCGGCATCCGGACCGAGGCGTCGCCGCGCTTGTCCTTCCACTCGGCCCAAGTCTCGTTGCCGACGTGATAGACGATCTCGGGCTGAAACCGCAGGTCGATGATCTTGCCGTTCGCTCCGATCGTCGGCTCGATCTCGAAGGTGGAACCGAGGTTGCGGGTTTCGAACGAAGTCGGTGTCGGCCCGGTGGCATTGTCCCGCGATACTCCTGTCAGCTTGTCGCCACTCGCGGTGGTGTGGATTTCGTTTGGAAGCTCGGCCGGTTCCCACTCGGTCGGATAGATGTATTCCTTGAGCGATTCCGCCAAGGACTTCTCCCCGCTGCGGGCGGTGCAGAGCATCGTCTCCACCACCGTCGCCTTTCCTTCCTCCGCCAGCTTGGCGAGCTCCTGCCTCAGGCCGCTGTCGTCGGCGCCCTCGCGCGGCTGGAGCAGCAGACGGGTCAGTGTTTCATGCGGCACCTCGATGAACTCCGCCTGCACCCGCACGAGCTGCGGCAGCACGACATTTTCGCCCAAGGGATCGAATTCCGGAGTCGCTTCCTGAGCGGCAAGCCACTGCGAGAACGCCACCCACGCGCAGGCGACGAGGCGGGAAAGACGGGGGAACGGCATGGGGTGCATCCGACAAGATCCCCCATCCTCAGGTCAAGTTGCATCTGGCCGGCTCCGCGATTCCGTTGTCTTCGGCCCGGGGATCCCCTTCCCCGCCCCCAAACCGGCGGCTCCGATGCCAAATCCGGCGACATAGACCACGGAGAAACGGTCCTGCACCAAGCCGATCTCACGCTCAAGCTTCCGCTGTCCTTGTTCGATGAGCGGAAGGATCCGGTCGCGATCCGCCTCCGGTAGCTATTTGACCTCGATCCATGCCAATACCAACGGACCCGGCGGCGACTTCACGCGAGCCCGGTTTGCGCCGGCCCACAGGGCGAGAAGCATCGTGCCGAAGGAAACGATGAGAAACACCGCACGCATCGTCCGAATCTTGGCCCGCGGCGAACATGGTCATCAAGAAGATCTCCAGTGTGCGGTCGCGCGCCCGGGCGAACCCGACGCCCGGGGAGCGCGACCGCTTTTCCACTCCTCCGTAGAACCCGGACTACGGATCTTGGGAAACCACGAGCCGCGTGAAGACCTTGGCGGGAGTCGTCCCGGTGAGGGTCGCCGTCACGGTCGTGACGCCGGTCGAAGGCGTGTTCGGACTGGCGGCGAAGGTGACCGTGGTGCCACCGCTCGCCTCGCCGCTGGCGTGCCAGTTCGCGAGATCCGTGCTCCAATGATACGCCGCGCTCACGTCGCTGGCCGGCGCGGCATTCTGCGGATGCACGAAGGTCACCGTGCTGCCGCTTTTCGCGACTTGAGTGATGCCTGCGTTCGACGCGGATGGATCGGTGCCGAAGTAGTTTTCCACGCCATTGGCCAAGCCATCGTCATCGGCATCGTCCTCGAAGTCCGACTCCGCTCCGACACCCGGGTAGCCGGCGATCCATGACGCGAAGTCGGACCCCGGATTCGGGTTGAGCGTCACGCTGTCAAAGCTGCTGCCCCAACGCACCTCGTCCCACGCGACCGAGTTGCTCGCGTAGTCGGAGAACGCCAGCGAGTCGAAGGCGATGTCGAGACCGCTGAGCGAGCTGCCACCGGCCGGTTCGCCGGAACCAAGCGCGGGATCGATCCACACGGTGAGACTGTCGCCGCCGGCCGTGTCGCTGAGGTCGAGCTTCACGACGAACAGGTGGACATTGGCATCGACCGTCACGCCGAGGTCTCCGACCTGCGAATCGTTGTAACGGAAGCCGAAGTTGGTGGTGGCGAAGTCGGCGTCGGAAATGCCTGCCTCGAAGGTGCGCCGCGCGGCATCGCCGGACGGACTCGCGCCGCCGGTATCCTGATAGAGAGACAGCACCGAGTGGACGTGGGGCTGGGCCACGGCGTTCTCGTTGCCGTTGCGATACAGCCAGCTCAGGTAGCGGACTCCGGTGGTGTTGCCGGCCACGACTTGCGCGGGTGCGAGCTTGCGGTAGGTGCGGCCGCTGTTGTCCGCGCCGATCCCCGCGGTGTCCGCCGCCTTCCCGACATGATCGCCGGACGAAACGAGGTAAAGCGGGTTGGCATAGGTCAGGGATCCGGCCATCACCTCCGGCTCGGCATTGCCAAAGTCAACGTCAGTCCACGCTTCGGTGTAGCCCGTGATCGCGGGATTCTGCAGCGGCAGTTCGCCAATCGCATAGCCGGCGGCCGTGTCGAAGGGATCGTGGCTGACCAAGCCGCTCCAGGCAGGGAAAGTCACCACGGTCGCATTGCTAGACACCGTCGTGAGGCCCGCCTGCACACTGTCGGTGACCTCCACGAAATAGAGGCCGGCATCGTCGGCATCCACGTTGGAAAGGACGAGCGTGTCGTTGGTCTCGCCGCTCAAGAGAACGCTGTCCTTGTACCACTGGTAGCTCAGTGTCTCGTAACCGGTGGCGGAGACGGCGAGCTGAACGGTCGAGCCATACTGCGCATACGCGTCCGCGGGATCGGCGACGATCGTTGGCGGCGCGTAGAAGACATCGAGGAACGCGGTGTCGCTCGGGACCGAGCTGTTGGTGTTGGTCGCGATGACGCGGTAGAAGCCCTCGTCAGCCAACGTGATGCCGTTGAGCACCAGCGAGGCGGCCGTCTGATCCGGAATCGCGGTCCATCCGGTGGTGCCATTGGCGGAATATTCCCACTGGTAGGTCGGCGACGGGTCGGCGACGGCGGAGGCGGTGAGGGTCGCGGTGGTTCCCACGGCGGCCGAGGTGTCCTCCGGCTGCACGCCGAACTCGGGCACGGTGCCGAGATCCGCCACGACTTGGAAGCCGGCGATGCCCGCCCATTCGTCATTGTCGCGCATTTGCACGGTGATCGTCTGAGTGGCTCCCGAAAGCCCGCTGAAGATCGCGTAATTCGCTCCGACGAGATAGCCCGCCTCCGTGGTATCGGTGGCTTGCGTGAGGGTGGCGTTGCTGCCAGTGATGCTGGCGGCACCCAGCGTTTTGAAATGATAGGTAGTGGTGCCGTCGCTCACCGTTCCCTCGCGGTCCGCGCCATCGGAGGAGAAGTAGACGATGACGTCGTAGTTCGGATACGGGATCTGCGACAGACTCACCGACGACGAAGTCACCGGCGGGTTCCAGCCGGCGGGACCGGCGTTGAGGTACCCGTTGAGGAGTTCCTTGTTCGAGGTTCCATCCCCATCGAGTCCTGGGTGACTGCCCTGAATGTTCCAGTTGTTGAACGAGGTGTAGGCGAGGTCGAGCGTGGTCGCCTGGCCATCCTTGTCGATGAGGTCGGTGGTCGGGTTCGCCGGCCACGTGTTGTTCCAGTTCGCGGCCGGGGATACGCCCGCAATGGCGCTACCGGTGACGGTGCCGTTGCGGTCGTAGTTCCAGCTCACGATCGAGGCCTGCGCCGTGAGGGTCGCGGCGAGGGCGAGGACGATTTGTTTTTTCATGGGTTCTCTCGGGTTGGGAAAGGAGCCGCGCTTGGGCCGCGGCTCCGGGGAGAAAAAGGTTCACGCACCACGACGACGGCGCAGCAGGCCGAGCAGACCGAGCCCGCCAAGCAGCGCGGCCGTCGGCTCTGGCACGGCGACGACCTGGAAGCCGGCGATGCCACCCCACTCGTCGTTGTCGCGCATCTGCACGGTGATCGTCTGCGCGGAGCCGCTCAGGCCGCTGAAGATGGCGTAGTTGGCTCCCGCGTAGTCGGAGTTGCTCGTGGAGGTCGTCTGCGTCAGCGTGGCGTTCGACCCCGCGATGCTGGCCGCGCCGAGCGTGCTGAAGTAGTAGGTGGTCGAGCCATTGGTGACCTCGCCTTCGCGACCGGCACCATCCGACGAGAAGTAAACGATGATGTTGTAGCTCGCGTAGGGGATCTGGGAAATCGCGACCGACGATTGGGTGGTCGGCGGCCCCCATCCGGCGGGTCCGGCATTCAGGTAGCCGTTGAGGAGTTCCTTGTTGGAAGTACCGTCGCCATCGACGCCGGGGTGGCTGCCCTGGATGTTCCAGTCGTTGAACGAGGCGTAGCTGATGTCGATGGTGGTGGCGGAACCCGTGTCGTCGATCAGGTCGGTCGTCGGATTGCTCGGCCAGGTGTTGTTCCAGTTGGCCACGGGCACCACGCCGGCGACGGCCGTTCCGGTGACGGTGCCGTTGCGGTCGTAGTTCCAACTGACGGTCGCGGCCGAGGCCGTGGTGGCGGTCGCAAGCGAGATCGCGAGGAGGGCTCTCATGGGTTGATTCGGGGTCATGGGTTCGTTCATTTTCATTGGGAGGATCAAGGACGGCTGAGGCGGTAGAAGCGGCGCCCGCCGTTCACCGGCACGAGGATGGCATTGGACTCGGGTTGGGGGTCAGACGGCAGCCAATCGACGAGGTCGCCGCTTTCTTCTAACAGAACCGTTCCCAGCCCCTCCGGCCACGACAGCAGTGCGGAGGTGCCGCCGGATTGCAGCGCGACTTCCAATCTCGCGGTTGGCAGAGGATCGACCTGCGGAACGATCTGCACCGCCGCAATGCCGCCCCACTCGTCATTGTCGCGCATCTGCACGGCGACCGTCTGCTCCTCGCCCGTCAATCCACTGAAGACGGCGTAGTTCGCCGCCGGCCACGCGGCATCCGTGGTCTGGGTGGTGCCGGTAAAGACCGCGTCCGAGCCCGCGATGCTCGCCGGACCCGGCGTGCTGAAATGGTAGGTCGCCGTCCCGTCGGTGACCACTCCCTCGCGACCCGCTTGGTCGGAGGAGAAGTAAACGATGATGTCGTAGTAGCCGTGAGGAATCTGCGAGAACGTGACCGAAGTACGAGTCGTGGGCGGATTCCATCCGGCGGGCCCGGCATTGAGATAACCGTTGAGCAGGCGCTTGTTCGACGTGCCATCGCCATCCACCGCCGGCGAGCTGCCTTGGATGCTCCACGTGTTGTAGGAGCCGTAGCTGATATCGAGCGTGGTCGGGTGGCCGCTGCTGTCGATCAGGTTGCTGACCGGATCGGACGGCCACGAGTTATTCCAATTTGCCGCCGGCACGATACCGGCGATGGCGGTGCCCGCGACGGTGCCAAAGCGGTCATAATTCCAGCTCACGGTTTGCGGAGCAGCCACCGGCGTGGCGGCATGGGCACCGGAGTCGGGCGTCTCTTCTGCGGAGACGATGGCCGACACGACGTAGTAGTAAGTGGTGCCGTTCTGGACCGTGGTGTCGGTGAAGGAATGGGCGGCCAAGTTCTCCGCGATCACCACGAACGGTCCGCCTTCCGAGGTCGCACGCTTCAGCCGGTAGGACGTGGCGGATGCGAGTTCGTCCCAACCCACACTGACCTCGCCGTCACCGGCAATCGCGCCGGTCATCCACGGCGTTGGTAGTACTTCACCGGAAAGCCGGTAGAGCGCCGCGCCGTGCGAGGCGATGACCGGCGAGAAAGTCCCGCTGTACGCGCCCAGGTCGCTTTGATCCCACAGCGAGCGGACTTGCGCGGCACCGCTGTAGCCCAGCGTCGCGAGGTTCACCGGAACGTTCGCGCCGGAAGACCCCGTGTTGAAAACCGCGAGGTACTTGTCGGTGGAGTTCTCCTTGTCCGCGACCCACGCGACCAGATCGCCGCTGCGGAAGAGCTGCCGGTTGTGCGTGCTGAATTGGTTGACCGCGATCACCTCGCCGTTGGTCAGCAGCGACAGCGTGAAGGGATCCATCTGCGTCATGTCGCCGCCGTGGATGAGCGGCGAGCGCGCGATGGCCCACAGGCTCATCAGCGTGAACTGCTCGTTCGTCGTGAAATTCGTGACCCGGCCCGTGGCGGTGTTGTTGCCGCCCTGAAGCTTGCCGAGCGGCAGCATGTCGGCGTCCGGGAAATGCCCGGGACCGCGATAGGGCGTCCAATCGTGCAGTCGCTGGAACTGGTCGTAGAGCGCGCCCCAATTGTCCCAGAAGTCGTCGCTGATCCGCCACTGGTTCGCATGGTTCATGACGTGCGCGCCGCGGTCCACCGGTGTCTCGCCGGGCGAGGTGCTGAGCACGATCGGCCGGCCGGTCTTGTCGATCGCCTTGCGGATCGCCTCGATCTCCTTGCGGTGGTAAGGCCGGCTGAGATCGTCGATCTTCACGAAGTCCACCTCCCACGAGGCGACCAACTCCATGATGGAATCGTAGTAGGCCTGCGCGCCCGGCTTGGTGAGGTCCACGCCGTACATGTCCGGGTTCCACGAGCAGGTGTTGTTGGTGTCGGCGATGTCCTTCGCACTGTAAGTCGTGCCTTTCACCGGCAAGTCCTGCTCCCATGCCTGGCGCGGGATACCGCGCATCATGTGGATGCCAAACTTGAGGCCCTTCGAATGGACGTAGTCGGCCAGCGGTTTGAAACCCGCACCGTCGGCAGCGGAGGGAAAGCGATTGGTCGCCGGCGTCAGGCGGCCCCACTCGTCCATCACCAGCGTGGCGTTGGCGTTGTAGTTGAAGCCGGTGGCATTCGGCTCGTACCACTGGATGTCCACGGTGATGAGGTTCCACCCGTGGGACAACAAGTTGGCGGCCATGTAATCGGCCTGCTCCTTGGCCTTGGCCTCGTTGATCGACGTCCCGTAGAAGTCCCAGCTATTCCAGCCCATGACGGGCCGCTCGGCCCAGGAATGAAAGGCGGTCTGCGCCGGCAACAGCGGCGCGAAGACGAGAGAAGAAAGCAGCAGCAATCGCGTGACGGAAAGGCTCACGTGGGGTCTTGGGTCGGTCGGGTTCGCGACTGCCCGACACATCCGGGCAATCGTCGTGCACCGTAGCAGCGCCCCCGTTTTTCCCCAATACCCTCAACTGCGGGTATGCCCGCTGCCCCCGCGGCCGGTGATGTACTTCGCCACCGCCTCCGCCCGCGAGTGGACGTGCATCTTCTCGTAGATGTTCTTCAGGTAGCTGCGGATGGTCTCCACGCTCAGCGAGAGCTTGTCGGCGATCTCCTTGTTCACGAAGCCCTTCGCGAGCAGGTCCAGCACCTCGGTTTCCCGCTGGCTGAGGCGCGCCGTTTCGTGGCGGGCCTCGCCGCGGCGGCGGAAAAATCCGGCCACCCGGCGGGCGATGCCGCTGGTCATCGGCACGCCGCCGTGAAGGACATCGAGCAAGGCGTGATGCAACTCCGCGGGCGTCGAGTGCTTCAGCAAATAACCGTCCGCCCCGGCCTCCAGCGCGGGAAACACCATCTCCTCGTCGTCGGAGGCTGTTAGGATGAGCACGCGGCTGTCCGGAAGGACTTCCTTCAGCCGCACCGTGCACTCGATGCCGGACATGCCCGGCAGGAAAATGTCCATCAGCACGATCTCCGGCCGCAGCGGCGGGATCTTCTCCAGCGCCTCCTCGCCCGACGAGCAAGCGCACACGCAGGAGAAACCCTCGAACTCGTCCAGCAGACTCGCCCACCGCTCGCGCACCTCGCGGCGGTCTTCGACGAGGGCCACCCGGTGGACGGGCGGCGTGGTGGAACTGTTGCGGGTCATGGCGCGCTCATTCAGCGGAGCGCCGCCGTCGTGTCCATGGGAAAAGCCGCGCGATGCCGAATCGCGACGGCGCCTCGAACGGCACGCGGAACTCGATCGCCGTCCCTTCGCCCGGGCGGCTCACAGCCTTGAAACGGCCGCCGGCTTCACGGGCCCGCATGGTCATGTTGCGCAGGCCGTTGCCGTCGCGCTCCCTGGCGATGTCGAAGCCGCGGCCGTTGTCGCGGATCGTCACCACCAGCTCGTTCCGCTGCCGGTGGATTTCCAGCTCCACCGCGGTGGCCTGCGAGTGACGCAGGACGTTGTTGAGCGCCTCCTTCACCGCGAGGAAGAGATTGCGGCGGATGCCGATGTCGCAGGGCAGCGGCGGCAGGTCATCCTCAATGTCGAAGCGACAGCGCACCGGCGAGTTCTGGAAAAAGCTCTCGGCGTACTTGGCGACGTAGGAGGCGAAGTCGCGGATCGTGTCGCGCCGCGAATTGATCAGCCACACGGTTTCGTTCATGCCGCGCATCAGTCCGCGCGACTGGTCGCACAAGCGCGCCAGCGCCTCCGCCGCGGGCGAGTCCCCCGGCACCTCGCGGCGCGACGTTTCGCCAAGCAGCACGAGCTGCGTGAGCCCGCCGCCCAGATCATCGTGCAGGTCCACGGCGATGCGCTCGCGCTCGCGGCGGACCACCTTTTCCATGCGGGATTTCAGGAACAAGCGGCTGCCGAGAAAGAGCCCGGCCACGATGCCGGCGAGCGCCACCGCGGCGACGGACACCTGGAACCACTTCCGCTCCCACAGCGCGAGTTCCACCGGCTGCGAAACCGGCGCCTGATAGATTTGCGGCAGATAATTTGGTGCCACGGCATCCCGCACCTTCGCCGCCGGCCAATCGTCCCAAGCGCGGGTTTTCCGCTGCCACCGTTTTTCATGCTGCGGCGCGATCTTCCATGAATCGTCCGAGGCGATCTCGATCACCCGGCCGTCGCTCAGCTCCACCCGCAGGCCGAGGAGCAGGCCGGCCACGTCGAAGTCGTTCAGCGCGTTCACCGCGAGAACGTGCTCGCCGGGGTGGAGCAGGAGCTTCAGGTCGTATTCGATGAGCACGCGCCAATCGCCTCCCGCGCCGACCGGCTGGCCGTCGAGAAAGACCTGATAGGAGTTGTCCGCGGTCATCCGCAGCCGCGCCGAAGTCACCTCGGCGCCACGCGGGATCTCGAAGGCCCGCACGAAGCGGACCTGCTGCCGGTCCGCCATTTGTTGGTCCCAGATCCAGGATCCGACGCCGGCCTTGGGGTGGAGCGGGACCTCCGCCACGGCCGGCACGAGCGCCACCACCAGCGCGGTCAGGCAGGAAAGGAAGCTCCGGATCTCCATCGGGAAAAGGCAGATAGCGCCGGAGGCCACCGTCCATCAAGACGCAAGAACGTCTCCGCCAAGGCATCCACATTTGGGAAGGCGGAAATCGGACGAGGCCCGGAACGAAAAAAGGCAGGAGATCCCGAGGCGTTTTGGCAGTTCCAGGTTCCGCGTCCATCCGCGTCCAT